>REEE01000343.1 GCA_007695245.1 Candidatus Competibacteraceae bacterium | reverse complement strand
GTTTCCCCGCCGTTTTTCCCCTCCCGTTCCGCGCCTCGCGAGCCTCTCTGGTCCGGAACCCTTCTGAATCGCCATGCCGCGCCCCGCCACTCTGGACGACATTCCGGCCCTGCTGGCCCTCGAAAATCGGTGTTTCACCACCGACCGCCTGTCCCGCCGCAGCTTTCGCCATCTGCTGACCCGCGGTCATGCCGTGACCCTGTTGGAGGAGGAAGCCGGGCACCTTCTGGGTTACGTATTGCTGCTCTTTTCGCGCGGCGCGTCGCTGGCGCGGCTCTATTCCATCGCCGTTCACCCCGACCATCCCCGGAGCGGAATTGGCTCGCGGCTGTTGAAGGCCGCCGAAGCCGCCGCCCTGGAGCGCGACTGCGTGTCGATGCGGCTGGAGGTCCGTCGCGACAACGCCGCTTCGCTGGGTCTGTTCCGCCGCCACGGCTACCGCCAGTTCAAGGAAGTGCTGGATTATTACGCAGACCACATGGCCGCCCTGCGCTTCGAGAAACGGCTGATCCCGCATCTCCAAGTCGATCTGATCAAGGTCCCCTATTACCAGCAAACCCTCGAATTTACCTGCGGCCCGGCGGCGCTGATGATGGCGATGAAAGTGCTGGACCCGACCCTCGAACTCGAACGCAAGCTGGAGCTGCGGCTGTGGCGCGAGGCCACCACTATTTTCATGACCGCCGGTCACGGCGGCTGCGGTCCCTACGGCCTGGCACTGTCGGCCTATCATCGCGGGTTCGATCTGGAAATCCACGTCAACGAGGATGGGGTGTTCCTGGTCGACTCGGTACGAAGCCTGGAAAAAAAGGAGGTGATGCGATTGGTGCAGGAGGACTGGATCGAAGAACTCCAGCGGCTGCCGGTCGCGCTGCGCCACGGCAGTCTGGGCGTGGACGAACTGCGCCAGAAATTCGAGGCCGGCGGCATCCCGCTGGTGCTGATCAGCTCCTACCGCATCTACGGCGAACGCTTCCCGCACTGGGTCGTGGTCACCGGCTTCGACGACCATTACATCTATGTCCACGATCCTCTGGTCAATGCCGAGAACGGTGAAACCGTCACCGACTCCATCAACCTGCCGATCCCGCACCGGGAATTCCAGCGTATGGCCCGCTACGGTAAGGTCGGACAGAAAGCCGTGTTGATTCTCTATCGTTCCCACCGCCGGTCCCGTCTGGCGATGCCCGCTTCGTCATCTTCGTCATCACCCTAGAGCACGGTGTCAGGAGCACCGATTCAAGCCGATGGCCGATCACATCATCCTGGTGGAAAATCCCACCGACTGGAAAGCGCACTTTCCAACCCTGCCCGTCGTCGCCGCCAAGGATTATCTGGCCAAACCGGAATATTCCGCGGGTGGCCGCAACCTGCGAGTGCTGAATCTCTGTCGCAGCTACCGCTACCTGAGCGTCGGTTATTATTGTTCGCTGCTGGCTGAGGCCCGCCGACATCGGGTCATCCCGAGCGTGCGCACGCTCAATGATCTCAGCCGGAAATCCATCTACAGCCTGGACATCGAGGATCTCGATGATCGGGTCCAACAGGTGTTGGGCAAACCCCGGCCCGGCTTCACCGCCACCGCCTTCGAACTGGATATCTGCTTCGGCCAGTGCATGGCCAAGGAATTGCAGGAACTGGCCCGGCAACTGTTCGACGCCTTCCGCTCGCCGTTGCTGCGGGTGGAATTCCGCTTGCAGGGTAAGTGGCGCATCGCCACCATCAAGGCGCTGCATCTGAATTCACTGTCTCCCGAACAGGAAGAGTTTTTTCTAAGCGCGCTGACCGCCTATCTGAGCCGGCGCTGGCGACAACCACGAGCCCGCAGCAACTACCGCTACGATCTGGCGATCCTTCACAACCCCCGGGAAGCGCTGCCGCCTTCCAACCCCAAGGCGCTGCAACAATTCGTTAAAACCGGTCGCGAGTGCGGGGTCAATGTCGAATTGATCGAGAAAAAGGATTACGGTCGCCTGGCCGAATTCGATGCCCTGTTCATTCGTGAGACCACGGGCATCGATCACTACACCTACCCGTTCGCCAAGAAGGCGGAGAGCGAAGGGATGGTGGTCATCGACGATCCCGACTCCATCCTCAAATGCACCAACAAGGTGTATCTGGACGAACTGCTGCGCACCCACCGCATCCGCACCCCCAAGACCGTCATCGTCCGCCGCGACAATCTGGAGCGGGTGGATCAGGAAATTCCCTATCCCATCGTGCTGAAGATTCCCGATGGCTCGTTCTCACGAGGGATATTCAAGGTCGCCAACCGTGCCGAGTTGCTGGACATCGCCGGCAAGCTGTTCAAATCCTCCGATCTAGTGCTCGCGCAGGAGTTTCTCTACACCGAATTCGACTGGCGGGTCGGGATTCTCAACAAGACGCCGCTGTTCGTCTGCCAGTACTTCATGTCCAAGGAGCATTGGCAAATCTACAACCATCAACCGGGTCAGAAGCGCAACCTCTGCGCGGGCGACTTTAAGACCTTTAGGGTCGAGGATGCGCCGGAGGTGGTGGTCAAGACCGCGCTCAAGGCCGCTAATCTGATCGGCAACGGTCTCTATGGCGTGGATTTGAAGCAAACGCCCCGAGGGGTGGTGGTGATCGAGATCAACGACAACCCCAACATCGACCACGGCGTCGAGGATGCGGTGCTCAAGGACGATCTCTACCGCAAGATCATCGAGGATTTCGTCTGGCGGCTGGATCGGAAGCGGGGGAAGTGAAAGGGGAAAGGGGAAAGGGGAAAGGGGAAAGGGGAAAGCGTAACAAGGGGCAGGAAAATCCTACCCCCTATCTCCTAATCTGCTATCTCCAAAACTCAGGCTTTCTTAACCCAGGCGACGCACCAGCCGTCGGCGGCCACCAGCTTGCCGGGGAACAACGTACAAGGGCCGGCTTCCTCGTCCGTGCTCGTGTAGAGGTTGCAGTTGCTGCACAGATGGGTGTCGTCCTGGCGTTCCGACTCGGTCGCGTCGGCCTTGTACTTCAACGCCACGGCCATTGGGTCGGACTCGTCGAGCATTTCCAGCTCCGCCGCGCGCGCGGCACCGCTCGACAGCACGTTGGCGAATGGCGCGGCGGCCAGGCCGATGGCGGTCAGCTTGATAAAGCGACGACGGCTGTCATCAGCAGTGTGATCGGACATGATGCGTTCCTCGGAATTTATTTTTGGAAACGAATACCATCGCCGTTTCGATTCGCGGCGGCATCAGAACAACACCGTGCGCCGTCGGGCGAGTGGCCTGACGTTGGACCATGATAGCGGCCGAATATTTCCCCTCGTGGAGGCGATCACTGATGCGAGAAGCCGACCGGCAATCCAGGTCTCGTCGCTGGCGGCGCTGGGCGCTGCTGGCCGGTTTCGTTCTGCTGGTCGCGCCGGCCGGCGGCGCGGGCTGGTTGTATCTGCAACTGCGGGGCGGTTTGCCCCAACTCGACGGCCAGATCGCGCTGCCCGGCCTGAGCGCGCCGGTCATCATCGAACGTGATGGGTTGAGCATCCCCACGATCCAGGGCGCAACCCGATCGGATGTCGCCCGCGCCACCGGTTTTATTCATGCGCAGGAGCGATTTTTCCAGATGGACCTGCTGCGGCGCGTGGCGGCCGGCGAACTGGCGGAACTGTTCGGTGCCGTCGCGCTGGGCCTGGACCGGAACAACCGCATCCACCGCCTCCGCGCCCGCGCCCGTCAGGTCCTGACCACGCTGTCCGTGGCGGAGCAGGCGCTGCTCGCGACCTACGCCGACGGGGTTAACGCCGGGTTGGCCGCTCTCTCCGCCCCTCCGTTTGAATATCTGCTGATCCGTCTCGACCCCGCGCCATGGCGGCCCGAGGATACCTTGTTGGCGGCGTATGCGATGTATCTGGACCTTCAGGGCCGGCAATGGCCGCGCGAATCAGTTCGCGGCGCATTGCACGACCGGCTGCCGCCGGCGCTTGCCGCGTTCCTCGATCCACCGGGCACGGAGTGGGACGCGCCGTTGCAAGGCGAACCGTTCGCCGCGCCGCCGCCGCCCGGTCCCGAAGTGTTTGACCTGCGGCGTGACTCCTTCCCACGCCCGGCGGTGGAAGCGGCTCTCGCGGCGCGGACCGCGAGTTCGCTCTCCCAAACGCTCGCCGCCTTCCTTGCTCCATGGTTGCGCGACGGCACGGCCGAGGGTGCGGATTTCAGCAGCGGCAGCAATAACTGGACGATTTCCGGCCGCTTGACCGCGCAGGGCGGCGCGCTGCTGGCCAACGACATGCATCTGAAGTTGCGCGTGCCCAACGTTTGGTATCGCGCGACCCTCATTTATCTCGACACCGACGGGCGCGAGCGGCGCGTCAGCGGCGTCATGCTGCCGGGCGCGCCGGCCATGGTAGTCGGCAGCAACGGCCACCTCGCCTGGGGCTTCACCAACAGCGAGGGCGACTGGGCCGATCTGGTGGTGCTGGAACCGGGCGTGGACGAGGGGACTTACCAGACGCCGGACGGGCCACGGCCTTTCACCCGCGTCGAGGAAACGCTCGCCGTCAAGGATGGTCCCGACGAGAAGTTGGAGATTTTGGAAACGATCTGGGGACCCGTGCTGGATCGCGACCACCAGGGCCGGCGGCGGGCGCTGCGTTGGGTGGCGCACGATCCGCGGGCCATGAATCTGGAATTGCTGGCGCTGGAAGCGCTTGATGCTCTGGAAGCGGCCCTGGATGCCGCCAATCGGGCCGGAATGCCGGCGCAGAACTTCCTGGTGGCCAGCGCCGACGGCCGCATCGCCTGGACCCTCGCCGGGCCGATCCCGCGCCGCTTCGGTCATGACGGTCGGCTCCCGACCTCCTGGGCCGATGGTCGGCGCGGTTGGGACGGCTGGCTGAACCCGGACGAATATCCGCGCCTCATCGACCCGCCGAGCGGTTTGCTGTGGACCGCCAACAACCGGGTGATGGATGGCGCCTGGTTGGACTTGCTCGGTGACGGCGGCTACGCGCTCGGCGCCCGCGCCCGGCAGATTCGGGATGGCTTGCAGGGCATGGAGTCTTTTGACGAAGCTACCTCGCTGGGTCTACAACTCGATGATCGGGCGCTCTTTCTGGAACGCTGGCGCGCGCTGCTGCTGGCGACCCTGACCCCGGACGCGATCGCCGCCGATCCGCGCCGGGCGGAATTGCTACCATGGGTCGAGGACTGGGGCGGACGCGCCGCGGTGGATTCGGTCGGCTACCGGCTGGTGCAGACGTTTCGTCTCGAAGCGCGGGCGCGGGCGCTGGAGCCCCTGTTGGCCGTCGCCCTGCCGGGCGAGCCGTACTTCGATTACGACTGGCTCCGCCAGCACGAAGGCCCGTTGTGGCAACTGGTTGCCCGGCAACCGCCCCATCTGCTCGATCCGCGATACGCCGACTGGCCGGCCCTGCTGCTAGACGCAGCCGATGCCACGCTGGCGGCGGCGACCGCCGGAAGGCGACCGCTGGCGGCCTGGATCTGGGGCGAATACAACCGGTCCCGCATCCAGCATCCTTTCAGCACGATTTTGCCTTGGCTAAGCGGCTGGCTGGATTTGCCCCGGCACCCTCTGCCGGGAGACCGGTACATGCCGCGGATCCAGGGACCCGGCGACGGGGCTTCCCAACGACTGGTCGTCATGCCGGGGCGGGAAGAGAACGGTATCCTGCACCTGCCCGGCGGGCAGAGCGGTCACCCCTTGTCGCCCTACTATCAGGCCGGCCACGACGCCTGGGTCCAGGGAGAACCCTCGCCTTTGCTGCCCGGCCCGGTCCGGCATCGGCTGATCCTGAGCCCTGAGTCCTGAGTCCTGAGTCCTGAGTCCTGAGTCCTGAATCCAGCCCTTGTTTAAGGTCATCAAAAAAGCATTTGCATAGTCAGGGCGTTCACCAAGCCCTTAAATCCGTCATTCCCGCGTCAGCGGGAATGACGGAAAGCGAAAGTCCTGAGTCAGTATCCCTCAGGTTTGCTGGAGGATACTGACTCCGGGAAGGTCGCAGTGGAAATCCATGGAAATCAATGGCCGGAAAGCGATCCAACGAGACTGTCCTCTCTGCGGCACGCCTGCTTCATCAGCCCTGCAAAGCGGGTATTCCGACCCAGTTTGGATAATGAAAAATGGTTCTATAACTTTGCACGGGCTTTAAGGAGCAGGAGCGAAGCCATGATTTCCGTTGATAACCGCGACTCCACACGACCCGATCCTCCCGTTCACGTCCGGCCGAAGGAGCGCGGTCGGCCGCGCCGGCGGCCGGTCGAGCAAGTGCTCGCCGAAATCCTCCAGACCGTCTTCGCCGACCGACCCGGTCCCTTGGTCATCGCCATCGGCGGCCCGGGCGGCACGGGCAAGAGCACCTTCGCCGACCGCCTGGCCCAACGGCTGGGCGATGCCGCGATCCTGCGGCTGGACGACTACAAGACGGCGCGGGCCGCCCGCCGACAGGCCGGCCTGTTCGGTCCGCACCCGGCCGCCAACCAAATGGACCGGATCGCCGCGCATCTGGCGGACCTGCGTCTCGGTCAGCCCTTCGATAAGCCAGTCTACGATCCCGCCCTCGGCGATGCCGGGCGGACCGAAACCTACGCCCCGGCGCGGTTCAACCTCGTCGAGGGCGAAGTGGCGACGTACCCCGCGTTCCGCGCCTTAACCGACTTCGCGGTGTTTCTCGACGCCCACTGGCGCACCCAACTCGCCACGCGGCTGAGCCGGGATATCGACCGGCGCGCTTATTCGCTCGACCGGGCCGTCGCCACCTTCCTGCACAGCAACCTGCGCGAATTCAGCGCTCATGGAGCCGCGAGCAAGCATTGGGCGGACGTTCACCTGTTCCGCCACGACGATGGACGCTTGGAGCTGGAAGCGGTGTCGCCGGCGTTATACCAACAAACTCGCCACCTGCTGCATGAAGAGGTGGAAGTCATCGAACTGGCGGGGTTGATCGTGCCGCTGCTGACGCCGTTCGGCGAAGACGGCAAGATCGCCCGGCGGGCGCTGGTCGAGCACCTGGACGGGTTGGCGGCGGCCGGCGTGCGTCGGGTGCTGGCGGGCGGCACGACCGGCGAGTTCTTCGCCATGACGCCCGCCGAGCGGCTGGAAGTTCTGAAGCTGACGCTGGAGTATTTTCCCGGCCTGGTGCTGTTTCAGGCCGGCGGCGGGCCGCTGCCCGAGGCGTTGCGTCTCGCGCGGCAAGCCCAGGAGCTGGGGGCCGACGGCATCCTGTGCCTGCCGCCGAGTTATTACGCCGACGCCCCAACCGCAGGTCTCGTCGCCTATCTGCGCGCGGTGGCGGCCGCCGTCGAAATTCCGCTGATTCTCTACAACTTCCCCCGCCACACGAGGAATGCGCTGACCCCGGCGATCCTGGCGCAGGTCGCACACGCGGGTCTGAAGGATTCCGCCGGGAACCTGGCGCTGCTCGCGGCGACGCCGTGCTACTTCATCGGGGACGACGCCCGCCTCCATCGTGCGTTGCGGATGGGAGCGCGGGGCTTCGTCAGCGCGGCGGCCAACGCCGCGCCGGCGCTCTACGTCGCGCTCGAACAGGCGGCTCAGGCGCAATGCTGGCGGGAGGTGGCCCGGTTGCAAGTGCGGATCCGACGGTTGCTCGCACGCCTGACGCAGCCGGAGATCGCCGCGCTCAAATACGGGGTGCGAGCCAGCATCCAGGATTACCCGATCGCCGTGCGTCCGCCGCTGGCACCCCTGCCGCTGGAGCCCGGGGCCGTGCTGGTCGAACTCTTCCGCGCCGCAGGGCGCGACCCATTTGAAGCCGGCGCTCGACGCCACGGAGACCCATGAACGACAGTGAGATTGAAGGTTTCCGACAAACCCTGCTGCAACTGCGGTCGGAGCTGCACGCCTTGCAAACCATCGCCAAGGACGCCACGCAAACGGTGGAGTTGGATCAGGCCAGCGTCGGTCGGCTCTCGCGGATGGATGCACTCCAGGGCCAGGAGATGGCGTTGGAGACCCAGCGCCGGCGACAGCAACAGTTGCAGCGGATCGAAGGAGCCTTGCGGCGCATGGAATCCGGCGACTACGGCGACTGTTTCGTCTGCGGTCGCCCCATCGACACACGCCGCCTGGCGGTGGATCCCACCCACACGCGCTGCACGCAATGCGTGGATCGGTAAAGCCCGGGCCGGCGCGGTGGGAGCCAGCAGGCTCCGAGCAGGCGCTCCAAGATGGCTCGGACGCTCCCGACGAGCGGAGAACGTCATTCCAACGTAGGCTCATATTGGGTTTTGAGGACATGCTATCGGCTGCAACAGAGTGTCTAACAGCGATCCCAACAAAGCCTGACCGCGCCGCCTGACGTTATGCACGAACTCAAAGAAACCCAGGTAAAGCGGCAGCTTTTCCTGAGAGATGCCCCGATGCGGGCGCAACCAGGAACGCAACAACGACCAAAAACCTTCCAGGGTGTTGACATGGACCTCATGGAAACCGTCACCCTCCTCGTCACGGGCGTATTCTCCCCGGCTGTGGCACCCGCTCTGATGCACATACCCCCACTGCGGCAAGGCCACATCAATCACCTACTCGTCCGTACTGACCACCGTGCCAGGTTCGATCGTGGCCTCGATTAATATCGGCTCGGTCGCTGGCACTTATCCTTATCCTGGTGGCAACGTTTACGGTG
>REEE01000342.1 GCA_007695245.1 Candidatus Competibacteraceae bacterium | reverse complement strand
GAGTTGAATGTTCGAGAGATGCGGGCCTCAATCGGACGACTGGATGCCTTGGTGGATGCTTCGGGAGAGTTGATCGTCACTCGTGGTGGCAAGGCGATCGCGCGGATTTTGCCGATTCATCGGAACCGGCAACGTCCGGATCATGCGGATTTGCGCGCACGCATGTCCCCCCTCTCGATCCTTTCGGAAGTTCTGGTTCGCGGCGAGCGCGATGAACGCTGAAAAACGCGCCTATCTGGATACCAGCGCGCTGGCCAAATGGTATCTCAACGAACCTGGGTCGGAAGACTTCGTTCTCTACATCCAGGATCTGGATGTGGCTGTGATCAGCAGCCTGACGCAAACAGAAATGCGCTCGTTGCTGGCCCGCCGGCGGCGTATGGGCGAGCTGAACCACGAACTGGAATCGGTCGTTTACGCATCCTTCCTCGACGACATCACGCAGGGCTCGCTGCAACTGTACTCCGTGGAGGACGCGCGCTTTGCGGAGGCCGTTAATCTGATCGCGCGGTACCCGGAGCACCCGTTGCGAACGTTGGATGCCCTGCATCTGGCGGTGGCGCGGCATTGGGAAGTAGAGAGCTTGGCAACCGCGGATGCGGTGATGGCCGGAGCGGCCGCCTCCATGGGATTCGCCGTGCGGCGATTCTAGGAGTCTGTCGGACACAGGAACGCGGATCAGGACCGTAAAACCCTCACTCCCACGCCGCCAAATCGGCGCGCGCGATTCGCACCCGTTGCAAAATCGCCTCGCGTTTGAGGCTGAACACCACCATGCCCAGAGTAATCACCGCACCCAGCCCCAGCAGGATCAGCGCCCGGCCCAGACCCTGTTCGGGATAAAAGCGCAGCAGTTGCCCGGCCACGTTCAGCACCAGGAACGCCACGCCGGCGTATAGGAAGGCGCGAATGCGCAACGCCACCCCGACCGCGATTCCCAGCAGCGCCAGCGCCAGCGCCAGCACGAACACCCCCATTTCCGGCCGCAAGAACACGTCCAGAGCGGCCCCGGCGTACAGCACGCTCAGCGCCGCCAGCCGCGCGCCGTTCAATACCGATGACCGTAACTCCCGCCGATGCAGGTGCAGCAGCGCCAGCACCGAAACCGCCGCCGGAATCAGATAGAACTGCCACAGTCCGTAACGCTCCGCCCACAGGGGCGCCCAGAGATAAACCGTCCCGTTCAGGGCCAGCACCCCCAGATACAGCGGCAAGGGATTGCGCAGTGTCCCGGCCAGCGACAGATACAGCACGGCCGCCGCCAACAGCGCGCCGCCCGTCCACGGCGACGCCAGTTGCCACGGCGCGGTCGCCAGCGCCAGCACCGGCAAGAGCAACGCCAGCCGATATAGCGGCGACGAGCCGGTCCATTGATGCAGCAGGAACGCGGCATAGCCCGCCGCCATGAGCGCCACGGTATCGCCCACGGTCGGCGGTGCCAGCCCCAGAATCAGCAAGCGCCCATAACCGGCCAACGCCCCCAACAGCAGCGCGGTCGCATAGACCCAGAGGGGCTCATCGGGTTGCCGCCACGCTCTCACGGCCGCCAAAACGGTCAACAGCAGCAGCGCCGCGCCGGCCGCCAGCGGATCGGCGGGAACGCCGAAATGCCACGGCGAGAGACCGGACCCGGCCAGAGCCCCCACCACGACATAACCGTGCAGGATCAGCCACAGCCCGCTCAGCGCCAGCAAGCCAGGAAGCAAACCACCCGCCGCCCGCGCCAGATCATCTCGCCAACCGCGCGGGCTTATCTCCTCCTCGGCGGCAACGACCGTCCCGCGCCGCAAGCGTTCGGCCCCCTCTCCCCCATTCATGGGGGAGAGGGCTGGGGTGAGGGGGTAAGAGCGCCGGATACCCAGCACCGCCAGCCACAACAACCCGGTCTGCAAGGCGTACCAGGGGGCCAAACCTGCCAGCGTCGTCCACGCGAGCGATTCCGCATTCACCCACCAGAGGGCGTAACTACCGGCCAGCCCCAGCAACAACCCGGCCCGCGTCCAGAACCCCTCGCCGCGCCAACTACCCCACGCCAGCGCCAGCGTCGCCAGCACGAACAAGGTCGCGGCCCACACACCGCCGCTGAACCCTGGCACGACGAACAACAACCCCAAACTCAGCACGGGCAGGCCGATCAGCCAAGGCTCCAACGCCGGACGAAACACCGCCCACCGCCGGGGTCCATACCGCCAGACCAGCAGCAGCGCGCCCGCCCATCCGGCTACCACCAGCGGCAGTACGGTCAACGGTACGCGCAGATCCAGCAGCGCCGCGCCGATCACCGCGCCGAGCGCCGCCAACAAGATTTGCGCCGTCAGTGCATCCGACCGCCGCACGACCGCATGGCCCGCCGTCGCCGCCAGCAGCACCGCCGATCCGGTCAGCGGCCAGAACCCCGACTCCAGCGGCGGCGTCCATCCCCACAGTAGATTGAATTCCAGCAGCGCCAGTTGCCCGAGCAGCAAGACCAGCACCGCAAAGGGAATCCAGAACAGCGGCGGCGCCAGATCGGCCTGCCGCCAGCTCAGCCAACCGGCCACCGTCCGACCCCGACTCCGCCACCATGGAATCAGCAGCAACAGCAGGTTCAACCAGATCAGCGCGGCGATCCCGCCCGGTCCATCACCCCAGAATCCCCCCGCTGGAACTCCCGCCGCCAGCAGACCGCTGGCCGTCAGCGTCGCCACCGCCAGCCAGGCGAGGCCGGACCAGGCGGTATTGCGCAAGAGCAGGAACAGATACAGCGCCAAACCGCCCAGCGCGGCGGCCGGAGGCCATGCGCCAGTCACCCAACCCAACCATGCGCCGAACGCCGCGCTCCCCAATCCCAGCAGCGGCCAAACCATCGGCGCCGCCGCCCAGTCCGGCCAGCGGGCGTTCCAGCGCGGCAGCAGCAGATTGCCGCCCAGCCACAGCGCATAACCCCAGCCGAGCGCCAGTCCCGCGCCCTCCCCCACACCGAAACCGGCTTGTTCCGCCAGATGCGCGACCAGCGCGCTCGACAGCACCGCCAGCCCCAACCCCCGCCAGTCGGCGGCGTTCGGCCACGGTCGCGCCACCGGGAACAGAGCGACGCACAGCAGGATCAACAAGAGGGACAGGCGCGGATCGGCGGCCAGGAATCCCAGCACCGCGCCCGCCAGCGCCAGCCCATACAACACGCTGCTGGTCACCGCCAGCGGCGCACGCCAATAAGCCAGCGACGCAGCCCGCTCGGCGGTCAACCCGAGCGCCGCCACCGCCATGAGCAAGCTAAGGAGCACATTACTCAACGGTTGACCCACGACCCACAAGTCGGGCGCGGCCCACCAGGCATCGGTCAACCAGACCCCGACCGTCAAGGTCAGAAGCGCCGCGTAAGCATGAGGCTCGGATCGATAACGCGCGCCCGCCAGCCCGAACAACAGCAGGCCGAGTGAAAGGCCGGGCCACAAAACCGGCGCCGCCCAACCCGTCAACGCCAGCGCCGGACTGGCCGCCACGACGACCGCCGCGACCAGCACCGCGCCGCCGTGCAGGCTGTCCTCCGCCTGCCGCCGTCCGCCGCCGCCACCACCCGGTACGGTGAACGACAGCAATCTCGCCGCGCGCCAGGTCAGGGGCTGGGCCAATACGGCGATCCCCAACCGCCAGACCAGCAACGCATACAGCACCGCCGCCGCACCCAGCAACGGCAAGGTCAATCCACTTCGCTCCAGACCGACCAGCAGTCCCGCCAAACCCAACGCCATCGGCAGGGCGGTCCAGCGGAATTGTCGAAAATGCCCGACCAACACCAGGCCATTCGCCATCGCCAACCCCGCCGTCCCCGGCCAAAACCAGGCCGCTTCCCCGGTCATCCACCGCTGGCCGAGATGAACCAGCCCGACCAGCCATAACAGCGCCATCGCCTGTTCCAGCGGCGCGCGGACCAGCGCGACCCGCGATGGTGGAGTCCGATCGTCGCTCCCCTTCTCAACCCGGAGCCTGTCGAGCGGAAAACGCCATCCTAGCCACCACAGGAACCCCCACAGGGCCAACACCAGCGCGAATTCCACCAGCCCGGTGCTCGGGCCGGGAACATAGCCCCGCTTGACCAAGACCCCGACCGCCGCGGCGCAGGCCAGCACCCCGTAGAACAAAACTTGCTGGCGCAAACCCAGGCTCAGCCACAGTAGCAGCGCGCCCGCCAACGCCAGCAACAGGATGGGCTCCCAGCGTCCCAAGACCTCCGGCCACAGCGTCCACCCGCCCAACGCCACGGCCAACGCGATGTTCAGCAGCGCACCAGTCACCCAGATGGCGCGACCCAACGCCGCCAGCCGCTGTTCGGGCAACGCTCCTTCCGCGCCGCCGGCGAGCGCGAGGGATTGGCGGGACGCCGGGGGCGCCAGAACCCATCCGGTCCACAACCCCGCCAGCGCCAACCAGCCGAACGCGGCCCGCCATTCCCAGCCGATGGGCGCCCAGGCCGGCGCATACGCGACCGCCGCCGTGGCCAGCGCCACCACCACGCCATCAGCCCAAGCCCAGCGCGGGTCCGCGTCCGGCAACGCGAGCGCCAGCCGGGTCGCTTGATAGGTCAGGACCGCCGCCAGCGCGGCGGTGGCGAATCCCAGCCAACCCGGCGCGTTCCAACCCAGACTCCACGCCGTCAGCCCGACCAGCAGGACCCCGAACAGCAGCAGGCACTGCACCGCGATGGTCCGCGACCGGGAGCCCGCCCAGCGGGCCAGCGCCAGGAGCGCGACCAGTCCCGGCAGACCGGCCAATCCGTGCCAGGCTGGCGGCAGTAAATGCAGAAGACCGTATCCATATAGCCCGACCACGCAGCCGAACAGCAGATACAGCGGCGGCCAAGTCCGATAGCGCCAAGTCACCCAGCCATACAGCAATGCGCCCAATGCCAACGTCAGCAACAGGGTCGGTCTGGTCTGAGCCGCCACGGCCGCCGCCGCCACCGATCCGCCGTACAGGGCGAAGCTGAACCGGGACAGGAAGGCATATTTGTGGACCCAGTCCTTGAACACGGCGTCCACCGGGAACAGCAACCCGCACAGCGCCATCAGGAACGGTCCCGCGTAACCGGGCGGCAACGACCCTGGCCAGATCCAGGTCAGATGCGCGAACGACACCGTCGCCGTATAGACCAGCAAGCCGGCGGCGTAGGCGCTCGTCAGCCGCCGATCCACGAACAGACGTTGCAGCCATTCGCGGGAGAAGGCGCGCAGCCCATAGCCGAGCAATCCCAGCAGCAGAACGTGCCATCCCGCCAAGACGCGCCAGTCCGGGGCGACCGCCGCCAGCGGCGCGGCCAGTTGCACCGCTGCCAGCGCCGTCAACAGCCGCGGATACCGGCCCAGCAGCGCCCGGTCCATGACCCCGCTGGCCAAGGCGGCGGCCCAGGCGAACGCCGCCAGCGTACCGATCGCCAGCAACAGGCCGAGGATCAACAGTCCCGTATCGCCGCCGCTGGCCGATACCAAGCGGACGGCGACCGCCAGCACCAGCGGCGCCAGCAACATCCCGAGCGACAACAGCACCCCACTGGCGACCGCCAGTTCCGGTCGGCGGCGACGGAATTGATAGCCGGCCCAGAGCAAAAACGCGCTGGCGCCGAACAGGCTGGCGAACACCACCAGGGCGTTGACGAAACCCTCGGTATTGGCGATCAGGAACAACGCGCCGGCCACGAAACAGAATCCGCCGACGAACCAGCCGATGTTCTGCGCCAGAAACGGCGCGATCAGCTTCGGCCAGCCGGACAGCGCGTGCAACGCCCGCTCCAGGGGCGTCGGCGCGGCCGGCCGCCAGTCGGCATCGATGGTGGATGCCCGTTCATCCCCCCTACCCCGACTCTCCCTCGCCAGAGGGGAGGGAGTTTTGTACAGAGTCGGGGGAGGCGGCTGTGGCGCCATCGGTTTGGGAATCGGCGACACATCGGACGGCGATACGGGAACGGACGGCGACTTTGGAACAGGCGGCGGCGCGGGAACTGGAGTCGATGCCGGCGCCGGCGGTGGGGATAAAGGTTCGGTAACGACTGGTTGCCAGGGCGGCGCTCCCGGCGGGGTATCGCTTCCCCGAGCCAGGAGATTCCAGGCCAGCGCCCGCCGCCGCCGCCAAACCTCACTCTCCGGAACCGCGCCGGTTTCGCGCAAGTGTCGCTCCCACAACCGGTCCAGGTCGTCGGCCCAACGGTGGTACTGATCCTCCGCCAAATCCCCCGAATCCCTGCGCCGTTGCAGCTCCAGCCGCAGCAGCGCCAGATTTTCCAGATCGACTGGGGCCAAACGACGACCGCCGCCCAGAGTCGAGGGCGGCGGCGGTGGCGGATGAGTCCGAGTCGGTAGTTCGACGCCGGGAGGCCCAGACGGTCGTTGGCGCAGTTCATGGAGTTGGCGGCGCGCCACCACCAGCGCGATCACCAGGATGATCGGCGAAATCAGCCACGCCACCACTAACAACCCCAGGAAAATCCACGCTTCCATCGCCCGTCCTCCGCTTGCGCCGCACGGCTATCTAAAAACACAGTTGACCAATTTAGTAAACCTGGCTATTTTGTAGGTCATGAAAACCCACCGAAAGACTTTGCCTTCTCCACAAAACGAGACCCCTGCGCCGGTCTCATCAGAACTTGGCGCGCTGTTGCGAGCAGAGCGTGAGTCTCGCGGCTGGACTCTCGACCAACTTGCGAAGCAGCTCCAGGTCACCAAGGGCTATCTCTCCCGTTTGGAGGCAGGAAAGGCCAAACCCGCCGAGCGGCTGATCCAACTTGTGGCGAAAACCTGGCGGATCGATCCGAATCCACTCTTGATCCTCGCCGGCTACCTTCCCGCCGAGATCGACGAAATTCTTCGCAACCACCCGGTAGAGGCCCCAACCCTTTTGCGAGACGCCTTCGGAACCAGGGCTTACGACGGAATGATTTTGGATGGCGAAACCCTGGAAGTTCGTGAGGACCCTCTTTCGCGCCCCACATGCAAGCCTGTTTACGAGTTGGTCGAAGGCGACTGTTTTGCGTGGATGGCGCGGCGGAACCCCAATTCGCTGAACGCGATTGTCACGGACCCCCCCTATGGCTTGAAGGAGTACACCACCGAGGAAAAGGCCAAGCTGCGGCTTGGAAAAGGTGGCGTTTGGAGAATTCCGCCCACGCTCGACGGTTGCGCGCGCAAACCGCTTCCTCGTTTCACCGTTCTGAGCGAGGATGAGAAGCATGCGTTGAAGAATTTCTTCTCTCGATGGGCGCAGTTGGCTTTTCGAATTCTCGTGCCGGGCGGACATGTCTTCATCGCCGCCAACCCCCTGCTGTCGCACCTCGTCTATATCCCCATGATCGAGGCCGGGTTCGAGAAGCGGGGAGAGATTATTCGCCTGGTCCAGACGTTGCGCGGCGGCGACCGTCCCAAGAACGCCCATCAGGAATTTGGAGAGGTAACGGTGATGCCCCGGTCCTGCTGGGAACCCTGGGGTCTCTTCAGAAAGCCCTGCGAGGGACGCGTCCAAGACAATCTCCGCAAATGGAAGACCGGCGGTCTCCGAAGGATCAGCGAGGACCAGCCCTTCTGCGACGTCATTAGGAGCTCCCCAACGCGCTCGCCAGAACGGGACATCGCTCCGCACCCATCGCTTAAACCACAATCCTTCATGCGCCAGATCGTGCGGGCCGCGTTGCCGCTCGGCGAAGGCGTGATCCTCGACCCGTTCATGGGCGGCGGCTCGACCATTGCCGCGGCCGCGGCCGTCGGCTACCAAAGCATCGGCATCGAAAGCGATCCCGAATTTTTCGTCATGGCGACCCAGGCCATCCCGCGATTGGCCGCGTATGCCCCGAATGGTGAGCTGGCCGTCAGGCAAACTGAAAACGATGCGACCGACATCCTCGGCCAACAAACCCTCTTCGGATGAACTCCACATCGTCGGGAACGCTCAGGGTTGGGCCAAGACGTCGCGATGGGGGCCGACCCCAACGCCTGGAATGCGATACAGGAAGTTGCGCCGGAGCTTTTCCACACCCGGCGCGGTGATGGATGCCGTTGGAGTCCGACGCGATGATCCCTTTCGCCCAGAAAAGGACCAGTCGGATTGCTCGACTTTGGCGCACAAGATCTCAACGAACGTCAGTGGTAACTTCGCACCATCCTTTTGCGCGCCTGCTGTATATCGAAATACCATGAGCCAGCAGTCTTCGGGGTTGTGTCCTTGCCATCCGCCGGCCTGAACTGACGACTTGACTTCGATCCCTTCGTCGCCTTTGAGGACGAGATGAGTCGAATAGTGGCCCTTTGGGAGAAGATCGGGGTGGCCTCCAACCTTGAGATTTGCTTCCAGCGTCGTGGACGCTCTCGCGATGTTCTTCACCAAAAACTCAGAGATGATTCCGGAAAACGAATTTCCCAGCAGGAGTTCTTCCAGCGCAAGAAAGCCCGCTCCGACCAGATAGTCATTCAGGCCGTACAAGAGTCGGTACGTTTCCGCCACCGCTATCTCGATCTCTTCCACGCGCAGGCCATAGGGCAAGGACGCGCGTCGGTTCACATACCGCGGATCGAGTCGCGTGGGTCGGGTCATGAGACCTCCTCAACTGACAGGTATCGGGAATCACGAGGCGGTGGCCAACCCCTCTTCCACCGCATGGAGAGGAACGCGAGCAGCGACATCATTTTTTGTCGAGATCCTTCCGCAGCGCCGCCAGCTCGGCTTCGACCTCGCTGTCCACCTCCA
>REEE01000203.1 GCA_007695245.1 Candidatus Competibacteraceae bacterium | reverse complement strand
CTGGCACAGTGCGTGTCACGGTTTTTTCACAATGGCCGGGCGCAACGCCGGGTCCAGCCGACGCCAACAGCCTTTCTAAAGATTTTCCAATATATAAAACATAAGGTTATAAAAATATAGATTCCCGTCAGCGAGCCTGGCACTGCTGTTGCTACAGCCAAGCCGTTCAGGTACGACCTGGATTCCCCGGCCGGTGAAATCCCGCGACTGGCGGACAATAAATAATGCGGACACATCATCCGCGCACAGACACCAAAGAGAGGACCGAACCATGGAAGCTCACAAACTCTGGCAGTTCCCCATCAAGGAGTTCCATCGCATTCCCCGTGGCCTGCTCGGCCCTGGCGCTTACGAAATGATCGGATTGGAAGCCAACAAGCTCGGCTTCAAACGCTGCGTGCTCGCCACCTCCGGGCTGCGCGGCACCGGGATCGTCGAGGATATCGTCGGCAAACTGCAATACCGGAATGTTGACGTCGTGGTCTATGACAAGGTCGAGTCCAATCCCAAGGACTACAACGTCATGGATATCGCCGACATGTACAAACGGGAGAAGTGCGACAGCTTCGTCTCGGTCGGCGGCGGCAGCGTGACCGACGCCACCAAGGGCGCCCGGGTCGTGGTCTCCCACGACGGCCGCAACATCAACGAGTTCGACGGTTACAACAAATCCGAGAACCCCAACAACCCGCCGCACATCGCCGTCAACACCACCGCCGGCACCGGTTCCGAAACCAGCTTCGCCTATGTCATCACCGACACCGTCTCGGAAAAGGCCCCCTACAAATGGCTGGGCCTGGATGAAAACGTCCCGGTGAGCCTGAGCATCAACGATCCGGTCCTGCACTTCTCCATGCCGCAGGACTTGACCGCCTTCTGCGGTTTCGACGTGCTCGCTCACGCCTCCGAACCCTATGTCTCGCGGATCGACTTCCTGCCGAGCATGGGCAGCGCGCTGCTGGGCATCGAACTGGTCGCGCAAAATCTGCGGCGCGCCGTGTTCGAACCACTGAACTACGAAGCCCGCACCAACATGATGTACGCCTCGTATATCTCGGCGCAGGCGTTCAACAGCGGCGGTCTCGGGATCATCCACTCCATTTCCCACGCGGTCAGCGCTTTTTACGACTCGCACCACGGTCTGAATAACGCTATCGGCCTGACTCGGGTCTGGGAATTCAACATGCAGGCCAACTACAAACGCTTCCGCGACATCGCCAAGGCGATGGGCGAAAACGTGGACGGCCTGTCGGATGTCTCGGCCGCCGAGCGCGCGGTGGAAGCGGCGGTCCGGCTGAGCAAGGACCTCAACATTCCGGACAATTTCACCAGTATCGGCCCCTACACCAAGTCGCGGATGGGGACCGGCCGCTACGCCGAGGTGGGCAGCACCCGGATCTCCCCGGACAACCTCGAACGCGACGTCGACCGCATCACCAAGCATGTGCTGAACGACGCCTCGACGCCGGGCAACGGCCGCGAATGCACCTACGAGTCGGTCGCGCCGGTCGTGCGCCATACCCTGGTCGGTAGCTACTAGAACCAACTCCCGTTGGGCTAAGCTCTACTACTGAGCATTTCCCTTGGCAACCCGGATTCCCGGCACCGTGCCGGTGAATCCGGGCTTGGAGTGGGCGCATGTTCGCATCGATCGAGCACACCATCGCGCAATTGCGCGATCAGCAGTACCTCTGCGACCGCAAACTGGCGACGGTCGCCTTTCTCGCGCTGCAAATGCGCAAGCCGATCCTGATCGAAGGACCGGCCGGCGTCGGCAAGACCGAACTGGCCAAAGTGGTCGCCACCGCGCTGGGCCGCCCCCTGATCCGCCTGCAATGCTACGGCGGGCTGGACGAGGCGCACGCCCTGTATGAATGGGAGTATGGCAAGCAATTGCTTTACACCCAGATCCTGCGCGACAAAATCAGTCGCCTGTTCGAAGGCGTCGACGACCTGCACGAGGCGGTCGCGCAATTGCACCTGCATGAGGACGTGTTTTTCTCGGAGCATTTCATCGTGCGCCGTCCCATTCTGCAGGCCATCAGTTCCCCCGAGCCGGTCGTTCTCCTGATCGACGAACTCGACCGCGCCGAGGAGCAGTTCGAAGCCTTCCTGCTGGAAGTGCTGAGCGATTTTCAAGTCACGGTGCCGGAACTCGGCACGGTGAAAGCCACCACGATCCCCTACGTCATCATCACCAGCAATAACACCCGCGATCTGAGCGACGCCCTCAAACGCCGTTGTCTGCACCTGTTCATCGGCTACCCGGACGAGCAGCGCGAACTGGAAATCGTGCGGATGAAGGTTCCGGCGCTTCAGGAAATCCTGGCCGCGCAAGTGGTTGCGGTGATTCGACGCTTGCGCGCCCTGGACTTGCGCAAAGCCCCCAGCATCAGCGAGACGCTGGATTGGGCGCAGGCGCTGGTGCTGCTCAACGCCGATACCCTGACTCCCGCCCTGCTGGAGGAAACCCTGCATCTGCTGATCAAATACGAGCGCGACACACAACAGGTCAACGATCAGTTGTCCTGGATCGCCGAGCCGCTTCAGCCGCAGGGTCCACCGACCACCGCCACGGTCGCCGAAATCTCCTTGCGGCCGCCGGCGCGGCCCGTCGAACCGGATGCGAGCCATCCGGAACAACGCCGCCAGGAACATACCGCCAATTATTTCACCAGCTATCGCGGCCGCACCGACGGCCGCACCGGTGGCTGATGATGGACGCCGCGATCAATCGTTTTATTTTCCTGCTGAAAAAGCAGGGCGTGCGGATTTCGCCCTCCGAATCGCTGGACGCCCTGCAAGCGTTAATGTGGGTGACGCTGCACGATCGCGACACGGTGCGTACCGTGCTGTGCAGCACGCTGATCAAGGACTTGCGCGATCTGTCGGTGTTTGAAGAGCTGTTCGACCAATTTTTCACCCTGCCCAAGGTGGCGCCAAAGCCCGAGGCGACGGCGGAACCGCCGCCCCGGCGCGAAACGGAACTCAACGCTCCGGAAGCGGTGGTGGAGCAGGACCCAATCGGCGGTCGTCCCGACAACGATACCCACGAAGAAGATGCGCTCGACATCCGCGACTATTTCGAAGATGACGACCTGGTCACCCACTTCAACGCCCATCAGGACGATAACGATCTCAGCCTGGCGGAGTTCGGCCAAAACCTGCTGCTCAGCCGGAATCAGGATTTGCTGGATCGGGTGATGAACAAGGCGATGCAATTGCTGAAGGTGCGGCGGGTGAAAAACGCGAGCCACGCCGGTGAGTTGAATTTCAACGAAGCCATTGCGGCGCTGGACGCCGATGTCATCGCCGACGCCGTGGCCGAATTGCTGGACGAACTCAACGACCTGGACGTGGACGAGAACCTGCTCCAGCGCTTGTCCGGCCGGTTGGACGGCGGCATCGCCAATCTGTCGGAACTGCTGAAGCGTTATCTCGAACGGGAACTGGCGCTGCAACCGCCGCTGAAGATTCCCGGTCCGCCGCGCCGCGCCACGCCCAACTACGATTTCTCGGAACAGGAACGCCGGGAAATGACCGAGATCGTGCAACGCTTGTGTCGACGGATGCGCGGCGCCCGTTCCTACCGTCGCCACATCAGCCCGCGCGGACGGATCAGCGTTCCGCTCACGCTGCGGCGCAACATGAAATACGAAGGCATCCCGTTTCAGCCGGTCATGACCCATTACCGCAACGAGAAACCCCGGCTGGCGGTGATCTGCGACGTCAGCCTGTCCGTGCGCAACACCGCCCGCTTCATGCTGCACCTGGTCTACAACCTGCAAAGCCTGTTCGATCGGGTGCGCAGCTTCGCCTTCGTCAGCGATCTAGTGGAAGTCAGCGCGTATTTCGAGCAACAGAACATCGACGAGGCGATCAGCACGGTGTTCAACGGCGGTTTGATCGACGCCGACGTAGACAGCGATTACGGCCGCGCCCTGAGCCTGTTCCACAACCGTTATTTATCGGCGGTGACGCCGCAAACCACGGTCATCATCCTCGGCGATGGCCGCGGCAACCGCAATCCGCCGCAGGTCTGGGCGTTGGAAGGCATCCGGCGTCGCGCCAAGCAGTTGCTGTGGCTGTCGCCGGAGTCGCGCGGCAGTTGGCCGATGGGCAGTTGCGACATGCCGCTGTACGAGCCGGTCTGCCACCACACCGAAGTCGTCCGCAACTTGCAGCAACTCGGCCAGATCACCGAGAAACTGCTGCGGCGGTCGGTGGCGTAGTCTTGATGAGACGGGAGACCGCGTCATGATGCTGTCACGCCACCGCCACGCCCTGTTGGTCGAGGGTCTGGAACAGCGCGCCGAACCGCTGGACGCCAGCGCTCGCTTCCAGCTTTACGCGCTGGCCGAGACCGCGCCCACCGATGAACTGGTCGTGGTCCACGACTTCAAGCCGGCGGAAATCGACAACAATCTCGGCTACCACGTCGTCACCGAGTTGCTGCCGCTGCTGGCCAGACAGCGCCACCGGATCGACAGCGGTTACAGCGAGCAGGACCTGTTCGAGCGCTCGGTCGGCGATATCGTCCGTTCGATGGCCGGTAACGAGCGCCGCGCCTGGCGGTTGTTTTATGCCAACACCCTGAACGCCATCCAGACCCGCGCCGGTCTGGGACAACCCGCCGGATGTTCCAGCACGACGACCGATGATTTCGTCGGCCTGTTCGGCGCGATTTATCGGTTTGCGCTGGATTTGATCGCGGCGCTACCCACTGCGGCGCCGCCGACCGTGCTCGACGTGGCGACCTGCTTCGGCTTCTTCCCGCTGCTGCTGGCGCGGGCCGACGCCGCGACCCGGACGCTGGGCGACATCGCCGGTTGCGATTTGAATCCGGCGCTGATGGCGATGGCTGACGACTACGCCCGCCATGACGATCTGGCCTCGGTCCGGTTCGGCGTCGCCGATATTCTCGCGGAGGATCTGGAACGGGAGCTGGCGCCGCTCCCGGCTCGCTTCGACGTCGTGACCGCGCTACATCTGCTGGAGCATCTGGAATTCGCGCAAACCGAGCCAGCGGTCGCCCATCTCTGGCGACTGACCGCCCGGCGACTGATTATCGCCGTGCCGTTGGAAGCTACGCCCGATCCCCGTTACGGCCATCGGCAGGTCTTCGACCGCGAACGGCTGCTGGCCCTGGGGCGAACGCTCGGCGGGCGCTGCGAGTATGTTGAGTATCACGGCGGCTGGCTGGTCTGCGACCGGCTCGCCGGGAAGCAAGGCCGGTCGGGTCAGCCCTGACCGCCGGAAAACACGGCGACGCCCAAGTCCGTCGCCACGTATTGCCCAACCACTGGAGGAATCACCATGTTATACGCATCACCCGGACAACCCGGTTCCAAGATCAGCTTCAAATCCCGCTATCAAAACTTCATCGGCGGCCAATGGGTGGAACCGGTGAAAGGCGAGTATTTCGAGAATATTAGCCCGGTCACCGGCCAGGGCTTTTGCGAGATCCCGCGCTCCACCGCCGAGGACATCGAACTGGCGCTGGACGCCGCTCATGCCGCCGCCGACGCCTGGGGCCGTACCTCGGCGGCGGAACGGGCCAACCGGATCAACCGCATCGCCGACCGGATGGAAGCCAACCTGGAAATGCTGGCGGTCGCCGAAACCTGGGATAACGGCAAGGCGGTGCGGGAGACCCTGGCTGCGGATATGCCGTTGGCGATCGACCATTTCCGCTATTTCGCCGGTTGCATCCGCGCCCAGGAAGGGGCGCTGTCGGAATTGGACGACGACACCGTCGCCTATCACTTCCACGAACCGCTGGGCGTGGTCGGCCAGATCATCCCCTGGAATTTCCCGATCCTGATGGCGGTCTGGAAGCTGGCGCCCGCCCTGGCCGCCGGGAATTGCATCGTGTTGAAACCGGCCGAACAGACCCCGGTTTCCATTCTGGTGCTGCTGGAGCTGATCCAGGATCTATTGCCCCCCGGCGTTCTCAACGTGGTCAACGGCTTCGGCCTGGAAGCCGGCAAACCGCTGGCCTCCAGCCCGCGCATCGCCAAGATCGCCTTCACCGGGGAGACCACCACCGGGCGGTTGATCATGCAATACGCCTCGCAAAACCTGATTCCCGTGACGCTGGAACTGGGCGGCAAATCGCCCAACGTGTTCTTCGCCGATGTCTGCGCCCAAGACGACGACTTCTTCGACAAGTCTCTGGAAGGCTTCACCATGTTTGCCCTCAACCAAGGCGAAGTCTGCACCTGTCCGTCGCGGGCGCTGGTTCAGGAATCCGCCTATGGCCGGTTCATGGATCGGGCGATCCAGCGGGTGAAAGCCGTCAAGCAGGGGCATCCGCTCGACACCGACACCATGATGGGCGCGCAGGCCTCCTCCGAGCAGATGCACAAGATTCTCAGCTATCTCGACATCGGCCGCCAGGAGGGCGCGGAATGCCTGACCGGCGGGCAGCGCACCGAGTTGGGCGGCGAACTGAAGAACGGCTACTACATTCAGCCGACCGTGTTTCAAGGCAATAACCGGATGCGGTTGTTCCAGGAAGAAATCTTCGGGCCGGTGCTGGCGGTGACCACGTTCAAGGACGCGACCGACGCCTTGTCCATCGCCAACGACACGCTGTACGGGCTGGGCGCGGGCGTGTGGAGCCGCGACATGAACGTCGCCTACCGGATGGGGCGCGGCATCAAGGCCGGTCGGGTGTGGACCAATTGCTATCACCTCTACCCGGCGCACGCCGCGTTCGGTGGCTACAAGCAATCCGGAATCGGGCGGGAAAATCACCGGATGATGCTCGATCACTACCAGCAGACCAAGAATCTGCTGGTGAGCTACAACCCCAAGGCCATGGGGTTCTTCTGAGGCTCACCTACCCCCCTCTCCCGCAAGCGGGAGAGGGGCGGGGGGTGAGGGTCGGTTTTAACCTGATGGAGGCCCGAAATGACCACCGTTCCCCGCGTCTTGGCGACCGACGCCGCCCTGGACTTGATCGCCAAGCTCGAGGCCAAGCACGGCCCGTTGATGTTCCACCAGTCCGGCGGTTGCTGCGATGGCAGTTCGCCGATGTGCTACCCCGATGGCGACCTGCTGGTCGGCGATAACGACGTGCGGTTGGGCGAGATCGGCGGTTGCCCGTTCTACATGAGCGCCCCCCAGTTTGAGTACTGGAAACACACCCAACTGACGATCGACGTCGTGCCCGGCCGGGGTGGGATGTTCTCGTTGGAAGGCCCCGAAGGCTTACGGTTTCTGACCCGCTCGCGGCTGTTCACCGACGAGGAACAGGCGGCGCTGGATGCGGAGTCGCGGTAGCGACAACGGTCGGCATCCACAATAAAAATCAGCAAAACAACAATGATCGACTCCACCAAAGAGGTTCAACGTCATGCCCAAGTACCTGATCGAGCGCGAATTGCCCGGCGCTGGCCAACTATCTTCAGCGGACCTGATAGCCATCTCGCAAAAATCCCGTGCGGTGCTGAACGCGCTGGGACCGCAAATTCAATGGGTGCATAGCTACGTCACCGACGACAAGATCTACTGCGTCTACATCGCGCCCAACGCTGATCTGATAAGGCAACACGCCGAGCAAGGGGGATTTCCGGCGAATCGGATCGCCGAAATCAAGTCGGGCATCGACCCGACCACCGCCGAAGGCTGAACGCCGGGAAGCGGGCTCCGGGCCCGCTATCCCCCGCCTTGCCCAGTTCTCGACTGCTGTACGCCAGCGGAAACGATCAGCCATGAGCTACGAATTATTTCGCCAGGGTTTAAGCGCACCGATCTGCCTGACCTGGGAGATCACCTACGCCTGCAATCTGCGCTGCGTCCATTGCCTGTCGTCGTCGGGTCGCCGCCAGCCCGCGGAATTGACCACCGCCGAAGCCCGGCGCCTGATCGACGAATGGGCGGAGATGAAGGTGTTTTACATCAACGTCGGCGGCGGCGAGCCGATGATCCGCAACGATTTCTTCGAGTTGATGGACTACAGCCTGGCGCGGGGTATCGGGGTCAAGTTCAGCACCAACGGCCATCTGATCGACGAAGCCGCCGCCGCCTGGATCGCCGAACGGGACTATCTGGACGTGCAGATCAGTCTGGACGGAGCGACCGCCGAAACCAACGATCCGGTGCGCGGCAACGGCTCCTACGACAGCGCCCGCCGCGCGATGGAACGGCTGGCGCGACATCGCGTCCCGTTCAAGATCAACGCCACCGTCACCCGCCACAACTTTGCTGAAATCGAGGACTTGGCGGCGCTGGCGCAACGCTACGACGCGGAACTGCGGCTGACCCGGCTGCGCCCGACCGGCCGCGGGCGCGAGGTCTGGGAAGAACTGCGCCCGACCACCGCGCAGAACCAGCAACTGTATCAATGGCTGCTGGCGCATCCCGAAGTGCCGACCGGTGATTCCTTCTTCCATCTGTCGGCCTACGGGCAACCGCTGGAGGGCTTGAACCTGTGCGGCGCGGGCCGGATCGTCTGCTGCGTCGATCCGGTGGGCGAGGTGTACGCCTGTCCGTTCCTGCTGGCGCCGGAATTTTCCGCCGGCAACGTGCGGCAACCCGGCGGCTTCACCGAAATCTGGCGGACCGCGCCGCTGTTCGCCCATCTGCGCGACTGGCAGGTGGGCGGGGGTTGCCAGCAATGCACCGCCTACACCCGCTGTCACGGCGGCTGCATCGCGGCCAAGCATTTCACCGGCCGCTCGCCGGATGCGCCCGATCCCGACTGCATTTTCGAACCCG
>REEE01000337.1 GCA_007695245.1 Candidatus Competibacteraceae bacterium | reverse complement strand
CAACGACACGCGGATTTTCAGTCCGCTGCTCTACCAACTGAGCTACCTGGCCGGATCGCGCGCCGCGCGAAAGAATTGCGGATTTAAGCAGCTTGCGCGTCTGGCGTCAAGCGGGCTCACTCTTTGGGCGGCACGTAGCCTTCCGGCAACGCCGCGCCCGCGCCGAAAAAGAACTGGCCCATCTGTTCTTCCAGGAACTGCCGGGCCTTCGGCTCGAACGGCGTCAGCCGATATTCGTTGATCAACATGGTCTGCTGGCGCAACCACTGTTGCCAGGCTTCCTTGGAGACGTTGTCGAAAATCCGTCGGCCCAGCTCCCCAGGATAGGGAGGACGATCCAAACCCTCGGCCTCGACGCCGAGCTTGACGCATTTCACCATTCGAGCCATCGCTGCCTCCCGGTTGATTTCCCATTCGCTGGCCAGGGTCGCCAGCAACCGCCGCACCGGCGCGGCCACGCCCCGGTCATCGGATTCGCGAAGGTTATACCAGACAAACCGCTCCCCCGCCATCACCGCCCCGCCCGATCCGGTCACCACCGCCGCCACCGGCGTGATATCGAGATGGAAATGGCTGAAGCTGTGGCGCATCACGCCCCACGAATTCTCGACCGCCACGGTCAAACCCAACCGCTCCCGGCACCAGTCGGCGACGTCGCCTTCCATGGGACATTCGGGGAAGCTCCACAACCCGCCCCAAATGCCGACCGGCGGTCGCCGTTCCAGCAGCACCGCGCCGTCCGCCGCGCGCAACACCAGCATCCGGGTGGCCCGCACCGGCGACGCCCGGCGCGGCTTCGGAGCCGGATAAGCGCTCTCCCGCCCCAGAGCGTGGGCCGCGCAGTCCGCCGCCAGCGGACACGCCCCGCAGCGGGGCCGGCGCGGCGTACAGATCAGCGCGCCCAGATCCATCACCGCCTGGGTGTAATCGGCCACGCGCGCGGCGGGCGTATACCGTTCCGCCAGCGCCCACAGCGCCGCCAGCACTCGCGACTGGCCCGGCCAGCCGTCCACGGCCGCGAAGCGCGCCAGCAACCGTTTGACGTTGCCATCCAGGATCGGCTGACGCTGGCCGGCGGCCAGGGCCAGGATCGCGCCCGCCGTCGAGCGGCCGATCCCCGGCAGATTTTGCAGGATGGCGCTATCCAGCGGCAGCGCGCCGTCATACCGGTCGCGCACGAGGCGCGCCGTCTGATGCAGATGGCGCGCGCGGGCGTAGTACCCCAACCCGGCCCACAGCCGCAGCACCTCATCCAACTCCGCGTCCGCCAGAGCGCGGAGGTCGGGAAATCGCGCCAAGAACCGTTCATAATAGGGAACGACGGTCGCCACCTGGGTCTGTTGCAGCATGATCTCCGAGACCCAGACCCGGTACGGCGTCGGATTCTCCTTCCAGGGCAACCGCTGGCGACCGTAGGCGTCGAACCATTCCAGCACCCGTTGGCCGAAGGTTTCCGGGTTCATCATTTTCACTTCACGAGGATTCATCGGATGGCGCGCATTCTCATCGCGGGTTGCGGCGATGTCGGCACGGCGCTGGGCCGTAACCTCAGCACGGCCGGGCATGACGTCTGGGGCTTAAAGCGCCGTCCTCTCGATCTACCCGCCGGCATTCAACCGCTGGCGGCCGACCTGACCGATCCGACGACGCTGGCCGCGCTGCCCGCGGCGCTGGATTACATTGTCTACAGCGCCGCCGCCGCCGGCTTCGGGGAAGAGGCCTACCAGTCCGCCTACGTGGCCGGCGTTCGCCATCTGCTCGATGCGCTGCGCCAAGCCGGCCAGCAGCCCAAACGGCTGCTGTTCACCTCCAGCACCTCGGTCTACGCCCAAAACCAGGGTGAGTGGGTGGATGAAGACTCCCCGGCGGAAGCCAGCGGCTTCAGCGGCCGTTGCATTCGCCAAGGCGAGCAACTGCTGTGGGACAGCGGCTGGCCGGCGGTGGCGGTCCGTTTCGGCGGGATCTACGGACCCGGTCGGACCCGGATGATCGACAGCGTCCGTGACGGTACGGCCACTCGGTCCGCCGGTCCGCCGCTCTACACCAACCGCATCCATCGCGACGACTGCGCCCGAGTCCTGGAGCATTTGCTCTTCCTGCCCGAGCCCGCGCCGCTCTACCTGGCCGTGGACGACGATCCGGCGCCGCTGAACGATGTGCTGAGCTGGCTGGCGGGGCAACTCGGCGTACCCGAGCCCGCGCTGACCGACGGTTCGCCCGCGAAACCGGGCACGGGAACCCGCGAGGTCGCCGCGCGGATGCGGGCCAGCAAACGCTGCCGTAACGCCCGGCTGCGCGCCAGCGGCTTTAGCTTCCGCTACCCCAGCTACCGGGATGGCTACGCGGCGCTGCTGTGCCAAGAACACTGAGAAACGCAGGCATCGAGCCGCGAACCATCATATTCATCCTTCATCCTTCATCCTTCAAAACGCCGCGCCCGCGAAATCGTAGCTCATCTCGCGATACGGCTGCTGCAGGAAGAACCCCTGGATCAGATCGACGCCCAGCGACCACAGAATGGGCATGGTCTTCACGTCTTCCACCCCGCCGACCACCGTCGCCGCGCCCAGCGCGTCCAGACTTTGCACCAGATCCTTAAGCTGTGCCTGTTTCTTGGTATCCCGAGCGAGATGGTTGACGAAATACATATCCAGCTTGACGTAGTCGGCACCCAGATTCTTGAGCAAACCCAACGAATCGGTGCCTCGGCCGAAGCGACCCAGACAAAACCCGCAGCCCAGCATTTTGATGCCGCTCAGAAACGCGAACATGTCGCGCAACCCCCGCTCGGCGGTCGCCTCCGCCACCTCGAACACGATGCTCCGCGCCTCCACGCCGGTCTGCTCCAACCGTTCGCGCAACCAGACGCTCAGGGTCCGATCCCGGAGGGTCACCGGCAACACCTTGATAAACAGCGTGGTCGTCGACTGCCGCTGCCGCAACATCGCCAAAGCGTGCTCGATGATCCAGCGATCCAGCGTCACCCCCAAAGGGTGGTTGTAGACCACGCCGAACACGCTGCCCGGCACCAGCTCCTGCCCCTCCCGATCCCGCAAGCGCAACAGCACTTCGTAACGTTCGTCGGCGTCGCCGCGCATGCTGGCGATGGGCTGGAAGACCAGCCAGAGCCGCTGGTGATCGATAATCTCCTGCGCCTGATCCAGCACGCGCGTCCGCGATGAAATCTCCGAATCGACCTTCGCCGCCGGCGCTTTTTGTTGCAGATAAATCCGCTCGCTCTTGGCTTCCTGCGCGAGGCCGCAGGCTGAATCCGCCCGCTGGATCAGCACGAGATGATCCTGACCGCGATCGGTGGCCACCGCGATCCCGATGCTCGTCCGCAGCAACAGCGCTTGCTCGCCGACCTTGTAGAACCCGGTCTCCAACACGTCGCGCAACCGTCGGGCCAGCTCGAGCAGAGGTTCGCCGAGCAGGTTAGGAACCAGCACCGCGAAAATGGCGTCGCTGAACCGCGCGGCCGGCTGTTCGTGGTGCAACACCTGCCGCAACCGACTGGCGGCCTGGCCCACGATCTCGTCAGCGGTCGCCACGCCGGCGGAATCGCGAATGGACCGCAAGTTGTCCAGCATGACGAAGACCACCGCCAGCGAGTGGGCGCGCAGACCCAGCGTCTCGAGCGTCCGTTCCAGCAGGATCATATAGCGGCGGCGATTGAACAGGCCGCTGACCGGATCGTTCTCGGTCAGCGCGCTGAGCTTCACCCGCATGGCGCGCGCGCGCTGCAAGCGTTGCTTGACTTCCCAACACAGATAGCTGGTCGGTACGGGCTTGGTCAACAGACTGGCGCCCGGCGCGTCCAGACTCATCAGGTAATGCGCGACATCCACCGGAAAACACAACAGAATCATCGGCAGGATATCGAACTCCCGATGCTGGGCGATCACGCCCGCCAACTCCGAACCGCTGATTTCCTTGATGTCCAGGTCGACCAATAGCAAATCCGGTCGGAAGCGATGAATTTCCTGCAAAACCTGGAGCGGCTGAATCACGACCCGGGAACTGACCCCCTGCTCCTCCAGGGCGCCCGCCATCTCCCAAGCCTCGGTCGGCCGGTCGTTGACGATCAAGACCCGGTGGTAATTTTGCGCGGTCTGGGGCAGGAGGAGTTCCCGCAGCATACTGAGAACTTCGTCGTTATCGCACGGCTTGCTGAAATACGCGGAACTCCCAGCCCGCACCGCTTGCAGGCGCGCGGCCATATCGTTGCGCTCGGCCAGGAACAGCACCAGTCCCCGCGGCCCGATCTGCCCGCGCAGCGTGGCGATCATCGCCATGGCGGCGTCCGGACCTTCGGGAAAATCCACGTCGAGAATGATGGCGGCGGGCACCCGTTCCTGGAGCCGTTGTTCGGCTTCGACCAGAGTGCCGATCTGGCGGACCCGGTAACCGGAACCCGTGAGTTTCGCCAACAGCAACGGTTGCTCGTCGGGGGCGATCAGGAAGATTTCCGGCAACGGCGCCAATCGGGGACGCGTCCGCGCCTCTGGAATCACGGCGCCGCCCTCGCTGGCCAACACCCCGTGCAGCGCATCGATCAGGGCCGTCAACCGTTGCCGGTCGGACTCGCGGGGAATGTCACCGGTGGTCGCGCAGCTTTTGACGTGATGCTCCAACTGGGACACCAGACTCGCCAGGCGCTGGTCGCCGCAGTCCTGAACCTGCTGCACCATGTCCTGCGCCAGGCGGGCCAGCATCGCAAAGGATTTGGGATTCCACTTGACGAAATACAGCTTCTGCCACAAATCCTCGATCAACTTCAGATGGTTGACCAACCGGGGACGTTGGCTGTCCCGATCATCGGCCTGGTTCATTCTGGGCTCCCGCAATGAGATGGCGCGCGCGGTGAAACGGATGGACCGTCAATCCTCAATCTGGCTCACGTCCCGCACCGCGCCGCGGGACGCGCTGGTGGTCATGGCGGCGTAGGCGCGCAGCGCGGGCGAAACCATTCGCTGGCGGCTGGCCGGCTTCCAGGCCCGCGCGCCGCGCGCCTGCATCGCCGCCCGCCGGCGTTGCAGTTCGTCGTCGCTCACGGCGAGCCGGATACGGCGGTTGGGAATATCGATCTCGACCCGATCCCCCTCTTCCACCAGCGCGATCGCGCCCCCCTCCGCCGCTTCCGGCGAGACGTGGCCGATGGAGAGTCCAGAAGTTCCCCCGGAGAAGCGGCCGTCGGTGACCAGCGCGCACGCCTTGCCCAACCCCTTGGATTTGAGATAGCTGGTCGGATACAACATCTCTTGCATCCCCGGTCCGCCCCGCGGACCTTCATAGCGGATCACCACCACATCGCCCGGCTGGACGCGGCCGCCCAGAATCGCCGCGACGGCTTCCTCCTGGCTTTCCATGACCCGCGCCGGACCCTGGAACCGCAGGCTGCCCTCATCCACCCCGGCGGTCTTGACGATGCAGCCCTCCTCGGCCAGATTGCCGTACAGCACCGCCAGTCCGCCATCCTGGGAATAGGCGTGCTCCCGGTCGCGGATGCAGCCGCTTTCGCGGTCCAGATCCAGGCTCGGCCAGCGCGTCGCCTGGCTGAACGCCTGCTGGGTGGGAATGCCGGCCGGACCGGCCGAGTAGCGGGCGCGCGCCTCGTCCCAGGAGGAAGAACGGGAGATATCCCAACGGTCCAGCGCTTCGGCCAGGGTCTCGGCATGCACCGTGCGCGCGTCGCGATGCAGCAACCCCGCGCGGTCCAGCGCACCGAGAATGGCGATCACCCCACCGGCGCGATGGACGTCCTCCATGTGATACTTCTGCGTGGCGGGCGCGACCTTGCACAGATTCGGCACCCGCCGCGACAGCCGGTCGATGTCGCGCATGGTGAATGGAACTTCGGCCTCGTGGGCGGCGGCCAGCAGATGCAGCACCGTATTGGTGGAGCCGCCCATGGCGATGTCGAGGCTGACGGCGTTCTCAAAGGCTTCGAACGTCGCGATGCCGCGCGGCAGCACCGAGGCGTCGTCCTGTTCGTAGTAGCGCCGGGTCAGGGCGACGATGCGCCGGCCGGCTTCCAGGAACAGTTCCCGCCGGTCGGCGTGGGTGGCCAGCAGCGAGCCGTTGCCGGGCAGGCTCAGGCCCAGCGCCTCGGTCAGACAGTTCATGGAATTGGCGGTGAACATCCCCGAACAGGAGCCGCAGGTCGGACAGGCCGAACGCTCGTATTCGGCCACCGTGGCGTCGTCGATGCGGTCGTCGGCGGCGACGACCATGGCGTCCACCAGATCCAGCTTGTGTTCGGCCAGTCGAGTCTTGCCCGCCTCCATCGGTCCGCCGGAGACGAATATCGTGGGAATGTTGAGCCGCATGGCCGCTATCAACATGCCGGGGGTGATCTTGTCGCAGTTGGAAATACAGACCAGCGCGTCGGCGCAGTGGGCGTTGACCATGTATTCGACCGAATCGGCGATCAACTCGCGCGACGGCAGCGAGTACAACATCCCGCCGTGGCCCATCGCGATGCCGTCATCCACGGCGATGGTGTTGAACTCCTTGGCGATGCCGCCGGCGGCTTCGATCTCGCGCGCCACCAGTTGCCCCAGGTCCTTGAGATGGACGTGGCCCGGAACGAACTGGGTGAAGGAGTTGGAGATGGCGATGATCGGCTTGCCGAAGTCGCCGTCCTTGACGCCGGTGGCCCGCCAGAGCGCGCGGGCGCCCGCCATGTTGCGGCCATGGGTGGTGGTGCGGGAGCGATAGTCGGGCATGAGAAACTCCACGAGGCTGGAATAATGAGGACTAAACCATAACCGTTCACTCCCCTCTCTCGCCGGCGAGAGAGGGGTTGGGGGTGAGGGTCGTCGCATCAACGCCTGCCCCCCTCACCCTAGCCCTCTCCCCCATGAATGGGGGAGAGGGGACTGAAGGCTTACCGCCGTTCAATACCCCGCCGCCTGCCCGCCGGGCTGGCGCGTGTCGGGAAAGCCGTACAGACCCTCCGGCGCGCGGACGATGCTCTGGGTCGAACCCATCGCCTCCGTCACGACCACCCGGTGACCCCGCTGCTCCAACAGCCGCACGGTGTCCGGGCTGAGCCCGGTCTCGACCTGCAATTCATCCGGCCACCATTGATGGTGCACGCGCGGCGCGACCGTGGCCTCGGCGAGATTCATTTGGTGATCGATGACGTTCAGCACGATTTGCAGCACGGTGGTGATGATGCGGCTGCCGCCGGGACTGCCGGTGACCAGCACCACCCGTCCGTCCTGGAACACCAGGGTCGGCGTCATCGAACTGAGCGGCCGCTTGCCGGGAGCGACCGCGTTGGCGTCGCCGCCGATCAGCCCGTAAGCATTCGGTACGCCGGGTTTGGCGGCAAAGTCGTCCATTTCGTTGTTGAGCAGAATGCCGGTACCGGCGGCGACGATGCCGGAGCCGTAGGGAAAATTCAGGGTATAGGTGACCGCGACCGCGTTGCCGTCCCGATCCAGCACCGAGTAATGGGTGGTCTGCGCGCTCTCTCGGCGGGGCGGCTGGCCGGGTTTGATCTCCGCCGCCGGCCGCGCTCGCTCCAGGTCGATACGGGCCGCCAACGCCTTGGCGTAGTCCTTCGCAATCAGCCCCGCGACCGGCACGGTCACGAAATCCGGATCGCCCAGATACTCGCTACGGTCGGCGTAGGCCAGTTTCATCGCCTCGGCCATCCGGTGAATCGTCGCGGCGCTGTTGTGGCCGAGTTCGGCCAACGGCCAGGTTTCGAGAATGTTGAGCAACTGGATGAGATGCACGCCGCCGGAACTGGGCGGCGGCATGGACACGATCTCATGACCCCGGTAAGTGCCCCGCACCGGGGCGCGGACCACCGCCCGGTAATCTTGCAAATCATCCAAAGTGATCAGGCCCTCGTGAGCCTCCATGTCGGCCACCAGCTTCCGGGCGATTTCTCCTTCATAGAAAGCGGCGGGACCGTGCTCGGCGATCAGTTCGAGCGAGGCGGCCAGATCCGACTGCACCAGGATTTCACCCGGTAGATAGGGCGAACCCTCGGCCTTGAAGAACGCTTGCATGCTGGCGGGCCAAGGCGCCATCCGGGCGCGAGCCCGTCGCAGCGACTGGGCCAGTTCCACGTCGACCGGAATCCCCGTTTCGGCCAGCCGGATCGCCGGTTCGATCAGCTGTCGCCACGGCAGCCGGCCATGACGTTGATGGGCCAGCGCCAGTCCGGCCACGGTACCCGGCACGCCCGCCGCCTGATGGTGGAAGCGGATGCGGGTGGCATCGACGTCGCCCCGTTCGTTCAGATAAAAATCCCGGTCGACGGCGGCGGGGGCGGTTTCCCGGAAATCGATAGCCTCGCTCTGTTCCTTCGCGGCATCGTGAACCAGCAGGAACCCGCCCCCACCCAGATTGCCCGCTTGGGGCAACGTCACCGCCAGCGCGAAGCCGACCGCCACCGCCGCATCCACCGCATGACCGCCCTGGCGCAGGACCATCAGTCCGACCTGACTGGCCAGCGCGTCCTGACTGACCACCAGACCCTTTCCAGCCAGAACCGGATGGATGCGGTCGCGGGGATTGAAGCTCGGCGGTTCGGCGAGCGCGGCGGCGCACAACAGCAGCCCGCAGAGTATCCCCAGCAGCCGCCGACCGAACCCGCCCACAGCCGCGCGCGCGCGTCGTCTGGGAAATCGAGCCAATGGATGAGCCATTAAAACAGCTTGAAGACGTACCCCAGCAGGGCGGCGGCCGCCCCCAGCAGGGCGACGATGCCCACCA
>REEE01000328.1 GCA_007695245.1 Candidatus Competibacteraceae bacterium | reverse complement strand
AAAAATGGGGAATTTAGGCGGTCCCGCAGGCGGTTGCGGCGGCGGTAACCCGCCCGGCCCGCCTACCTCGCCCCAGCCGCCACCCGGTGAAGCGCGCCTGAAAATCCACCCCTCGGGTGCGGCGGCCATCACCCCGGCCATCACGGTCGCCACCGGTGGGAATCGCGGCCAGCGCGATTAGTGGTGATGCATCGCTAATGACCATCACAAGCGACCCATATCTCGCAGGGTATTGAGGTCGGCTTCGAACTCAGCCACATCAGCCGGCTGGATCAGGGAGCAGGCATCAGCGCGCTGGTGCGGCGGTTGGTGGCGGCCGGTCTCTGGAGAAAGAGTTGACCGAAGAACCTGCGTCAGCTCGCCCGCGCCAGGGGGCGTTCCAAGGCGTCGCGTTCCAGCAGCAGGCCATCCCGCACGGTCAGCCCGACCGTGGTCCCTTCGGCCACGTTGAGCTGTTTGTCGCCAACGACGCGTAGGACCCGGTCGCCGAGCCGCACCCGGTATTCGTTGGCGTGGCCCAGAAAACTGCCCAGTTCCACCTCGGCCATGAGACCCCGCCCGTCCGGGCCGATGGCGATATCCTCGGGGCGCACCGCCAGCAGCACGTCCCCGGCGGCGGGCACGAACGACGGCCGCGGCAGGTCGCACGCCTGACCGTCGGCGAGGATCAAGCGGAGCGGATCGGCGGTGGGATCCTCCAGCCGGCAGGGCACATAGTTCACCGTGCCGATGAAATCCAGTACGAACTGCGTGGCCGGGCGGCGGTAAATGTCGCTGGGGCCGGCCAGTTGGTGGATCCGCCCCTCGCTCATCACCGCGATCCGATCCGACATCGCCAGCGCCTCGGTCTGGTCGTGGGTGACGTAGAGAATCGGCAGGCCGGTGTCCTTTTGGAGCAGCTTCAATTCGGCGCGCATCTGCTCGCGCAGCTTGGCGTCGAGATTGGACAGCGGCTCGTCCAGCAACAGCACGGCGGGTTCCAGCGCCAGCGCCCGACCCAGGGCCACCCGCTGCTGCTGGCCGCCGGACAGTTGGCCGGGCATACGCCGCTCCAGCCCCCGCATCCCGAGGATTTCCAGCACCCGCGCCACCCGGTCGGCGATGACGGCGCGCGCGCGGCCCTGGACCTTGAGCGGATAGGCGATATTGTCGAACACGCTCATGTGCGGCCAGACCGCATAGCTCTGGAACACCATGCCGATGGCGCGCTGATTGGGCGGCAGATCGACGCGCCCGGCCCGGTCGAACACGATCCGGTCGCCGATGCGGATAGCGCCCCGGTCGGCGCTCTCCAGACCGGCCACGCAGCGCAAGGTGGTGGTCTTGCCGCAGCCCGAAGGCCCGAGCAACGAGAAGAATTCGTGCGCGCCGACCGCGAAACTGACGTCGTCCACCGCCCGAACCTCGCCGAACCGCTTGTGTAACCCAGCCACTTCGACGACGGCGGTCATGATGGCCCCTTCCCGGCGCGGCGCTCCTCCAGCCGGGCCAGCCATTGCGCGAGCAGGTACAGGATCAGGATTACCGGTAAAGTGAGCGCGGCCAGGGCGCTGGCGCGGCCGGTGAAGCCGGAATCCTGCATCAGGAAGATCCACACACCGATGGTTTCGGAACCCGAGGTCCAGATCAGCACCGACACGGTCAGCTCGTTAAAGGCCGAAATGAAAATCAGCACCCAGCCGGCGATCATGCCGGGCCGCAACAGCGGCAGGGTAATGTCCTTCAGCGCGCGCAGCCGGCTGGCCCCGGCGGTCAGGGCGGCCTCCTCCAGCGAACCATGGATTTGTTGCAGGGTGGCGCGGGTCGCTTGCAGGCCGAAGGCCATGTAGCGCATCAGATAAGCGATCAGCAGAATCCAGATCGTCCCGTACAAGGTCGGCCCGAACGGCGGATTGCTCCAGGCCAGGATCATGCTGACCCCGATCACCGAACCGGGCAGGGCGAAGGGGACGATGCCGGCCGCGTCCAGCCAGCCGGCCCCGCGCAGCTTCGCCTTGACGGTCAGGTAGGAGATTAGCGCGGTGGCCACGACCAGCACGGTCGCGGCGGTGAAGGCCAGGATCAGGCTGTTGACGATGCCGCGCCGGGCCGCCGGCGTGTTGAGCACCGCGTGATAATGATCCAGCGTCAGGTTGGCCCAGGTCAGCTCCGCGCCCCAGAAGCGCAGGAGCGAGGTCAACACGAGGGCGAACAGCGGCAGCAGTACGATGAACGTCACCAGCAGAGCCAGTCCGGCGACGACCGGCGCGCGCCAGCGTCCGAGCCGGACAACGTTGGGCAGCACCGACTTACCGGCCACCACCGCGTAGCGGTCGCCGTGGCCTTCAGCGCGACGGAAACCGAGCATGGCCAGCAGGGCGAGGCCGACCAGCAGCATGGACATGGCGGTGGCCAACGGCAGGTTGGGGATGGTCAGGGCTTCGTAGATGCGCGTGGTCAGCACATAGAACTGGGCGCGCAGGCCGAGCACGGCCGGGATGCCGAAATTGTCGATCGAGGACACGAAGGCCAGCAGCGCGCCCCCCAGGATGGCCGGGCGAACCAGCGGCAGGGTGATGTCGCGCATCACCCGCCAAGGACCGACGCCGGAAGTGCGAGCGGCTTCTTCCAGGCTGGAATCCATGCGCGCGAGCGCCCCGGCGACGGTAATGAACACGAAGGGGTAGTTCGAGACCGCCAGCACGAAGATGATGCCGCCCGGCGAGTAGAGATTCCAGGGTACGGTGAAGACGCCAAACAGCTCTTTGTAAACCTGCGAGAGCAGTCCGACCGGTCCGGCGAGCTGCACCCACCCCATCGCCGAGAACAACGGCGGAATGGCGAACGGCAGCACCAGCAGCACCCGCCACAGATTCCTGGCCGGGATATCGGTGCGCTGGACCAGAAAAGCGGTGAAGACGCCGATGATCGTCGCCAGCAGGGTGGCGATCGCCGACACCCAGAGCGAATTCCACAGCGCCAGATAATTGCGCCGCCGCAGGAAAACCTGTTCGTAGTTGGCCAGCGAGAACTCGCCCTGGACCAGAATGCTGCGCAGCGCCACTTGCAGGAGCGGGTAGACCACCACGACGAACACGAACAGCGACAGCCCCACGAACAGGACGTGGCGGTGGTCGAACCAACGGGCGACCGGCCCCGGCGGCGGGCCGGGCCGCGGCCGAGTCGGGGCGGGCATGGCGTTTTACAACGGTGCTCCAGAGCCCCTCGCCCACGGCGGGAGAAGGGCCGGGATGAGGGCGATCAATACAGATCGGCGAAGCGCTCGCGCAATTCCGGGCCGCGTTCGGCCAGCCACTCGACATCGGTCGAAAGCACGACGATCTCGCCCGAGGGGAGTCCGGCCGGTGGGTCGATGTCACCGCGCACCGGCATGAAGTGTCGGTCGACCAGGACTTGCTGGCCCTCCGGGGACAGAATGAAATCGACGAACACCCGGGCGGCGGCGACGTTGGGGGCGTTCTTGCCAATGGCCAGCGGACTGGGCAGGGCCAGCACGCCGTCCTTGGGGAAGGCGAAGCCGACCGGCGCGCCCTTGGCCGCTTCGGCGGCCATGATGTAGTCGATGCCCTTGATCACCGCGAACTCGCCGCTGGTCAGGCCGCGGGTCACATCGCCGGTGCCGCGCACCACCTGGACGCCGGCCTGACGCGCCTTCTCGAACCACGCCCAGCCGATGGCTTCGTTTTGCACGAACGCGCCCATGAGATTGAAATTGGTCCCGCTGTGCAGCGGGCTGGCCATGGCGGCGCGCGGACCCCATTCCAGGAATTCCGCCCAGGTTTGCGGGACTCGATCCGCCGACACCAGATTAGTGTTGTAGCCGATCCCCATGTGATGCACCCGGCCGGCGAAGAACATGTGGTCCTCGTCCTTCAGGCTTGGCGGCAGGGCGTCGGCGTGCGGGCTGTCGTAGCGTTGCAGCCAACCGGCTTCCTTGAGGTTGAGAAACAGCGCGGGATTGGCCGCCCAAATCACGTCGGCGCGCAGGTTGCCGGCCTCGATCTCGGCGAAGATGCGCTGCTCCAGTTCGACGCTGCCGGAATACAGCAGATCGACCTTGATCTCCGGGTGGCGGGTCTGAAATTCCGCGATGATCGGCTCGACCACATCGAGCACCATCGAAGAGTAAAAATTGACCGTACCGGATTGAGCGAAGGCTGTGGAGACGGCGGCGGAAATGGCGAGCAGCGCGCTGGCGAACAAGACTTTCAGCGTCATGATGAATCCTCTGGCTGGCGTTATCGAACGACATAGTGAACCACCGAAATATTACAGCGGGATGGCAATGGCCGAGGGGTGCGGCGCTCTGAGGACCGCCGCGATGGGTTCGGGCCAAACGCTGCGGTCGGCGAACATCCAGGCGCGGGGTTATTCCAGGCGCGGAGTCATGCGGTTCACGCGGACGGTTGCCGCGTGGCCCACGGCACGACGGCGGCGCGCAACGCGGAATGGTCGGCGGCGCGAGCGAAGGCTTCGTCGATTTCATCCAGGGCAAACCGCGCGTCCACCAGTTCGCCGAACGGAAATCGGTCGCGGTTCGCGACCACGAAATCCAGTGCCTGGACCAGATGCCGGGGATGGTAGTTATGCACGCCGCGCAGGGCGAGCAAGCCGCGCAGAATCTCGTTGCCGTCGAGGTGGAAGGTCGAGCCCGGATTGACCAGTCCGCCGATGATGTAGCGCCCTCCGGGGCGCAGCATCCGCAGGCCCAGCGGGACCGCTTCCGGCACCCCGCAGACTTCGATGCCCGCATCCGCGCCGACCGGGGCGCACTCGACCTTGACGGCGGCGACCAGCGCCTCCGGGGATAGCACCGCGGCGTTCAAGACGATATCGGCGCCGAAGGCGGTCGCCCGCGCCAGACGACTGGGAACGGCGTCGATGCCGACGACCCGCCGTGCGCCGCGCGACTTGGCGATGGCGCAGCCGTAGAGCCCCAACAGGCCGAGGCCCTGGATGACCACCGTGTCGCCCAACCCGATTCCGGCGGCTTCGGTGACCGCGATCATGGTCGCGACGCCGCAGTTGAGCGGGGCCGCTTCTTCGTCGGTGAGGGCGTCCGGTAGCCGCAGGATGCCGGTGCCGGGCAACAGATAGCAATATTCCGCGAACCCACCCAGAAAATGCGGTTCGTCCTCGACCCGATCATGACCGTACTTGCGCAGGCCAGGCGATTTTTGCGGGAGGTCGAGGATCTCCGAGACATACGAATGATCGGGATGGAAAAACATCGTCCAGGTGACCCGGTCGCCGACCCGCAAGCGCTCGCCGCGCAGGTCGCAACCGACTTCATCCCCGAGTTGCGCGATGGTCCCGACAATCTCATGCCCCAAAATGCCGGGGCAAGGATTCGGGCGCAGTCCGTGATACGAATGCAGGTCCGACCGGCAAATCGTCGCCATGCGAACGCGCGCCAGCGCCTCGTCCGGCTTCACGGGTCTGAGGGGATATTCGCGGATCTCGAAGGGCCGCTGGGGTGCGGGGTAAACCGCGGCGCGGCCCGTGGCTCGATCCGGCGAATCGGCCGCCGGTGGTCTTGTTGGGTTCCGATTAGCCATGGAAGCGTTTTCGCGCGTAAAAAGAGAATAGTTCGGAGCAGGCGACCAGCGCGACGATCAACAAAACGATCGCGGCAACCCGGTCGCTTTGCAGTTGATCCGCGGCGCGACGCAGGTACCACCCCATGCCGCCCGCGCCGACAAAACCCACGACGGTGGAGGCTCGGAACACCACATCCCAGGTATAAATCGAAATGCCGATCCAGGCCGTTTTCACTTGCGGCAAAACCCCGAACAGAAAAACCCCCAAGGGGCTGGCGCCGCTGGCTTTCACGGCCTCCACGGGACCGGGCGCGATGGACTCGATTTCCTCGGCGAACAGCTTGGCCGAAAAACCGATGCAGGACAGCGTCAGGGCGATCACCCCCGCCAGCACGCCGTAGCCGACGATCATGACGAAGATGATGGCCCAGATCATCTCGTGAATGGCGCGCGACGTGGTGATCAACAATCGGGCCAAGGGGTAGCCCATTTTCGGAAAAGGACTGACGTTAAAGGAGGCCAGCCAAGCCAGCGGCGCGGAAACCAGTAGGCCGATCAGGGCGGCGAGAAACGCCATGTGAATCGTTTCCAGGACGCTCTTAAGAAAACCCGGTCGGGTGATGTACTCCAGATCCGGCGGGTAATACCGATTCGCGAAGAGGACGCCGAGCCGCTGAAAGAGCTGTTCGAACCGCTCCACATGAACGTTCAGATAATTCAGGCTCATCCACAAACCGACGCCCGACAGGAGCAGCACCGTGAAGCGGCTCAAAAGTCGCAGTTGCCGGGCGCGAACGACGGAAACAGAGGCAATCATGAGGCGAAGAGGGAGTGTGCGGACTCTGGATCGGGGCGTTCAGACCATGCGGCGCCGCAGGAACGCCGAGACGAGTTCACCGATGAGGATGATCGCCAGAATGGCCAGCAGAACCGTGGTGACGCCGTTGTAGTGCGAGGCGATGATCTGGTTGTAGAAAGCCAAACCCAACCCTCCGGCACCGACCAGGCCCAAGACTGCGGCGCGGTTCATGTTCACATCCCACTCAAAGATGATCGTGCTCACGGTGATGGGGAGGATTTGAGGAAAGACGCCGTGGAGCACCACTTGCCAACGGGAGCCGCCGACGGCCTGAATGGCTTCGATGGGTCGAGGATCGATGCGCTCGATCGCCTCGGAGAGGATCTTGGAGATAAAGCCCACCGAGCGACAGGCCAGGGCCAGGATTCCGGCAAAAGCGCCCAGTCCGACCGCGGAGACGAAAATCAAAGCCCAAATGATTTCATGAACCGACCGGCTCAGAGTCATCAGCGCGCGGGCCAAGAGATACCCGAAGCGCCCCAACGGCGCGAGATTGCGCGCGCCGAGCAAGGCGACGGGCAGCGAAATCAGGCTGCCGAGAACCGTGCCGATGATGGCGATCAGGACCGTATCCAACGCGGGTTGGAGCAAGTTGGGGATCAAACTCAGATCGGGCGGCAGAAAACGACCCACGGTGACCAGAATGGCGGGCAGCCCCCCCATCCTCTGCCAGTCGGTGCCGGGTAGCAGCGAAGATGATACGGTCCACCACGTCAGGAGCGTCAGCAGCAGCAGGAGCGCGCCCAGCGCGCGCCAGCGGCGGCGGCGCGCTTCGAGCCAGCGTTGGGCCGAGACCGGATGCGGATGTGGCGGCGTTTGCGGCATCAGGAATGCCCGCGCGAGGGCTCGGCGTAAATCCAGGCCAGCCGCTCCTGATCCAGGTGATCGAAGGTTCCGTCGTACACTTTGCGGCCGTCTTTCAGGGCGACGACCCGCGACGCGAACCGCCGGGCGAGGGCGACGTCGTGGATGTTGCACAGCGCCGCGACGCCCTGTTCTTGGGCGATATCCCGGATCAAGCCCATGATTTCTGAGGCGATTCTTGGGTCCAAACTGGAGGTGGGCTCATCGACGAGGAGCAGTTCGGGCCCCTGAAAAATGGCCCGAGCGATACCGACGCGCTGCCGTTGCCCGCCGCTCAGGGCATCCGCCCGGGTATCCAGAAAATCCCCGAGACCGACGCGCTCCAGAAGACGGACCGCCCGGTCGATCGCGTCCCGGGGGTAGAGCGAAAAGAAACAGCGCAAGGCGGAGTAATGGCCCAGCCGTCCCGCCAACACGTTATCCAGGACCTTGTAACGATCAATGAGGTTGAATTCCTGAAAAATCATACCCATGCGCTTGCGTGCCCGGCGCAGGGCCGCGCCGCGGAGGGCCGTGACCTCCGCGTCCAGGAGGCGGATGGTTCCCGAGGTGGGCTCGACCAGACGATTGATGCAGCGAATGAGCGTGGACTTGCCGGAGCCCGAGGCACCGATGACGGCGACCAGCTCTTGCTTGCCCACGGTGAGTTCGACCCCGCGCAGGACATCGACGGCGGTTCCGGGATAACGGACCTTCAGGTCGCTGATGGCAAGAATCGGCGAGGGGTTCACGGCGTGGCCCATCCGGCGCTGTTTCTGAGTCTTCTCGCCGGCGGCTAGTCGGCTTTCGCCTGAAGGTCGCGAATCAGATCGTAGTCGCCATCCGCCATCTTGACGAAGCGCGGCGAGTTGATCGCCGTGAAATACGGCTGGACCGATGGAACGTCGTGCGCGGTCAGGAACGCCTGGGCGATTTTATCGCGCAGATCCTCGCAGAGGGATTGCCGGTAAACAAAAGGATCCTGGGGGACGACCGCGGATTTCCAGAGGACGTTCACGTCATCAAGCGTGATATCCCCACGGTCGACGACGTTGTCAAACCGGTGCGTGGCGACAAACGCCACATCCACTCGCCCCTCCTTGACCGCCAGGGCGGAAAGATCGTGTCCTCCGGTATAAACGATCCGCGAGAAGTACTCCTCCAGGGTCGCGCCGGTATCCGCCGCGAACGCCACATTGGGCAGCAGATGACCGGAAGTGCTCGCCGGGTCGACCAAACCCAATAATTTACCCTTGGCGTCCTCGACGGTCTTGATGCCCGATCCGGCGCGCGAGATCAAATTCGCGCGATAGCCCGGTCCCTCCTCCTGCATGTGGCCGGCATGGCGACTGTAGGTGGCGAAGACCAGGATGTTATCGTTCATGGCTTTCGCTTGCGTGTAGGAGGCGGGTCCGAGGACGGCGACATCCACCCAGCCGGAAACCAGCGCTTCCATGACCGAGGCGTAGCTGGTCGGCGAGTAAAAGTCGACACGCTTGCCGGTCGTCTCTTCCAAATGCTTGATCAGCGGTTGATAAATCGCCAACTCCTTGGCAGTATCCTCGGTGGGAACCATGGAAAAGGTGATCGTTTTGGGATTTTCACATTCAGCGGCCGAGGCCACGCCGGCGGCGCCGAACAGCGAAACCACGACCCACCCGAACCCGATCAGACTGAATAAAGGGCTTTTTTTCATAAAGGAAGAGCCTCTTGGGTAAAAATGCCAGGGCGGCTTTAAGAGCATGAAAGGGCAAACTAACCCATCCTCTTTACAATTGGATGACAAAAATCAGGAAAACCAAGATGTCGCGCGTCGATGACCTGTTTCTGCTTTTGGAAAACCGGGGCGGAGGTCGATATGGCCTGAGCGATGTCAGCCAACTCGAACACGCCTTGCAATCGGCCGCGCTCGCGGCGGAGGCCGGGCGCGAGGGGACGTTGGTGCTGGCCGCGCTGTTTCACGATATCGGTCATCTGGTTCCCGAGGCCGATGTCGCGCTCGCCGATCGAGGTATTGACGATCGCCATGAAACGGTCGGCGCCGGGATGCTGGAGGACGTGTTCGGACCGGCGGTGGCCGACCCGGTGCGGTTGCACGTGCGGGCCAAGCGGTTTCTGTGCGCCAGGGAATCGGGCTATGCGCTGAAGTTGTCGGAAGATTCCCGCCGTTCCCTGGCCTTGCAGGGCGGGGCGATGACCGCCGAAGAAGCCGCCGCATTCGAGATCACGCCCGGCGCGGCGGCGGCGGTCGCATTACGCCGCATCGATGATCGGGCGAAAGTTCCAGGATACCGGGTTCCGCCCTTGGCCGCGTATCGCGATCTCGCGTTCGGGTTGCGCCTCGGAGCGTAGTAATCCTCAGCCCGAAACCACGGCACCGCGCTCGGCGCGCGATCCGACTCAACCGTCGCCGACGTCCGCCAGCCGCGCTTGCAACTCGCGGCCGACCAGCGCCGCCCGCCAGCCGTGGCATAGCGGCGAGTCCTGGCCCGCCAGCAGGTTTTCCACCTCCCGTCGGCCCGCCACCGCCAGCGGGGCGATACCGTGAGCGGTGGCCCGCTCCTCGATCAGCGCCAGCAGTTCGTCCGCCCGCGCGATCTGCGCCGGGGCGAGCCGCGGGCGGTGCGGCAGGGCCGGCCACTGCTCCGGCGGGACGGCGCGCGCGGCGGCAATCAGGTCCAGCAACGTCTCGCCGTGTCGTTGCCGGGTCGTCGCCGGCAGGCCGGGGATGCCGGATAGCTCGGCCAGGGTGGCGGGCATCCGCCGAGCGAGTTCGACCGATGGAGCATCCGCTAAAATCCAGCGGCGCGGCCGATCGTGGCTGCTGGCCTGCCGTTCGCGCCAGGCCGCCAGCGCCCGCAGCACCGCGCGTTGCGCGCCACCGAGCCGCTGGTGCTCCCGCACCCGTCGCCACGCCTCCTCGGGATCCTGGCGATACCGCTCGGGGGCGGTCAGCGCCTGAAAATCCTCGGTCAACGCCGCCAGCCAGCCGCGTTCCACCAGCGCCGCATGCTGCCGCCGGTAGAGTTCCGGCAGATAGCGCACGTCGTCGGCCGCGTAAGTGAGCCACTCCGGCACCAGCGGTCGGCGCCGCCAGTCGACGCGGGTATGGGTCTTGTCCAGGTCCACGCCGAGTTGTTGCCGCACCAGGGCCGCATAGCCGACCTGATGACCGTCGCCCAACACCAGCGCCGCCAGTTGAGTATCGAACACCGGCTCCGGAACCGCGCCGCGCCAGTGGAAAAAAATTTCCAGATCCTGATGCGCGGCGTGCAGCACCTTGGTCACCGCCGGATCGTAGATTCGCTCCAGCAACGGTTCCAACGTGGGGAGCGCCAGCGGATCGATGCAGGCCACCCGGTCGGCGCTGGCGATTTGCAGCAGGCCCAGTTGCGGGTAGTAGGTTTGTTCGCGGACGAATTCAGTATCCAGCGCCAGCCACGCCGCGCCGCGCAGACCGGCGCAGAACTCGACCAGCGCTGACTGGTCGGCGATATACAGATCATCCATCACGATTTCGCTTTCGCTCTCCGGGCTTAAATTCACGCCGGCCAGGAATGAAAAAGGGGCGGGTGACCCACCCGCCCCAGCGTTCTCGGACACCCCTCCCGGTGGGAGGGGATCGAGCGTCGACTACAACACTAACAGAGGCACGATCAGCAACGCGACGACGTTGATGATCTTGATCAACGGATTGATCGCCGGGCCAGCGGTGTCCTTGTAGGGATCGCCGACGGTGTCGCCGGTGACCGAGGCCTTATGCGCCTCCGAACCCTTGCCGCCGAAATTGCCGTCCTCGATATACTTCTTGGCGTTGTCCCAGGCGCCGCCGCCGGCGGTCATGGAAATCGCCACGAACAGCCCGGTGATGATGGTGCCCATCAACACCCCACCCAACGCCTTGGGACCGGCTTCGGGACCGAGCAGCCACGACATGCCGAAGGCCACCACGATCGGCGTCAGCACCGGCAGCAGCGAGGGCAGGATCATCTCCTTGATCGCGGACTTGGTCAGCAAATCCACCGCTCGTGAATAATCCGGTTTGGTCGAGCCATCCATGATGCCCGGCATTTCCTGGAACTGCCGGCGCACTTCGAGCACCACCGAGCTGGCGGCGCGCCCGACCGCATCCATCGCCATCGCCGCGAACAGAAACGGAATCATCCCGCCGATGAACAAACCGATAATCACCACCGGATCGGTCAGTTCGAATTTCACGTGGATACCGGCGATGTCCAGCTTGTGTTGGAAATCGGCGAACAGCACCAACGCCGCCAGACCGGCGGAACCGATGGCGTAACCCTTGGTGACCGCTTTGGTGGTGTTGCCGACCGCATCCAGCGGATCGGTGATTCTGCGGATTTTTTCGTCCATCTCCGCCATTTCGGCGATGCCGCCGGCGTTGTCGGTGATCGGCCCATAGGCGTCCAGGGCGACGATGATCCCGGCCATCGACAGCATGGAGGTGGCGGCGATGGCGATGCCGTACAGCCCGGCCCACTGGTAGGACAGACCGATGCTCAAGCAGATGGCCAACACGGGGAGCGCGGTGGCCTTCATCGACACCGCCAGCCCGGAAATGATGTTGGTCGCATGACCGGTGGTGCAGGCTTCCGCCAGCTTGCGCACCGGGCTGTACTCGGTGGCGGTGTAGTACTCGGTCAGCACCACCATGGCGGCGGTCAAGCCCAGACCGACCAGCGCCGAACCGTAAAGACCCCAGGAACTCACCTGGTCGCCCACCGGGAACAGAAAGACCAGCGGCAGGAAGGCGACGGCGGCGATGCCGCCCGCGACCGCCAGCCCGCGATACAGGGCGTTCATGATCTTCTCGCCTTCGCGGGCCTTGACGAAGAAGGTGCCGATGATCGAAGCGACGATGGCCAGGCCACCCATCACCAAGGGTAAAGTGACGGCGTTCCGGATGGCCTCTTCGCCGGTGAACAACAGGCTGCCCACCAGCATGGTGGCGATGATGGTCACGGCGTAGGTCTCGAACAGGTCGGCGGCCATGCCGGCGCAGTCGCCGACGTTGTCGCCCACGTTGTCGGCGATCACCGCCGGATTGCGGGGATCGTCCTCGGGGATACCGGCCTCGACCTTGCCGACCAGATCGGCGCCGACGTCCGCGCCCTTGGTGAAGATGCCGCCGCCCAGTCGGGCGAAAATGGAGATCAGCGAGCCGCCGAACGCCAGTCCGACCAGCGGCGCGAGATCGGGAACCTCGCCCGCGATCAGGTGTAGCAACACGTAGAAGCCCGCCACGCCGAGCAGACCCAGACCGACCACCAGCAAACCGGTGATCGCGCCGCCGCGAAACGCCACTTGCAGCGCCGCGTCGAGACCGTCGTGCGCGGCCTGCGCGGTGCGGACGTTGGCGCGCACCGAGATGTACATGCCGATGTAGCCGGCGACGCCCGAGAAGACGGCACCGATCACGAAGCCGAGGGCCGACAGCCAGCCCAGGGTAAACAGCATCACCACGCCGATCACCGCGCCGACGATGGCGATGGTGGTGTACTGCCGGTTCAGATAGGCGCTGGCGCCTTCCTGAATGGCGGAAGCGATCTCCTGCATGCGCGGGTTGCCGGCGTCCTTGCCCAGAATCCATTTGACCGACTGAACGCCGTAAACGAGCGCACCGACGGCGCAAATTAACGCGATGATCAATCCTAACGTGGCCATGATGCGCTTCCTCCCGTATCTGGATGTGTGAACCGCATGGTTCCTCCTCGTTCTACTCGTTGTGAAATGAGTGTTGTTGTTCGCTCGGCTAGCTTGATGCACTCCGGCGCGGAGCCGGCGGCGCATCGCGCGGAGGTTCCCGTGGGGGACGGCAAAACGGGCGCGCCGCGCTTGCCTAAAGGATATGCCATGCCGGCCTTAAGACCAATCATTATGTGTGTGAAATCGCCCGCTCCGGGGCGTCAGCCGCCGGCCACGCGGCTCGCTCATCGTTGCTGGCCGTGGCGTTCCACGCTCCGCAGGATTTCGGCCTTGGCCTCTTCGGCGTTTTCCCAACCGTCGATCCGCGCCTGCTTGCCCGGTTGCTCGGTTGGTTTGTTGCCATCCGCAACCGCCAATTTCGGCGCGCGACTGCCTATACTACAACAAGGCCGAAAGCTTGACAGCCACGCCCGCGGCTCGCCGCGCAAGCCACCGACTCACCGCATCGGACGGCCCGCGCGGATCCGCCAGGCCGGGCGAGGGCGCGGTCGACCGCCGACGGACTTCCGACCTTAAATTTTCCAAAATCAAGGGTGAACCCACGATGAGAATTGTTCTACTAGGCGCCCCTGGCTCGGGCAAGGGCACGCAAACCGACGCCATCACCGAACGCTACGGCATCCCCACGGTCGCCACCGGCGATTTGTTGCGCGCCGAAGTCGCCGCCAACACCGAACTGGGCCAGCAGGCCAAGCCGTACATGGATGCCGGCGATCTGGTGCCGTTCGACATCGTGCTGGGCATGATTGAGAATGGCTTGAAAAAACTGGCCGAAGCGAATTCCAACGGCTTTATGATGGATGGTTTTCCGCGCGACCTGGCCCAGGCCGAAGCGCTGGACCAGTTGCTGGACAAGATCAATCAGCCGCTCGATCTGGTGCTGTTCTTTGAGGTGGATTACGAGGAGATCGTCGGGCGCCTGCTGGGGCGCGGTCGCGCCGATGATAACGAGGAGACCATCCGCAACCGGTTGCGGGTTTACGAAGAGAAGACCGCGCCGTTGATCGAGTACTACACCCGGAAAGGTCTGCTGCGCAAGGTCAAGGGTACGGGAACCATCGATGCCATCGGCGAGCGCATCCGCGCGGTGCTCGACGAAATCGCCTGAGACGAGTCCTGCCGGGGAGCCGCGGCGCGGCTTCAGCGCAACCAAGGGGGAGCGGCCGTCGCGGCGCTCCTGCCATTCATTCTGGTTGTTTCCAGCCGGTCGGCGCGGATGGCCAGCCGGTCGCGCGACTCAAGCCGCCTCGCGCACCTCGACCACCAGCCGCTTGCCCAGGACCGCCAGCGCGGTTTCGATCTGCTCGATGCGGCTCAAATGACCTTGGAGAACCGTTGCTGCGTCTGCTCCCGCAGATAGCGGTCGAACGCCATGCAGATGTTGCGAATCAGCAGTCGGCCGGGCGGTAGCACCCGAATGCCGGTTTCGGATAGCACCAGCAAGCCGTCGGTCTGCAGATCGGCCAGTTCCGCCAGTTCCATCGCGAAATAGTCGCGGAAACGGATGCCGAACCGGCGTTCGACCGTCGCGAACTCCAGAGCGAAATGACAGATCAGGTCGGTGATCACCGCCCGCCGCAGCCGGTCGTCGGCGTCCAGCCGCACCCCCCGGAACACCGCCAGCCGCCCTTCGTCGAGGCGGGCGTAATACTCCTCCAGGCCCTTCAGGTTCTGGCTGTAGCTGTCGCCGACCATGCCGATCGAAGTCGCGCCCAAGCCGATCAGATCGCAATCGGCGTGAGTGCTGTAACCCTGGAAGTTGCGGTACAGCGTCCCGGCCCGCTGCGCCCGCGCCAGCTCGTCGTCGGGCTTGGCGAAATGATCCATGCCGATGTAGACGTAGCCCGCCCCGGTCAGCCGCTCGATCGCGGTCTTGAGAATCTCCAACTTCACCGCCGGGGACGGCAGAGCATCGGGCGCGATCTGGCGCTGGGTCTTGAACAAATCGGGCAAATGGGCGTAGTTGAACACCGAAATCCGGTCGGGATCCTGCGCGATGATCTCATCCACCGTGCGGGCGAAGCGGACCACATTCTGCAAGGGCAGGCCGTAGATCAAATCCACGCTGATCGATTGGAAACCCTCGCGCCGGGCGGCGTCCATCACTTTCAAGGTGATTTCCCGCGATTGAATGCGATTGACCGCTTGTTGCACTTCGGGATCGAAATCCTGCACCCCCAAACTCAGCCGGTTGAAACCGAGTTCGCGCAGCAGGGCGATGGTGTGGTCGTCGGTCTCGCGCGGGTCCACCTCAATGGAATATTCGCCGCGATCGTCGTCCAACAGCCGAAAATGCTCCCCGGTGACCCGCATCAGTTCGCGCATCTCGGCGGCGCTGATGAAGGTGGGGGTACCGCCGCCCCAGTGGAGTTGGACGACCGGTCGCGACCGGTCGAACAGCGCGCCCTGCAAGGCGATCTCCCGATACAGATGATCGAGGTAGGGAACGGTGTGGCGGCGGTTTTTGGTGACGATCTTGTTGCAGGCGCAGTAAAAACAAACCGTATCGCAGAAGGGGATATGAACGTACAACGAGAGCGGCTTGCCCGTCGCGTTGCTGGCGAGGGCCGTTTCCCGGTACGCGGTCTCGTCGAAGCCGTCGTGGAACTGCACGGCGGTCGGGTAGGAGGTGTAACGAGGGCCGGCCTTGTCGTACTTGCGGATCAGGGCGGGATCGAAAACGAGCGCGTTATTCATCATGGTTGGCCCCACGGCGGCGTTGCAGGTCCGAAGAAGATACAGCTTGCGCTATCACTCATGCCGGGCTCGCATTGGCGTTCGACGAGCGCTTGGGTTGCGCATGTTCGGTAATCAGGGTGCGATTTATACTGATTTTTCATTGATGGATAACTGCAAACCATGAGAGACCGCCCGTTGATTTTCTTCCAAAATACGGGTGATCGGAACGGGTCGCCCTATATAATAACCTTGCGCGTAGTCGATATTGTATTCAGCGAGTCGGGAAAAAGATTCCTCATCTTCAACTTGTTCGGCGATCGTCTTCTTGCCAAACCCTCTCGCGATTTCTCCGATCCCCTTGACCAAAATTTGATCGTCCCTGCGCTCTCCCAGTTTATTGATAAACGATCCGTCAATCTTGATAAACTTAAACGGTAGTGTCTTCAAGTAGTAGAAAGACGAAAATCCGGTTCCGAAATCATCGAGCGCGAAATGGCAGCCGAGGTCGTTGATGGCTTTCATCAGGCGGTGAGCGGCCGTCAGGTCGGCAAGCGCAGCCGTTTCAGTGATCTCGAAAACAAGTTGTTGGGGATCAATCTGGGTGTCCTGCAAAAGCTGTTTGAGATAACCCAACAAATCGGGGTTGTTAAACGCGTGAGCGGACAAGTTGACGGTCAGAAAGAGCCGCCAGCCTTGTTCCTTGGCAACCACTTGATGGCGAATGGCTTCGGAGACGACCATCCGGTCGATGGAATGAATGAGTCCCGAGCGTTCCGCAACTTCAATGAACTGCGCGGGTCCAGAAATTTCTCCATCGTCGCCCCGCATCCTAAGTAGAACTTCGTAATGCGAGATCACATGGTCTCGAATTCTGAGGATCGGCTGGGCATACAACAAAAACCGATCCTCTTTTAGAGCGTGTTCCACCCGTTGTTTCCAAAATACGCGCTCGCTCATACGGCGCTGACTCTGGTCTTCAATCGACAAAAGATGCCATCCACCTCGTCCGCTTTCTTTGACCTGATACATGGCGAGATCGGCACGGGCCAAGAGATCCTCGATATTGGCGCTGTGTTCCGGAAACAAAGCGATACCGATGCTGGCCGATAGTTTGTGGACTCGCTCATCGACTTGGAATTCGATTTCGCAAATGTGCGCGAGAATCTTACGGGTCACTTGCACGGCCTCGTCAGCCGTGGTTCGATTGAGGATCACCGCAAATTCATCGCCGCCCAAACGACCGATCACATCGACTTCGCGCAGGATGGCCGGCAGCAGCGCGCCGAGTCGCTGCAACAGCCGATCTCCCGCGTGATGGCCGCTGGTGTCGTTGATGTACTTGAATTGATCCAAATCGACAAACAACAACGCGCTGGAATAGCGATACCGCCTGGCTGCCGCGACCGCATCGTTCAACTCTTGGGTAAAGCGACGCCGATTGTAGAGTCCGGTGAGTGGGTCGTGGTCCGCCAACCAGGCCAGTTGCAGTTCGGCTTTCTTCCTGGCGGTGATATCCATTCCGACCGATAAAATCACCGGCGTCCCCTCGGCATGGCCTCGGAGACGGGAATGCTGCCAAACAATGTTGGATAAACTGTGATCCTTACAGAAAAGATCGCGCTCTTCCTCAATGTGTTCCCGGGTCCCAACCACCAGCTCCGCCAGTTGCTCGCAAATCGAGTCGATACCTTCTTCAGCGAGCAGAGTGACAAAGGGTCGCCCTTGCAATTCCTGGAGAGAATAACCGCTGATCGTTTGGCCATAAGGATTGATCGTCAGGATTGCATTATTCCGATCCTGAGTCAAAATGATCGCTTGGGCTGTTTCCAGAATATGGGTGACGAAATTGCGCTGTTGGGTGATTTCTTTCATCCGTTCCGAGAGATCCCGGGTCCGATTTGCTACTTCGACATTCAGCGCTTCCAATTGAAAGGATACAGCGATCGCTATATCATTCAATACATCCACTTCGTCCCGAATAAAATGCGTCAGGCGCATGTCCGAGATCGCCTCGCGCACTTTGGCAAACGCGCCGGTGGCCAGCCAGGGCAACTTGTCCGCCGCGTGCCGCAGTCGGGACATGGGTGCCCACAGTATCCCCAGGAGCATGAGTTCCGATAATGCCAAGCCGAAGACTCCCAGGGTAATGTTGCGCTGGAACGCGACTCGAATCCTGGCTATCGCGTCGCTGATGTCCGCGATGATCGCTAGGTAAGCCCCTTCCCCTTCGCCGAAACCGGTCAGCGGAAACAGCCGAACCTCGTACTCACGCCGGTTGGCGTCGACATAAATCGGTTCGCGGACCGTGTCGGTTAGCGTGTTCACCGCAGCCATACGCAAGATTTCCATATTAACCTGTGGGTTGCCCAGTGCGACGACCTGAGCGCCCCATTGCGGGAGCCAGCGCTTACCATCGTCATGAGACCTGGGTTGGGGTTGTTCGACGATCAAGCCGAGATCGATTCCGGCAACTCGCTGAAAGTCAAGAACGACATCCGCCAGGGATACCCCGACGACTAGCACTCCGCCAGTGCCGAGGATGGGAACGATGGAGTACTGGAGACAGGTATCGACGCAGTCGATCAGACTGGTCGGCGTCTCGGTGGTCATAACCCGCCGGGTTGCTTCCCGCAGCGCGACCCCTCCTTCGGAGTTCTCATCCAGGCCATGCACGGTCAGATGCTGACCGGTCGCGGAGACCAGCAGAATGCTTTGTAAGCCCATATCCAATCCCAGAATCGGCGCCAGCCGCTCGATTTCGGCGATCATCCGTACTTCTCGACTCTGCTCGAAAGCCACTCGGATATCGAGCATGGAGGCGATAATCGTACTCCATTGCCGCAGCCGCTGATCTGACTGATCCAGCAACCCTTGGGCCTGCCGGGCATATTGGTTTTGTAGTTCCAATCGGCGCTGCTCGAACTGATTGTGCAGTTCGATGTGATTGATGGTTACTAGAGCGCCGGTCATCAAGATCAGGGCGATGCTGCTTAGCAGTAGGGCCTTCCACTTGAGACTCAGGAAAAAACCCGGACGCGGTGCTGGTGGCGATGGGGAAATCATTTGCTACAATACCTTCATGATGTTTCAATTATCACACATAATTTCTTCCTGTAAATTTTCCAGTGATAAATGTGGGGTGGTCGCTTCCTGTGATAGGCTCAGACAGGGCCAACACTACAAGTTGAGGTTGCCGGACGAAGGTCACTGGAAAATTTACAGGAGGCATAATTTATGGAGAGATTCGTTCCACTGAGTCCATCGGCAATGTTGCTAGCTTTTTGTCAAAATTCAATGCGGTAGATGGACTTAGAATTAAGAGGCTTAGGTTGTGGAGCAGCTTACCGAAATACTATCATCAAGACAAAAAGCGATTAATTGAGAAGATTCTCGTGAAAGCAAGGCTTTATCGACTTTATTCATCCTAACCCACCCTTTTTAAGACTGGTCAACTTGCATCATTATTTAATACATGAGGAGACTCGACATGGCGTCTGCAAACAATTACTCACCATCTGACTATCTTTTATCAATCGCCAACATCGTTTCGAAGTACAAAAAACGCACTTATGAGCTGATGCGGATACAACCTGGCAATAAAGTGCTCGATGTAGGTTGTGGTCCAGCAACAGATACAATTTCCCTAGCTTCAATTGTTGGTGAAACCGGACAGGTCGTTGGGGTGGATATTGATAAAGAGCAAATCATGCATGCGAACCAAAAAACCCTCGACGCTGGAGTAAATAAATGGGTTTCCCATTATCTGGGTGATGGTCACTGTCTTTCATTGAGCTCAGACCATTTCGATTCTGTTCGTAGCGAGCGAGTTTTTCAGCATAGCACCAACCCACACCAACTTCTTCAGGAAATGATAAGAGTGACTAAACCCGGTGGCTGGGCTCTGGTATTCGATACGGACTGGAGTACAATGTCATTCGATACAAGCTTGATTGATATAGAGCAAAAATTAAAAAAATTTCATGTTGAAAAAGCGACCAAGAATGGTTATATAGGAAGACAACTTTATGGTATCTTTCAGCAGTCCATGCTGGAGGATATATATGTTGAATTGGCCCCAAGCTTCATATTGGACTACCAGATTAGTCGGCAAATTACCTGGTTTGATGAGACTGAGAAATTCGCTTTGGAAGCTGGTATTGTCTCACCAATTGAGTTGGAAAAAATGCATGCGGAACTTGAACGCTCTAATGCGGAAGGTAAATTTTTTTCCGCAATATTACAAATGATTGTCGTAGGACGTAAGCCTCTCGGGTAGTTAGGAATTAAAATCATCAGTTCTGCGTTAATTAAACAGCGTCTGCGCCTAGAAGCTTTATGGCTAAAAGCGATAGCTCACTGCAAGAGCGAATAAATTCCATCTTCTCTTCAAATCGAAAGGGTCAGGATTATCCTGAATTGGCACTATCCAAGCTGTGCCATTGATCGAATGATATTCAGCGGCAATCAAAAAAGAAGGGTTAATATAATGGCGAAGTCCGATAGTCCAATCCTTGGCGAACCAAGTATGAGCAGGGGATCCGTATTTTGCCTCATTTTTTCTACCATTTTTATCGTTACGATCATTATACATTACATCGTAACGTAAAACAAACTGCCAATTCTGTCTAAATCGATACTCCGCTTGTAGATAATAACTCTCTCCAATCATTTTTCTATCAAATCCACTTCCGAACCCGGTAGCTTCAACCGAACGAAAGGCATATTCAGCAGTAAGGCTTAGTTTTTCCCGATTATACTGCCCCGAAAAAATTACTGGGATAAATATATCCTTGCCACCCAGCAAGTCATCAGGGGGAAGAAGCTTCGGATCATAACGAGTATCTACCCGTGCCGAAGTAATAGCCATACGAAATTTTCCGCCTTGGGTCTCATAGCCTAACCTCCCGACATAAGAGAGTTCGGAATACGTTTCCCCCGGAAAATCATCTCCCAATATTCCGAGTTCAACATCCACACTGTCCCCTCTTGGTATCCCTGCGCCAAGTTCAAGAGACAGATTTCCCCAGTCATTTCGATATTCACCATAGATGAAACCACTGTCTGAAGACATAGCCAAGTCACGTTGGGCATCGGCGTAAATGGATTGGGGCAACAAAATGGTTGGCCTGGTGAATAATACATCACGAGTTTCATTATAAAAACCAAAAGGTGTTTTTACGCGCCCAAGGCGTACGCCAAGGCGGTAATCAACCGTTGAGAGGATGGTGTAGTCGAGTAAGCCGAAATCGAGTTCAAAATCATTGTTGTTCCCTATTCCGGCCCGTCGAAATAATACTTGAGCCGCAAAACGGAAATCAGAATGAGGAGTCCATGAGCCAGTGATGCCAGCTTCAGTGTAATCAAAACTGCCGCCTTCATCGCTTTTTCCAAAAATTCTATTGTCCGACGTCAGGAAGTAGCCTTGAGTTATAAATCCATGCAATTGAATATCTTCAGTAAGATCGAAAGCCTGTGCGCGTTCAGTAACATACCAACCCAGGATGATATATAGAAATCCAACAATCATCCAATGGGGTATGATTAAAGCTTTAAAAAAATTCGCTAGGCGATGCTGACTATGAATGAACTGTAAAAGCATTTTGTTACCGAATAATCTTTTTCCAAAAATGTCCATAAAATATAGCTTTTTCCCAAAGTGTAGTGGAAAAAATATATTCAATTTTCGATTATTAAAAATTAATCGCTTTAACCGTTTCATCGATCATGGACCTACTCAAATAACCAATAGCGCCAGGTGTGGAACCAACCATTTCTCGCATTTGTTGCTCTGATTTTAGCTTGGTAGGTTCCTCTCCCGTACCGGAAAAAACTAATCGATCCCAAGCTAAACGCAATTGATAGGGAAAAACCCGAAGAATATTTTTGCTGAAGTTAACGTGTAAAGGACTGTCATCAGCTAGTACAAAGACTTTGATCTGCGAACCATCCTCCCATTTCCTGAGGCGCATTCCAAATATCGCGCTGAAAGCGCTTCGCGAAAGAAAAGATTTAGGATCAACCGTGGGATTGACAACCACAACGGGCAAATTATCTGCGGAAGATATTCCACTCATGATGCAAATAATCAGCATGCCTAGAAAGCAACAAAAATGACGCATGGTTATTGTCCAAACATTTCCCAGCGTCAGTTTAACCTTCACTCACTAATCCTCTCAAAACCGGAAAGATATGCGTTAAGGTGAGTAAAGTTATGTTGGACGTGGATAAAGCGCACTATTTTTAAAAAGTAAATTCCATACTTGTGGGTTGGTCAAGTAAATATTTTTGCTAATGTCTGGAATCGATCCCAGATAACCTCTACATGGACCGTAATAGTCAATTATCGGGCTAATTGGAGTAAAATGAATTCCAAATGTCCTAAGAAGTCTTGCACATACGGGTTCAATCCCAACATACAAGTAGTTTAGATTATACTGAACACTGATTTGTACGACTGCCACCAGTAAACCTAGAATAGCATGGGGAAAGGTTCGTTGCTGGGCTCTTCTTTGATCATCAGAGCCGGTTTTAAGTGAACTGCTTTTACGTCGGCGGTCTGGTGGAAACGGATATTCAGAGTTTTCCGCCATACCATACGGAAATTGATTCTCGTCCTGCCGCCCGCGAAATTTTGACGCAAGAATCAGTCGAGAAACCTCGCCGAGCCTCAAACGGGGGAGGCTTTCAAGAGGTATGACATCCGCGTAAAAGGAATGACTACCGAACTTTTCGAGTGGAAATTGCGCCTCTGGTTTATTTTGATCGGGCAATACTACCCTCACTGTGCCGGCAACAGACTTTGTGGGTTTATGCATCAGCAGGCTATGCACGGAACGCTCGTCATACTGATCGTACTCCAGCCCGTTTGGGTAATTCTCTGGGTAAAATCCCCGAATAACTCCTTCCTTGCAATAGACCTGATAACGCAAACGATAACACTCTAACTTTTTTTTTGGTGAATCCGCTGGAACCACTTCAAAATATTTGTTAAATAAGTCAATGAAGCTAGGTTCAGCATCTAACCGGGGATTCATTTGTCCTCCTAGTCCCATCGGGGAACAGTAGGCTGATCGGCAACAGATCATTTAGCCTTTCCCCCACCGTTGATCGAAAGGCTGATAAAGAACTATTATCGTTAAAGTATAGCGTATCACTGCTGTTAAAGTTTACGCAATTGGCCGGCATTCAACAAAAACACCCCCTGTCCACCCCGCTCGAATTCCAGCCAAGTAAACGGAACGTCCGGGAACGCTTCACACAACGCGTACTGGGCGTTGCCGACCTCGACGACCAGCAGTCCATCGCGCTGTAGATAATCGACGGCCTGGCGCAGAATTTCCACCACGACTTCCAACCCTTCGACCCCGGCGACCAGTCCCAGTCGGGGTTCATGATGGTATTCGGCCGGCAGGTTGTCCAGTTCTTCCAGGCCGACGTAGGGCGGATTGCTGATGATCAGGTCGTAGCGGCGGCCCTTCAGCGCCGAGAACAGATCGGACTGAATGACCTCCACCTGATCTTCCAGCCCGTGCTCGGCGACATTGCGCCGCGCCACGTCCAAGGCATCGGCGGACAGATCCGCCAGGTCTACCCGCGCATCCGGGAAGGCTCTACCCGCCCCGCAACCGCTCGAGGATTTTCAGTTAGTCCATCATAGCGGTCGGCCGTTTACCCGCGAGAACTTTCACGGCCACTGGACCTTCCTGTATTTCGGCTACAGCTTCTGCCCAGGAGGTGTAACGAGGGCCGGCCTTGTCGTACTTGCGGATCAGGGCGGGATCGAAAACGAGCGCATCGTTCGTGGTAGCTGGCCCCAAGGCGCCGCGTGACCGAAGAAGAACCCTTGCGCGTAGTCCACTTTCAGTTCGCGCAGACGGTCGGCGATGGCCTGGCTTTCAACGTATTCGGCAATGGTTTGGATGCCCAGCGCGTGGCTCATCTGGTTGATGGCCGCCACCAGCGCGCAATCGTTGGGATTCTCGATCATGTCCTTGACGAAGCTGCCGTCAATCTTCAGATAGTCGACCGGCAACGTCTTGAGATAGCGAAACGAGGACAGGCCGCTACCGAAATCGTCCAGGGCGAACTGGCTGCCACGGCGTTTGAGCGCCGCCATCAGTTCACGGGCCGGGCGCAGGTTCTGAATGGCGGCGGTTTCGGTGATCTCGAAACAGACTTGCTCTGGTGGGAAGGCCTGCTCGGTGAACTGAGCCTCGATGAAGCCGAGCAGGGTCTCGTCGCTGAGGGAGTTGCCGGATAAATTGATCGCGATCTGGGCGCCGGTCTGGCCGACGCCGTTCGCATACTCGCGAAAAGCCGTTTGGATCACCCAACGGTCGATGGCCCCCATCATCCCATAGCGTTCGGCGGCCGGAATGAAGGCCGCCGGTAACACCAGTTCGGTGTTGGCATCCTCGCTGCTTTTATAGACCACGCGCAGCAACGCCTCGTAGCGGGTCGGATGAGGGATGGGTTCGCTCAGGGGGACGATCGGTTGATAGTGCAAGCGGAATCGGCCTTGTTCCAGCGAGTCCCGCAGTCCGGCCGCGCCCAGAATTTCGCCGTGGCGTTGCACCGTTTCGGTATCTTCCCGCTGATAGAGATGAACGCGGTTGCGGCCCATCTCCTTGGCGATATAACAGGCGACGTCGGCCTGGGTGAGCAGTTGCGCCGTATCCTGGGCATCCGCCGTGATCGGCGTCAGGCCGATGCTCACCCCGATCTGATAGACACGACCCTCCCAGTGGAAGCGGTGATCGCGAATATCGCCCACCACGGTTTGCGCGATGAGTTGCGCGCGATCAAGCGGGCAATTGTCCAGCAGCAGACCGAACTCGTCGCCGCCAATGCGCGCCAGGGTATCGCGCTCGCGAAACATACCCGACAGGATGGTGTTGATTTGCCTGAGCAATTCATCGCCCGCCGCGTGCCCGGCGGTGTCGTTGACCACTTTAAACTGATCCAGATCCAGATAACACAGCGCGTGCCGAACGCCGTATTGCTGGGCGCTGGCCAGCGCCCGCGCCAGCCGCCGCTCGAACTCCGTGCGGTTGATCAGCCCGGTCAGGGCGTCGTGGGTGGCGTCGTACTCCAACTGGCGGGTCAGTTGGCGGGTCTCGGTGACGTCGTGAAAGACCAGAACGGCACCCAGAACCCGACCGTCCCGCCCGCGAATCGGCGCCGCCGAATCATCGATGTGGTATTCTTGCCCGCCACGGCCGATCAATATTGAATGATTGGCCAAGCCGACGATTTTGCCTTCCTGGAGGCAGCGCGCCACCGGGTCGGATGCCGGCTGGCGAGTGTGTTCGTTGATGATTCGGAAAACTTCGCTCAGGGGCCGTCCCCGCGCCTCGATCAAGCTCCAGCCGGTGAGCGCCTCCGCGACTGGATTCAGATAATCCACGACGGCGCCCGCGTCGGTGGTAATCACGGCGTCGCCGATGGAATGCAGGGTGATCTGCGCCCGTTCCTCGGCTTCGGCAAGGGCTTCTTCCGCCTGCTTGCGTTCGGTGATATCCATCTGAATGCCGTACATGCCAACCGGTTGGCCCGTCAGGTCAAATTGCATTTCGCCGACGTCGTTCAACCAACGAACGTCGCCGTTCGGCCACACCACCCGAAACTCGATATTCAGATCTCCTGTCCGTTCCATGGCTTGCGCCACTTGTTGCTCCGCTTCCGCGCGGTCGTCGGGATGCACGCAACGCAACCAGTTCTCGTAACGCGCCTCCACGCTACCCGGGGTCAGTCCCATGACCCGATAGTTGTCGTCGGACCAGATCGCCTGATTGGTCGCGGCGTTCCACTCCCAAGCGCCGGCGCGAGCGGCGCGCAAGGCCAGCGTCAGGCGCTCTTCGCTTTTGCGCAGCGCCTCCTCGGCCTGCTTGCGCTCGGTGATGTCCCGCACCGTACCGACGACGCCAATCACGCGCCCTTCGAGGTCACGCAATGGAACATAGTTGTTGGCGACCCAGAGCGGTCGCCGCGCGCCGGGTGAAAGGTAGTAGTAGTCCAACGTCGTTGTGGCTTCGCCGGCCATGGCCCGCTCAAACAGCGGATAGATGCCCTGCTCCACGAGAAACGGGAACAGATCGCCGGGTCTTTTTCCCAACACCTGCTGGATGGGTGCGCCGCTGATCCGCTCCATGGCCGGATTCCATAGCGTAAACAAACCGTTGGCGTCGCAGACCAGGATGCCATCCTCGGTGCTGTTGATGATCTGCTGGTAAAAACGATGCGCCTCTCGCAATTCTTCCTCGACCCGCTTGCGCCCCGTAATATCCACGCCGACCGATTGAAAGCCGGTGATGTTGCCCTGGTCATCGAAAAAAGCAAAATCATTCCACAGATGCCAGCGAGCAACCTCATCCGCCCGAATCGTCTTATGTTCGTATTGTCGTGCTGGCGCCGCCGGCGTGAAGGCGGCCAGTTGCTCCAAAATCTCGGCCTGATCCTCCACGCAGAGAAATTCGATAAACCGCTGGCCGACCAGCTCCTCCGGCTGGCGGTCAAAAAATCGGGCATAAGCGGTATTGACGAAGGTCAGGGTAGTATCCGGCAAGAACCGGCAAATGAGATCGGGCTGGTTCTCAACCAACTGGCGGTACAGCGTCTCGGTCTCTCGCAAGGCCGCCTCGATTTGCGCGTGTTCGGCGATCTGTTGACGAAGTTCGGCGTTGGTCCGCACCAGCTCCGCGTTGCGTATTTCCATCTGTCGTTCCAATTTAACAGTGGCCTGCTCCAGTGCCTGCCGCGCGCGCCGATGCTCGGTCGCGTCGCGAATGGCGGCCAGAATGTGGAGACCCATCGGAGTCGCCAGGGGATTGAGGCTGATTTCCGCGGCGAACTCGCTGCCGTCTCGCCGCAGAGCCGATAAAATTTTTCCCAACGCCCATCGGCCGGGGCAGGGGATCGCGAAGATACTCGATCACATGCTGCTGATGTGAATCGCGCAAACGTTGGGGAATCAGCATCGCCAGCAGTTGACCGGTGAGAGCGCCTGGAGGGTAACCGAATAACTGTTCGGCCAAGGCATTCGCCTGACTAATCCGACCGGATTGATCGACCAGCAGCATGGCGTCCGGCGCCAGGTGCGGCAGAAGGCTTTCAACAGAACCGTTATCTGTTCTAGGCGGCATGATAATTCCCCGGATGCGTCCTCAGGTTTTTATAACTGACGCAGTTGCTCGGCATTCAACAAAAACACCCCCTGTCCGCCCCGCTCGAATTCCAGCCAAGTGAACGGTGTGTCGGGAAAAGCCTCGCACAGCGCGTACTGGGCGTTGCCGACCTCGACGACCAGCAGTCCATCGCGCTGTAGATAATCGACGGCCTGGCGCAGAATTTCCACCACGACTTCCAACCCTTCGACCCCGGCGACCAGTCCCAGTCGGGGTTCATGATGGTATTCGGCCGGCAGGTTGTCCAGTTCTTCCAGGCCGACGTAGGGCGGATTGCTGATGATCAGGTCGTAGCGGCGGCCCTTCAGCGCCGAGAACAGATCGGACTGAATGACCTCCACCTGATCTTCCAGCCCGTGCTCGGCGACATTGCGCCGCGCCACCTCCAAGGCATCGGCGGACAGATCCGCCAGGTCTACCCGCGCATCCGGGAAGGCGCGGGCGCAAGCGATGCCGATACAGCCGCTGCCGGTTCCCAGATCCAGAATCGCGCCGACCTGCCGGCTGTCCGGCAGCCAGGGCGCGAAATGGCGCTCGATCAGCTCCGCCAGCGGCGAGCGCGGGACCAACACCCGTTCGTCCACCTGGAACGGCAGCCCCATGAACCAGGCGCGTCCGGTCAGATAGGCGGCCGGGCGACGTTCGCTGATCCGCCGCGCCAACAACTGTAAGGCCGCCTGCTTTTCGGGCGGCGTCAGTCGCGCTTGCAGATACTCGGCATGCAGGTCCGGCGGCAGATGCAGCGCGTGCAGCACCAGCGCCGCCGCTTCGTCGAGGGCGTTGTCGGTGCCGTGACCGAAATGCAGGCCGGCCTCGCTCATGCGGCTGGCGCCCCAGCGGATCAGGTCGCGAATCGTGTGCAGATAGGGTAAAACGTCGTCGTGGTCGCTCATCGGGATTCGTGGTCGTGGACGGAGAGTTGGCCCCCTCATCGCCGAAGCGGTCGATGCCGGGAAAATTCTACCGTTTCGCGGGTGGGACGGATATGCTCCCCGGCAGGAAAAAACCGGGCGCTCGACGGGGATCGAACCGACCGCGCGCGCCCGCACCTAAAAAAGCAACGCATCGGCAACAGGAGCTTGAGTCAATCATGACACGTCACGCAAAAACCGGGATCTTGGCTCTTGCGGGCCTATTGGCGCTGGGTGTGGGGCTGTTGGCGAGCCAGTGGTTGTTGCCACGCCCGCCCGCGCCACCCCCGGAGATCGCGGGCATTTATCTACCCGCCCCGCAACCGCTCGAGGATTTTCAGCTAGTCCATCATAGCGGTCGGCCGTTTACCCGCGAGAACTTTCACGGCCACTGGACCTTCCTGTATTTCGGCTACAGCTTCTGCCCGGATGTCTGCCCGATCACGCTGGCCGACTTGAACCGCATGCGGCAGTTGTTGGACGATCGGGACGCCGCCGCCGAAACGGCCTACATCTTCGTCTCGGTGGATCCGCAGCGCGATACGCCGGAGCGATTGCGCGACTATGTGACCTATTTCAACCCTGAATTTCAGGGGGTGACCGGCGCACCCGAGGAACTGGACCGGCTGGCCCAGGCGCTCTATGTGTTTTACCAGCGCGGAGCGGAGAAGGAGGGTTCAGGGTACTATCTGGTGGATCACTCCTCAACCATCATCCTGATCGACCCGGAAGGGCGACCGCGCGCCATTTTCACCCCGCCGCAGACGCCGGAACGCCTGGCGGAGGATTTCCTGAAGATCCGCGCCGTGGCCATGCCATGACGACCGAGTCCAAAACGCGCGGGAGCCCGCTCGAAACCACCGCCGCGGCACCCTGGCGCGATCGATTGCGCCATGGGGCGCAATGCCTGTTGCCGCAACGGCTGCTGACGTGGCTCACCCACCGGCTGACCCGATTGCGGACGCCCTGGATCAAGAATGCGCTGATCGGCGCTTTCGTCCGCTATTTTCGAGTGAATCTGGACGAGGCGTCGGCCTCAGACCCGCGCGCCTATGCGGATTTCAATGCCTTCTTCACCCGGGCGTTGAAGTCGGGAGTCCGGCCGCTGGCGCCGGGCGATCGGGTGGTCTGCTGTCCGGTGGACGGCGCGGTCAGCCAGATCGGGATCGCGCAGGCCGATACCCTACTACAGGCCAAGGGCCGCGGCTTTTCGCTGACGGCGCTGCTGGGCGGCGACCCGGAACGGGCGCAACCCTTCCTGGGGGGCGGGTTCGCCACGCTGTACCTGTCGCCGCGCGACTATCACCGCATTCACCTGCCGTTGGCCGGCCAATTGCGGGAAATGGTGCATGTTCCCGGCCAATTATTCAGCGTTTCGCCGCTGACCACGCGGATGAGGGCGAATTTGTTCGCTCGCAACGAGCGCGTGATCACTCTATTCGAGACCCCGGTGGGACCCATGGCGCTGGTGCTGGTGGGCGCGCTCAACGTCGCGTCCATCGCCACGGTCTGGGCCGGGACGATCACCCCGCCGCTCGGGAAAACCCTCCGCCACTGGCATTACCCACCGCAGGGGGATGGCGCGGTGCGGCTCGACAAGGGCGCGGAACTCGGGCGCTTCAACATGGGCTCCACGGTGATCCTGCTGTTCGGTCCGGGAGTCGCGCGTTGGGAGTCCGGGATTCAAGCGGGAACCGTGGTGCGGATGGGGCAACGGTTGGGGAAGGTCGCCCCGCCGGTCGCTTGAACGCCGCCTCAGGCGCGCTCCAGGGGGAAAGCCATCACCTCCTGGATCGCGTCCTTCCCCGCCGCCAGCATGACCAGTCGATCGAAGCCCAGCGCCACCCCGGCGCAGTCCGGCAATCCCGCCGCCAGGGCGTCGAGCAAAGACTCGTCGAGCGGCATGACCGGCAATCCCCGCGCCCGGCGGGCCACGTTTTCCGCCTCGAAGCGGCGGCGCTGTTCGTCCGCATCGCCCAGTTCGTGAAAGCCGTTGGCCAGTTCGAGACCGCTCAGATACAACTCGAAGCGTTCGCCGACCGGCGGATCGCCCGGCCGCAGCCGCGCCAGCGCCGCCTGCGAGGCGGGATAGTCGTGGATGAAGGTGAGCCGCCCTTGGCCGAGATACGGTTCGATACCCTGGGTCAGCAACAGATCCAGCCAGGGGTCGGCATCGTCCGCCGGCATCCCCGGCGGAATGGGGATGCCGTGCCGTGCCGCGCCAGCCGCCAGTTCCGCCACGCTCGTTCGATGCGGATCCAGATCCAGATGACGCTGAAATAGCTCTCGATAGCTCAGTCGTTCCGGCTCCTCCAGCGTCAGCCGCCCGGCCAGCAACGCGGTCACCAGTTCCGTCACCTCGTCCATCAATCGATCGGCGTCGAAGCCGACGCGATACCATTCCAATAGGGTGAACTCGGGATTGTGGCGGCGGCCCGCCTCGCCGTCGCGGAACACGCGGGCCATCTGGTAGATACAGCCGCTACCCGCCGCCAGCAGCCGCTTCATCGGGAATTCCGGCGAGGTGTGCAGATAGAGCGTCTGACCGTGGCGCGACCCCGGTCCCGAATACGGAGTGGCGAAACTGGCCAGATGGGGCTGCGTGACCGCCGCCGCCGACAGCACCGGAGTTTCCACCTCGAGCACCCCGCGCGCCGCGAAGAAGGCGCGGATGCGTTGTAGCAATTCCGCCCGCAGCCGCAAGGTCGCCAGGTCGGCGCTGGGCCGCCAGGCGGGCGAAGCCACCGATAGTCGCGCCGTCGCGCGCTATTCCTTGACCCGCGAGACGTACTCGCCGGTGCGGGTATCGACCTTGATCACCTCGCCGTTCTGCACGAACAGCGGCACCCGCACCACCGCGCCGGTCTCCAGGGTCGCCGGCTTGCCGCCGCCGCCCGAGGTGTCGCCGCGCACGCCGGGATCGGTCTCGACGATGGTCATGACCACGAAATTGGGGGCCGCCACGCTCAGCGGGACGCCGTTCCACAGGGTCACCTGACAGATGGCTTCCTCCTTCAGCCACTTGGCGATGTCGCCCACGACGGCCGCGTCGGCGGTCAACTGTTCGTAGCTTTGCGGGTCCATGAAGTGCCAGTACTCACCGTCGTTGTAGAGATACTGCAATTCCACATCGACCACGTCGGCACCTTCCACGGTGTCGCCCGATTTGAAGGTGCGCTCGAGGACCCGATTGGTCCTCAGATTGCGCACCTTGACCCGGTTGAACGCCTGGCCCTTGCCGGGTTTGACAAATTCGTTTTCGACGACGGCCCAAGGATCGCCGTCCAGCATGATCTTCAGGCCGCTCTTGAATTCATTGGTACTATAGTTCGCCATAAAACCCGCCCTTAATTGAAAGCTTGAGATAAAACCGCGAAATTATGATAACGGCAAAGACGCCGGCGCGTCAGATTTCGGCCTGGCAACGGGAGTTGGCCCAAGCCATCACCGATCCGGCCGAACTGTTGAGGATCCTGGAACTCGATCCGGCGCTGCTGCCGGCGGCGCGGACGGCGGCGGCCCGCTTTCCCCTGCGAGCGCCGCGCGGTTTCGTGGCGCGGATGGTCAAGGGCGACCCCGACGACCCACTGTTGCGACAGATTTTACCGCTGGCGGTGGAATTGGAGCCAACTCCGAACTTTCTGGCCGATCCGGTCGGTGATCGGGCCGCCGTGGCGGCGGCGGGCGTGCTGCACAAATATCACGGTCGAGCCTTGCTCCTGGTCACCGGTGCCTGCGCGGTGCATTGCCGTTATTGCTTCCGTCGGGAATTTCCCTACGCCGAATCCCGCGCCAGCGCGGACGCCTGGCGGTCGGCGCTGTCCTATCTGGCGGATGACGCCAGCCTCCGCGAAGTCATTCTGAGCGGCGGTGATCCCCTGTCTCTGTCCGACCGCCGGCTGAGCCCGTTGCTGGCGGCGCTGGATCGCATCCCGCATCTGGAGCGGTTGCGCATTCACAGCCGCCAGCCCATCGTGCTGCCCGAGCGGGTCGATGACGGGCTGCTGGACCTGCTGGCCCGGACCCGGCTACGACGGGTGCTGGTGGTTCACGCCAACCATCCCCGAGAGATCGACGGCCGGGTGCGTGAGGCGCTGAAACGGCTGGCGGCGGCGGGCGTAACACTGTTCAACCAGTCGGTATTACTGCGCGGCGTCAACGATTCGGCGGCGACGCTGGTCGAACTCAGCGAAGCGCTGTTCGCCGCTCGGGTCCTGCCGTACTACCTGCATCTGCTCGACCGGGTGCGCGGCGCGGCGCATTTCGAGGTGAAGGAACCCGAGGCATCGGCTATCATGAAAGTGGTACGCCAGCGGCTGCCAGGTTATCTGGTCCCCCGGTTGGTTCGGGAACAGCCGGGGCAACCGGCCAAGACCCCCGTCGGGTAGCGATGCGAACCTATTGTCATTTCTCATCAGTGTCCAAGCCATTAGTAGAGGTTGGAACCCGTGTCTGATCCTTCCGTTATCAACCTGCTCATCGTGGATCGTTCCCGATCCGACATCGACCACATCACGCAGACGCTGCGCGGCGATGATTATCAACTCGAACTCATTCATACCGATCAGATTGAAGAAACGCGCGGCGCCATCGACTACCAACCGCTGGACCTGATTTTGCTGCGGCTAGGGGATGATCTACCCACCATTGCCGAGATTCGCCTGATGGTGGCCGAAGCCAAGCAGGATATTCCCCTCATCGCGGTGGTGGACGACGACTATCGCCAGCAACACAAACCGGCCCGCTTGCTGGAAGATGGCGCCGATAACTATTTTTATCTGGATGACGCCGATCATCTGGTGGCGGTGGTCCGCAAGGAATTGCGCCACTTGCAGGCGCGCAAGCGCGAACAATCCTTCGAAACCCGCTTCAAGGAGAGCGAGAACCGCAGCCAGGCGCTCCTGGAAAATACCCAGGAGGCTATCGCTTACATCCATGAAGGGGTCCACGTCTACGCCAATCCAGCCTACCTGCGGTTGTTCGGCTATGACGCCAAGGAGGAGCTGGCCAGCATCCAACTGGTGCATATGGTCCCCCCAGGATACCGGGACGCGCTGAAAAGCGTGTTGCGCCGCAGCATTCGCTCGGGCAAGGCGGTCGAGCCCGTGGAATTGGTCGGGGTGCGCCGCAACGGGCAAAATCTCCCGATCCTGCTGGAATGCGCGCCGACCCGGATGAACGACGAGCCCTGCACCCAGATCATCGCGCGCGACGCCACGGCGGAAAACAATCCCCACCTCCAACAGGAACTCGAAAAGCTGCTCAAGTTCGACGAGACAACGGGGTTGTACAGCCGACGGTTTTTCGTTGAAACCCTGGAGATCGATCATTCGGGTACCGTGCTGTACATCCTGCTGGTCGATTACGCCGCGATCCGGTATGCCATGGGTTTCGAAGCCATCGAACAATTCACGTTAGAAATTGCTAAAATTATCAAGGCTTTGTTAGCGATGGAGGATATCGCCGCGCATTTCGCCAGCGGGGTGTTCACCCTTTACGTACCCGCCAACTCGCCGACCGATCCTTTGGAGCTGGCCGAGCGCACTCGCCTGGCGATCGCCGAGCACAACTTTCAGATCGGCGGCAAGCTGTTCACAACCACCTGTTGCGTCGGGGTTTACCAGGCGCGCGATAGCCACGAGAGCGCGATCCAGATGCTCTCGCAGGCCGATCGCGCCTGCGAGAGCGCCCGCCAGCGAGGCGGCAATCAGATCGAGGTTTTCAAACCTCCCCGGGAAGATCCTCGGTCGGGCCTCGCGGTCAGCGAGCAGGACGCACCCATTATTCGGCTGATTCGCGATGCCCTGACCAAGGGACGGTTGCGTCTGGTCTACCAGCCGATCGTCAGCTTTGAAACCGCCGAGGAAGCACGCTACAAGGCGTACCTGCAAGTCGTGGACGAGAGCGGCAAGATCCAGCCCATGGATAAATTGGGCGTCGTGGCGGTGCGTTATAAACTGATGGGCGCCATGGATCGCTGGACGATCATCCGGGGCTTGGCAACCCTGATCGAAATCCAGCAAAGCACCGCCAAACCGCCGATTCTATTTGTCCGGGTCTCTCGTAATTCTCTAACGGATCATGACTTTTTTGACTGGCTAGGCAAACGCTTCAAGGATAATCGGCTGTCGGGCCAGCACTTGGTGCTGGAAATCAAGGAAGACAACGCCGAAGAGTGCTTCGAGGAAACCCGGCAATTGCGCGCCCGCCTGCGGGAATTGGGCTGCGGGCTCGCTTTGTCCCACTTTGGGGGTAAAACGCATTCCGATCGTCTGCTCAAGGAGTTGTCCCCCGATTACATCAAGCTGGATGGCAGTCTGATCGAACGACTGGCCAAGGCCAAGGACGAAAACAGCCGGCGGTCGATGGCGACGCTGACGCGGCAGGCGCAGGATCTGAAAATTCGCGTGGTGGCCGCCGGGGTCTCCACGGCGCCGCAGATGGCCAGCATCTGGCAGTTCGGCGTGACCCTGGTCCAAGGCAACATGGTTGCGGAATCCGGCCCCAAAATCGACTTTGATTTCAAACAGTACATAACCTGACGCATGATTCATTCAGCCGCTGTCTCGCCATGAATCATGGCCGGCGAGTCAAAAGCATGGCGTCGCCGTAGCTGAAGAAGCGGTAGCGACGGGCGACGGCATGGCGATAGGCGCGCAGAATCTCGGCATGACCGGCGAAAGCCGCCACCAGCATCAACAACGTGGATTCCGGCAGATGGAAGTTGGTGATCAGTGCGTCCACGGCGCGGAAGCGGTGACCGGGATGGATGAAGATGCGGGTTTCGCCTTGCCAGGGCCGAACCTCGCCGGCACCGGCGGCGGTTTCCAGCGCCCGCGTCACCGTCGTGCCGACCGCGATGACCCGACCGCCACGGGCGCGGGTCGCACGAATTCGCGCGCACGTCGTCTCGCCTACGGCAATCCACTCCGCGTGCATGACGTGTTCCGCGATGGACTCCACCCGCAACGGCTGAAACGTGCCGGCGCCGACGTGCAGGGTCACGAACGCCTGTTCCACGCCCCGATCCGCCAGCCGGTCGAGCAGCGCCGGCGTGAAGTGCAGGCCGGCGGTGGGCGCGGCCACCGCGCCGGGGTGGCGGGCGTAGACGGTCTGATAGCGTTCGGCGTCTTCCGCGGTCGGCGCGCGGGTGATGTAGGGCGGCAAAGGCAGTTGGCCGTGGCGCTCCAGCAGCGCCAGCAGCGGCTCGTCACCCTCGACGCGGATCTCGAACAGGTCGTCGCGTCGGCCCAGCACGGTCGCGGCGAAGCCGGCGTCCAACCACAGCCGGCCCCCGGGTTGGGGCGCTTTGCTGGCGCGCAGATGGACCAATGCCCGACGCTCGTCCAGCAAGCGTTCCACCAGCACTTCGATCCGACCGCCGCTGGCCTTGCGCCCGAACAGGCGGGCTGGAATCACCCGAGTATCGTTGAACACCAGCAGATCGCCGGACCGCAACAGTTCGGGCAGCTCGTGGAACCACCGGTCCCCGAGCGCGCCGGTGGCGCCGTCCAGGGTCAACAGCCGGCTGTCGCCACGCTCGGCCGGGGGGTGCTGGGCGATCAGCTCCTCCGGCAAGTCGAAATGAAAATCCCGGCGATGTAGTCCGCCGGTCGCCGCCGGCCGGTCGTTGTGAAGTTCCGGTCGGCTCGGGTACTCTCTCGCCGTTATCCCGTCGTCGCCACTACCCTGGATCTTGCCCATGCGTAAAATTCTGCTGGTTGCCGTTGTTGGATTCGCTACTGGAGCGCTGGCCGCCGAGCCCGCCCCATCGTCCCCGGTCGAGTCCGCGCCCGCCGGCCAACCGGATCTGACCCGGATGCAGGCCGCCCTGAACGGAGCGCGGCCCGAAAGCGTCGCTTCCACCCCCATTCCCGGACTGTACGAGGTCGTCCTGGGCGGTCAGGTGCTGTATCTGAGCGCGGATGGCCGGTTCGTGGTGCAGGGGGAACTGATCGACCTCGACACCCGCGCCAACCTCACCGACGCCCGCCGCGGCGCGCTGCGCGGCAAGGCCGTCGAAGCGGTCGGTGAGGACCAGATGGTGATTTTCGCTCCCGAGGGACCGGTCAAGCACACGGTCACGGTGTTCACCGATATCGACTGCGGCTACTGCCGCCGGATGCACGGCCAAATGCCCGCCTATCACCAGGAAGGCATCAAGATACGCTACCTGTGGTTCCCGCGCGAGGGGGCGGGTTCCGCGTCGTTCGCCAAGTCGATCGGGGTCTGGTGCGCCGCCGACCGGCTGGACGCGATGAATCGGGCCAAGCGCGGCGAGGAGATCGAACGCAAGACCTGCGACAACCCGGTTCAGGCGCAGTACGAACTCGCCCAGCAGCTCGGAATCCGCGG
>REEE01000334.1 GCA_007695245.1 Candidatus Competibacteraceae bacterium | reverse complement strand
TGTTCGAGATAGTTGCGACCGACACAGACGACTTTGCCGACCGGCAGATCCAAGGATCGGCCCTCCCGATCCTGATGCTGGTACGTCACGGCACTTCCCCAATTTCTGTAGAGATTTGGCGATTTTCGGGTAAAGGTACGGTCAAGGTAGGAGTACTATCGGTCGGGCAGGGCCGCCAGCAATGCCTGCGTCAGCCGCTGTGGCTCGTCGGTGCCCAGCCGGAGGCTTTTTCCCGAGGCCAGCGTGATTTCCACAGCCTCCCAGCCCGACACGTTGTACAGCCAGCCATGCGGGGTGCGGTGAATGCCCCAGCCGTGCCGCCAGGAATTGCTGACCGGTTGAACGTCCACGATTTCCGCGAGAGGAATGCGCTTTCGAATCAACCCAATGCCAAAGTAGAAGCGCAAGTGTGTGGCGTCGATCTTGACGGTCAGCGCGTAGAACAACAGGATCGCGATCCCCATCATCACCGGACCGCCCACCAGAAAGGTCCGGTCGCCGAACGCCAGACCCAAGCCAACCAGCAACAGGGCTGAAAAAAACAGGGAAACGACGGTGACTTTACCGAACTGAGTGTGTTGATAGCGCAGGGAGGAGGACATTCGGGATCATCATAACAGTGCGTTGAAAGAGTCCTAAGGGTAGACGATTCCTGAGGGAGGAGGCGACCCGCGTGGGACTGAAATACCCACGGCGCGGCGCGTCAGGTTGACGGGGTTGATTGAGGGTCGGATACTGCTTGGCCTGAAAGTCTTTTGATATCTGAGTCCTGACGAGGCGCACGCTTGCCAAATGACGGTTCGACGAATTCCCTTCGGTCGGCGACGTTCGCCACCGGATCTAAAAACGCAATGGATTGTGATCTTGGGAACGGCCACGGCGGGAGCATGGCTGTTCGTCTGGGGCCTGCATCTGATCCGCGGCGGCCATACCCTATTCGGCGTCGGGCTGCTGCTCGGGGCCGTACTGCTCGTGCCCCTGGGGCGCCGACTGCTGGGCGCTGGCGATCAATGGGAGGAAGATGCCCGCCCGCCAAAGATCCGCAAGCCATGGCATTGGTAAGGCTTTTCACGGTTCGCGAATTCGCCGGACCGCGATACTCCTCGCCGCCAGTCCCTCCCTCTAACCCTTCCTTACCCCGGTCGGGGCAATCAATCTTCATCTGGAGAATGCATCACGATGCTCGTCGTACATGCCGCGTTTGCCGAGGGTGGCCTGCATCTGTGGGGTGAGTCGGCACCCTCTGAAGCAGCGCCAAAACAGGCGCGAGCTATTTCCGGCTATCCCTACCGCACCGGTGCGGCCGAATTACGGCAGCGGCTCGCCCCGGCGCAAGTGATGCTCCCGACCGGTCCGGCAAAGGCCGGTGACCGGACGATCTGGCTGCCCGCGCAGGGCGATCGACCCCTGCCCTCCTCATCCCTGGTGGCGGAACCGCCCCAATCCCGCAAGGCACCAGTTCTGACGCCCTGGACGATTCCCACCCTGAAGTTGAACGCCACCGCCGCCGTCGAATGGCTCGTCGCCGTCCGCGATCATGCCGCGCTGGCGCCCGGCGTGGCCGCGGGCGACGACCTGCGCTATTGGGGTGAAGCGCTGCGTCTGGCCGTTGCCCTGGTGTATCGCCAGCAGGTGTTGCCCGGCGTCGCGGAGCGCCAGAACGCTCTGTACGCCTGCTGGACGCCGATCTTTTTGGGCGAGGACGGCGGCCGGCTGGAATGGCTGGCCCGCGCCATGCCGCCCGCCGCTCGCGCCATGGCCCCGGATCGCCACGCCCCGCCGAAGACTGCGCCCCGCGACGTGCTGCGGGAGTTTCTGAACTGGATCGTCGATCATTTGGTCCGGCGCGCTGCGGTGTCGCCGGTCAGCGCCCGTCCCCGCGGCGAGCCGAACAGCCTGCACGAACAATGGTTGCGGGCCTTGCGCGAACCGGACGGGGTCATGGCGGTCAGCCGGGCCGAAGCGCGCCTGTTGTCGGGCCAGGTGCGCGACTGGCAGCGCCCGCTGCTGCGGCTGGCTAACGCGCCTTATCGACTGTGCTTTCGGCTGGAGGAGCCGACCTTCGAGGATGAGGCCGATGAGGACGGGTGGACGATTCCGCCCGCCGACACGGCCTGGCGCGTCCACTATCTGTTGCAGGCCCGGGATGATCCGAGCCTGCTGGTTTCCGCGGCGGCGGTCTGGAAGCCGAAGCGGGACACCCAAGCCGGCTTGAAAACCCTGGGGCCGAAGGCGCGGGAGGGCTTGCTGCTGGCGCTGGGCCAGGCGGCGGCGCTGTGTCCGGCCATCGACGCCAGCTTGAAGCAGGCCGCCCCGACCGGCCACGACCTGGATACCGCCGGCGCGTTTCGCTTTCTCGGCGAGGAAGCGGGCCTGTTGGAACAAAACGGCTTCGGCGTCCTGCTGCCGGCCGGTTGGGCCAGCCGGCGCCGCGTCCAACTGACGGCGCGCGCCCAGGCCAAGCCGCGCTTTGAATCCAAGGCGGGCATGACCCTGGATCGAGTGCTGGGCGTGCAGTGGGAGATCGTGCTCGGCGAGACCGGCTTGACGCCCGAGGAACTGCTGGCGCTGGCCAAGCTCAAGGCGCCGCTGGTGCGGGTGCGCGGCCAGTGGGTGCAACTGTCGGCCGCCGAGATTCAGGCGGCGCTGGCCCTGCACCAGCGGCAGGGCGAGACCCTCACCGGTCGCCAGTTGCTGCGGGTGGCGCTGGGGGCCGAATCCGCGGCGGGACTCCCGGTCAGCGGCGTCAGCGCCGAAGGACCCCTGGGCGAGTTGCTGAACGGATTGAGTCAGGCGGAGGGTCTCGCGCCCCTGCCGCCGCCGCCGGGCCTGACCGCCACCCTGCGGCCCTATCAGGAGCGCGGCTTCGCCTGGCTGGAATTTCTCACCCGCTGGGGGTTGGGCGCCTGCCTGGCCGACGACATGGGACTGGGCAAGACGGTGCAGACCCTGGCGCTGTTGCAGCGGTTGCGGGAAGGGGGCGAAACCCGGCCGGCGCTGCTGGTCTGTCCCACTTCGCTGGTGGGCAACTGGTTCAAGGAAGCGGCGCGTTTTACCCCGCAACTACCGGTCATGGTCCATCACGGAACCGGGCGCGGCAAGGGCGACGCCTTCGCGGCGCAGGCCCGGACCCAGGCCATGGTGGTGTCCAGCTACGGGCTGTTGCATCGGGATTTGCCATCGCTGCAAAACGTGGAATGGGCGGCGGTGATTCTGGACGAAGCGCAGAACATCAAGAACGCCGAGACCCGGCAGGCCAAGGCGGCGCGGGCCTTGCGCGCCGAGCGGCGCATCGCCCTGACCGGCACTCCGGTGGAGAATCACGTCGGCGATCTCTGGTCGATTCAGGAATTCCTCAACCCCGGTTTCCTTGGCTCCGCCGCCCGCTTCAAGCGCGAGTTTCAGATTCCGGTACAAGAGCAGCGCGACGCGGCCGCCATGGAACGCTTGCAGCGCCTGACCGGTCCTTTCGTGCTGCGCCGGCTCAAGACCGACCGCGCCATCATCCAGGATTTGCCCGAGAAGCTGGAGATGAAGGTTTACTGTAATCTGACCAAGGAGCAGGCGACCCTGTACGCCGCCGTGGTGCAGCAGGCGGAAGCGGTGCTGGCGGGCGTCGAGGATCTGATGAGCCGCCGGGGTCTGATTCTGAGCACCTTGCTCCGGCTCAAACAGGTCTGCAACCATCCGGCGCACTTTTTGGCCGATCATTCTTCCGTGCCGGGCCGCTCCGGCAAGCTGGCGCGGCTGACGGAGATGCTGGAGGAGATTCTGGAGCAGGACGAACGGACCCTGGTCTTCACTCAGTTCGCCGAGATGGGGCATTTGCTGCAAGCGTATTTGCAGGAACATCTGGCGCGGGAGGTGCTGTTCCTGCACGGGAGTTTGTCCAAAACCCAGCGCGACCGGATGGTGGAGCGCTTTCAGAACGCGCCGGATGGGCCGCCGGTGTTTATCCTGTCCATCAAGGCCGGCGGCACCGGGTTGAATCTGACCCGCGCCAATCATGTGGTGCATTTCGACCGCTGGTGGAATCCGGCGGTGGAGAATCAGGCCACCGACCGCGCGTTCCGCATCGGGCAGAGCCGGCAGGTGGAGGTTCACAAGTTTGTCTGTCTGGGGACCGTCGAGGAGCGGATCGACGAACTGATCGAACGCAAGCGCTCCCTGGCGGAGCGGGTGGTGGGCAGCGGCGAGGCGTGGCTGACCGAACTGTCCACCGCCGAATTGCAGGATCTGTTCCGGCTGCGCGCCGAAGCCGTGGGGGAATGAAACGATGGGTTACTACGACTATTATCCGCCGAGCCGGCCGCGCCGGGTCGAGGGTGGCATCAAGGCGCAAAGCCAGCGCGGGGCGTTCGCCAGCCGCTGGTGGGCCAAACGCTGGATCGCGGTGCTGGATAGTTTTCATATCGGCGCCCGGCTGGGACGGGGTCGAACCTATGCCCGGCAGGGCCAGGTGTTGGATATTCAGATCGCCCGCGGCGAGGTGAAGGCTCGGGTGCAGGGTTCGTCCGCCACGCCGTACCGGGTGAGCATCCAACTCAAGCCGCTGCGCGCGGCCGACTGGAAGCGGCTGACCGAGGCGATGGCGGCGGAGGCGCGGTTCAGCGTCAAGCTGCTGGCCGGGGAAATGCCCGCCGATATCGAGGAGGTGTTCCAGACCCAGGGTTTGGCGCTGTTTCCCAAGGCCCATGATGACCTGGTCACCGACTGTTCCTGTCCGGACTGGTCGAACCCGTGCAAGCACATCGCGGCGGTGTATTACCTGATCGGCGAGGCGTTCGATAACGACCCGTTCCTGATGTTCAAGCTGCGAGGGATGGAGCGGGAGACGTTGCTGGCGCAACTGGGGCAGGTGGAGACCGACGACGACGGCTGGGCGCCGGCGGAACCCGAACCGCTGCCCGAGGATCCGCAAACCTTCTGGGCGCTGCCGCCGGTGCCGGCCACCCTGGCCGGCCCCTTGCACTCACCCACCGCGCCCGCCGCCCTGCTGCGGCGCGTGGGACCGTTCCCATTCTGGCGCGGTGGGGCGTCGCTGCTGGAGGCGCTGGAACCGGTCTACGCGGCCATGGGGAGGAGCGCGCGCGAGGCGCTGGGTGGGGCGAACAACGGAGAACCTTGAGAAGGGAGGCGTGTCGTGGATGAGCAATCTCGCGTTGTTTGCATAATCGTATCCGTCGCGCCATTGAGATGGCGCGGGCTTTGGATTAAGGAGTAAACCATGGGCAAATTTGCCCCCTTCGATGCTGCCGACTACCTCGATAATGAAGAAACCATCGCGGAATATATAACCGCGGCACTGGAAGATCCCAATCCCGATGTATTTCTAACCGCCGTGCGTGATGTGGCGCGTGCGCGGGGTATGACACAACTGGCCAAAGATACAGGTCTTGGACGCGAGAGCCTCTACAAGGCGCTTACGCCCGGTGCCAAGCCGCGCTATGACACTATGCTTAAACTGCTCCATGCGCTCGGCGTAAAGCTCTCCGCTTCTCCCATCCATTCGTAAGCTACTTGCCGGTAAAACCAAGTTCATTTCTCAAGCATCTATCTTCATCGCGTCCAACCCCTTGTGGAGTCGCCGCCATGCATGCCGTCAAAATCCCCTGCTACAGCATCGAACAATACTTGGAAATAGAGAGAGACGGCGAGCAACGCCACGAATACCTCAACGGCGAAATCGTTGCGATGACCGGCGGCAGCTTGGCCCACAATCTCATTACCGGAAATCTGTTTAGCGCCCTGCGCGCGCATTTGCGCGGAACGCCCTGTCGGGCTTATGTCAACGATGTCAAGGTGAGGGTGGAGACCGCCAATTGCTTCTTCTATCCGGATGTCCTGGTCTCCTGCCTGGAAACGACCAGGCTGGACAACTGCTATTTCGTGAACGATGCCCAACTGATCGTCGAAGTGCTCTCGCCCAGCACCCGCCAACGGGATCGTGAATTCAAACGCTTCACCTATCAACAATTGCCTGGCTTGCGGGAATATCTGCTGGTGGCGCAGGATCGTCGGCAGGTCATGGTTTATCGCCGTCTGCCGGACGGTTGGGAGCAGTTGACTTACAGTGCCGGAGAAACCATGGAACTGGACAGCGTTGGGCTGGCGCTGCCCTTGAGCCAGATTTACGAAGATGTGCCCGATGATTTGTTGGCGGGCAATGAATGACCCGGCGTCCGAGCGCCGCGATCACTCCCCCGACTGCAACAGCGAGCCGCGTTCCCGCGCCCGATGGATGGCGGCCAGAAATACGCCGATCCCCAAACCGAGGTAGCCGGCGTTCAACAGCAGGGCGTACAGGAAATGATCCAGCTGGGCGTCGCAGTTGAGCTGGCATGCACTTCAATAAAACGTAGGGAGCTTGGCACATGAAAATCTCTACTATTCTCGACCACATCGACAGCGGGCACATGGCGCTGCCAGAGTTCCAACGCGGCTATGTGTGGAACCGCGATCAGGTCCGGGGGTTGTTCGACTCTCTTTACCGGCGCCATCCGGTGGGTGGGTTGCTGGTTTGGGCGACGGAATCGAAAACCGCGGCGCACCGCGGCGATGGGCCGTTAGCAGCCGGGGTAGTAAAGCTGCTGCTCGACGGCCAGCAACGTATCACCTCACTCTACGGCGTGGTGCGTGGTGATCCGCCGAAATTCTTCGACGGCAATGCCCAAACCTTCACCAATCTTCGCTTTCATCTCGATACACAAAACTTTGCTTTCTACCAGCCCCTGAAGATGCAGGACGATCCGCTCTGGATCGATGTCACCCGGTTAATGAAGAAAGGTCATGCCGGGCTGGGCGAATTCGTGGCCCGCCTGAGCGCCCAACCCGAATTGGCCGCTAAAGTTGGGGACTACGTGGGGCGTTTGAGCCGCCTACTCGGCATCACGGATATCGATCTCCACATCGAGGAAGTTACCGGCGCCGACAAGACCCTGGATATCGTTGTGGATATCTTCAACAAGGTCAACAGCGGCGGTACCAAGCTCTCGAAAGGCGATCTCGCGCTGGCCAAAATCTGCGCTGACTGGCCGGAAGCCCGCGACACCATGAAGGCAAAACTCAGGGAATGGGCCAGAGCAGACTACCATTTCAGTCTCGACTGGTTGATGCGTTCGATGAACACGGTGCTTACCGGCGAGGCCAAGTTTCAGTATTTGCATGAGAAGAGCGCGGAGGAAGTCCAGGACGGCTTGAAGCGGGCTACCAAGCACATCGATACCTGCTTGAACCTGATCGGCGGTCGCCTGGGACTCGATCACGATCAAGTATTCTTCGGCCGATTCGGCGTGCCCGTGATGGTGCGTTACCTCGACCGGCGCAGTGGGCCGCTGGGCGAGAAGGAACGAGACAAGCTGCTGTTCTGGTTCGTGCAGGCGGGGATGTGGGGACGATTCTCTGGTTCGACCGAATCCTTCATCGACCAGGATCTGGCTGCACTCGAAGGAACAGATGGTGGACTCGACAAGTTGCTGGAGCAGTTGCGGCTGTGGCATGGCGGTCTGCGGGCCGAGCCGGGTCATTTCACCGGCTGGAGCCTCGGCGCGCGGTTCTATCCGGTGCTCTACCTGCTCACGCGCATGGGCGGAGCGCGGGATTGGGGTACCGGTCTACCGCTAAAGGCTTCGCTCCTCGGCAAGATGAGTCGATTGGAAGTGCATCACATCTTTCCGAAAGCGCAACTCTACAAACGCAACTTCAAGCGCCCGGAAGTCAACGCGCTAGGCAACTTCTGCTTTCTGACCAAAGATACGAATCTCGACATCAGCGCCCGCTTGCCGCAGCAGTATTTCGTGACAGTCGAGGAAGCGCACCCCGGCGCGCTGGCCTCCCAGTGGATTCCCACCGACCCGGCGCTCTGGAAAATCGAGAACTACCGAGAATTCCTTGAAGCCCGCAAGGCCCTGCTTGCCGCAGAGGTCAACCAACGGATGGAAGAACTACTCTACGGTGACGCACGCTGGTTGACCGGTCCGGTGGCGACAGTACCCGCCAGTGCTTCCATCGGTAGCGGCATGACCGGCGAGGTCGAGGAGGAGGAACTCGAAGCCCTCAACCACTGGATGGAAGGACACGGTCTGCCGCTCGGTACCCTAGCCTACGATTTCGCCGATGCCACGACGGGTGAACAGATGGCCATTTTCGATTTGGCTTGGCCCAACGGCATCCAGGAAGAACTGAGCCAACCGGTCGCGGTCCTCCTGAACGACAGCAGCGAGACGCTGTCTCTTGCCAGTCAATTTGGATTCAGGTGCTTCACGGCTATTGAAGAGTTCCAGCGATATGTGGAGGCGGAGATTCTCGTGGAGAGTGCGACTACGTGACCATCGTTGGCCAGATCGAAACGAAGACCCAAGCGCTTGGCGGCCCTGTTCCGCGACACGCTGGGGTATGCCCATACTGCGCATTGTTCGATTGAGATATTTTCACCCTCGCAGGTCATTGATTATGGCGACTCATGAACCGAAATGCGTCCAATGGAAGCGTCGCGGCGCTGAGAAAATAGCAGCCCAACTCGCCGGTCTAAGCCCCGAACAGGAATTGAAATTCTGGCAAGAACAAACGCAGCGGCTCAAATTGCTACAGGCGGAAGCGCGCCAGCGCCACCGGCAACCCGCCGGCACCTGACCGCGCGGTTGCCGCCGCCCCGACCGGTTTGCAAACGTTCGTTCACTCCCCCGACTGCAACAGCGAACCCCGTTCCCGCGCCCGATGCACGGCAGCCAGAAACACGCCGATCCCCAGGCCGAGGTAGCCGGCGTTCAACAGCAGGGCGTACAGGAAATGATCCAGCCGGAAGG
>REEE01000332.1 GCA_007695245.1 Candidatus Competibacteraceae bacterium | reverse complement strand
TTCTGTTGCTGGGCGGGAAGAGTCCCCTCTGAGGGGACGCGCCGGCAAGGTGTTCCGGGGCATGGCCTGGCCGCCTGCGGTGATGACTTTGCCATCCATTGCTTCACGTCGCACCGCCGCCAGCGGGTCTGGGTCACACGCTCAAGGATTTTACGGAACCCCTGGGGGACCGGGTCACCCGCCAGATCGCGGCGGCGGGAGGTGCGGGTGTTTGGCGTGACCATCGACCGCGAGGCCCGGCAATATCTCCCGCACTTGTTCGGCCGCGGCGGCTACGCCATCGTCAACCGTCCCGAGCATCTGGCCCTGGCGCTACCCGGCATCTATCGCCAGATCGTGGGTGCCTGATGGGAGGCGTGGACCTGTGCGTCAGGACAGCGGGATCACCTGCTTGGTGAATGCCACGGCCAGCATGTACAGGAAGACCCCGATGGCGGCGCCCCAAGCGAGGGCACGCGTTCCGTCGCTCCGGGCGAACCGGAACGCCAGCAGGCCCAGGGCGATGTAGAGCAACAGGGCGATCAGCTTGGCCGGCAGCCAGGGTTGCAGGTGCTCGTGCATGCGCCAGACCCACGCCAGCCACAGGCCCGTGAGCAGCAACCCGGTATCCACCAGATGGGGCGCTACCCGCGCGAACCGTCGTTTGACCCAGGGCGAGTGGCGCAGATGCAGGACGCCGCGCGCCACGAATCCGGCCAGGGACAGGAAAGCCAGGGAAAAGTGGAGCGTTTTGAGGGTGGAATACATGGTGGGGCCATTGTCGATGAAGTGTAACTGTTCGCTCCTCAGAGGGCTTATCCAGATACGACGTAGGGCAACCCCAAATCCAGTAGCGGGCCATCTCTGGTCAGAAAGATGCGCCCCTCCGCAATCGCCGTAGCGAGGAGCAGGCGGTCGAAGGGGTCTTCGTGGGGGATGTCGAGTCCGCGTAGGGTTTCGAGGTGGGCGGATGTGGGTGTCGATGAGGTAGAGCGGCGCGGCCATCAGTCGTTTTCACCCTGGAGGTCCTTGGCGATTTCGCGGTTGAACGCTGGGCTGTCCCAGTCCTCCGCCGGTGGAGGAAGATAGGACCAAACGCCGGGTTGGCGCTTTCCGGTGATAGTTTGCACCGGAACCAGCCGGACGGATGGGCGGCCCTGCTCGGCGATGATCACCTCGTCACCGGCCAAGGCGGCGCGGATCAGGCGGGGAAGCTGGGCCTCGGCTTCGGCGAGGCTGACTTGCATTATGGGAGCCTCCTTTTCGTGGGTTTTCCGAGGGTGGCGGGAGCGCGGACTCACAATCGCTGGATAATTTCCCCCGCCATCTGTTGGGTGGTCAGTTTCCCGCCGAGGTCGGCGGTGCGGGCCCCGGCGGTGATGGTTTCGTCGACGGCCCGTTCGATGGCGGCGGCTTCCGTCTCCAGTCCCAGCGAGTGGCGCAGCAGCATGGCGGTGGACAGAATCATGCCGATCGGGTTGGCGATGCCCTGGCCGGCGATATCGGGGGCCGAGCCATGAATCGGTTCGTACAACCCGACTCGGCCCTCCCCCAGACTGGCGGAAGGCAGCATCCCCATCGAACCCGCCAGCACCGAGGCCTCGTCGGTGAGAATATCCCCAAACATGTTCTCGGTGACGACCACATCCATCCCGGCGGGACCCGTGATCAGGCGCATGGCGGCGGTATCCACCAAGACATGCTCCAAGGCCACCTCCGGGTTCGCCGCGCCAACCTGCACGGCAATCTGTCGCCACAGCCGCGAGGATTCCAGCACGTTGGCCTTGTCGACGGACGTGACCTTGCGCTTGCGGCCCTTGGCCAACGCGAACGCCAGCTCCATCACGCGGCGGATTTCGTAATCGTAGTATTCCAGGGTATCGACGGCGCGCTCGCGGCCGTCCTTCACGTCGCGGCCCTTCGGCCAGCCGAAATACAGACCGCCGGTCAATTCGCGGATGACCAGAATATCCACGCCCTGGAGTTTTTCCGGCTTGAGCGGCGAGGAATCGATCAGCGCCGGATGCACCTTGACCGGGCGCAGGTTGGCGAACACGCCCAGTCCCTTGCGCAGGGCCAGTAGTCCACGCTCGGGGCGATCCCTGGCGTTCGGGTCGTCCCACTTCGGCCCGCCCACCGCGCCCAGCAGCACCGCATCCGCCGCCTGGCAATCGGCCAGGGTTTCGTCGGTCAGCGACGAGCCGAACCGGTCGATGGAGCAGCCGCCCATCAGGCGTTCCTGGTAGACCCACTCATGCTTGAATTTCCCGGCGATCGCATCCAGCACGCGGACGGCCGCGCCGACCACTTCCGGACCGATGCCGTCGCCAGGGAGTAAGACGATGTTTGCTTTCATGACTGTTCCATGATCCTTGACTATTTTCAGTGCGCCACGGTCAGCCCGTACTCCACCGCATCGACCAGCGCCTGCCAGGAGGCTTCGATGATGTTGGCGCTGGCGCCGACGGTGCTCCACAGCCGGGTGGTGTTGCGGGTGTCGATCAACACGCGAGTGATGGCTTCCGTCCCATCCTGGCCATCCAGAATCCGCACCTTGTAATCGGCCAGATGGAAGGTGGCGATCTCCGGGTAGTGTCCCAGCAACGCCTTGCGCAGAGCGATGTCGAGGGCGTTCACGGGACCGTTGCCCTCGGCGGCGGTGTGCAACACTTCCCCCTTGACCTTCACCTTGACCATGGCCTCGGCGAAAATGCCCCGGCCCTGGCGATGCTCGACGTTGACCAGGAAATCCACCAGTTCGAACGGCGGCTGGTAACCCGGCTGCTGGCGCTTGAGCATCATGGCGACCGACGCTTCGGCGGCCTCGAAGGAAAAGCCGCGCGCTTCCAGCTCCTTGACGTCGTTGAGCACGCCCACCACGTCCGCGCCGCCGCCGACATCGACGCCGTGCTCCTCGGCCTTGCTGAGGATGTTCGCCCGTCCCGACAGGGCGGAGACCACCACCCGCATCTTGTTGCCCACCCGCTCCGGGGCCACATGCTGGTACGACTGCTCCGAGCGCCGCATGGCCGCCACATGCACGCCGCCCTTGTGGGCGAACGCGCTCTTGCCGACGTAAGGCAGGTGGTCGTTGGGGGTGACGTTGGCGACTTCATCGACCACGTGCGACAGATCGTAGAGTTTGTGCAAGCGGCCTTCCGGCAGGCATTGGCGGCCCATCTTGAGTTCCAGATTGGCCATGATCGAGCACAGGTTGGCGTTGCCGCAGCGCTCGCCCACGCCGTTGATGGTGCCCTGGACCTGGACGGCGCCTTCGCGCACGGCCAACAGCGCGTTGACGACCGCGCACTCGCCGTCGTTGTGGGTGTGGATGCCAAACGGGTGCTGGATCGATTCCTTCATCTCGCGGATGATCTTCTCCACCTCCCAGGGCATGGTGCCGCCGTTGGTGTCGCACAGCACGACCGTCTCGACCCCGCCGCGAATGGCGGCCTCGAGCGTTTCCAGCGCGTAGCGCGGATCGGCCTGGTAGCCGTCGAAAAAATGCTCGGCGTCGTAGATGACCCGGCGGCCGGCGGCGCGCAGGTAGGCCACCGACTGCTCGATGATCCGCAGGTTGTCGTCCAGCGTGGTTTGCAACACGTCGGTGACGTGCAGGGTCCAGGTTTTACCAAAGATCGTGCAGACCGGCGTCCGCGCCTCCAGCAGCGCCTGGAGGTTGGCGTCGTCCTCCGGCCCGCCCTTGACCCGGCAGGTGGAACCAAAGGCGGCGATCGCCGCGGTTCGCCACTCCAGATCGCGAGCGCGCGCGAAAAACTCGGCGTCCTTGGGATTGGAGCCGGGCCAGCCGCCTTCGATGAAGGCCACGCCCAAATCGTCCAGACGCTGGGCCACGCGGATTTTGTCGTAAACCGAGAGGGTAAAACCTTCGCCTTGGGTCCCGTCGCGCAGGGTGGTGTCGTAAATCTGAATGAATGACATGGGATTATCTTCGCGCTTCAAACGCCGCGATCTCCTTCTCGAAACCCAGGATGTAACCCAGTTCGTCGACCCCGTTGAGGAGACAGGTTTTATTAAACAGGTCGATGGGGAACGTGACCGAACCGCCGGGAAAGGACAGCGTCTGGGATGCCAGGTCGATGGTCAGTTCGGCGTCGGGATGGTCCCGAACCAGCGCCAACAGTTTTTCATGAGTGGGCGCGTCCACGATGATGGGCAGCAGGCCATTCTTGAGCGCATTGTTGCGGAAAATGTCGGCGAACGAGGTGCTGATCACCGCCTGGAAGCCGAATCCAGCCAGCGCCCAGGGTGCGTGCTCGCGGGACGAACCGCAGCCGAAATTGTCTCCCGCCAACAGGATTTGGCAACCCGCCGCCTGGGGCTGGTTGAGCGCGAAATCGGCCTTGGGCGAACCATCCTTGTGATAACGCCAGTCGGCGAACAGGTTATCGCCCATGCCCTGCTTGTCGGTCGCCTTCAAGAAACGGGCCGGGATAATCTGGTCGGTGTCGATGTCGTTGACCGGCAGCGCCACCGCGCGGGAGGTGAGGGAGGTAAATTGAGCCATCTTACCGGCCTCCAACCACGGTGCGCGGATCGGTCACGGCACCGGCCAGCGCGCTGGCGGCGGCGGTCAGCGGCGAGGCGAGGAAGGTGCGTCCACCCTGGCCCTGGCGACCTTCAAAATTGCGGTTGCTGGTGCTGACGGCGTACTGACCGGGCTGAAGTTGGTCGCCATTCATGGCGATGCACATGCTGCATCCGGGTTCGCGCCATTCCGCGCCGGCGGCCTTGAACACGCGATCCAGTCCCTCGGCTTCCGCCTGTTTCTTGATCGCCTGCGAACCGGGGACCACCATGACCCGCACGTCGGCCGCGACCTTGCGGCCATCGAGCAGCGCGGCCGCTTCGCGCAGGTCGGAAATGCGCGAGTTGGTGCAACTGCCGATGAAGACCACATCGATTTTCTGGCCCAGCAGGGCCTGACCGGGCTGGAGGCCCATGTAGCGCAGCGCCTTGTCGAGCGCGGCTTTCTGGTTGGCGTCGCTCAAGTTGGCCGGGTCGGGCACCCGCCCGGTGATGTTGACGCCCATGCCGGGATTGGTGCCGTAGGTGATCATCGGTTCGAGCGCGGCGGCGTCCAGGGTGACGGCATGGTCGTAGGCCGCGCCCTTATCGCTGGCGAGCGTTTGCCAGCGGGCGACGGCTTGATCCCATGCCGCGCCCTTGGGCGCGTGTTCGCGGCCCTGGAGATATTCAAAGGTGACGTCGTCGGGCGCGATCATGCCCGCCCGCGCCCCGGCTTCGATGGACATGTTGCAGACGGTCATGCGCTGTTCCATCGTCAGCCCGCGGATGGCCGAACCGGTGTATTCAAAGACATACCCCGTTCCGCCGCCCACGCCGATTTTCGCGATCAGCGCCAGGATGATGTCCTTGGCGGAAACGCCAGCCGAGAGCATCCCCTCCACCCGGACCTCGCAGGTCCGGGGCTTGTTCTGCAGCAGGCACTGGGTGGCGAGGACGTGCTCCACTTCGCTGGTGCCGATCCCGAAGGCTAGCGCGCCGAACGCGCCGTGGGTGGCCGTATGGCTGTCGCCGCAGACGATGGTCATGCCGGGCTGCGTCAGACCTAGCTCCGGACCGATGACATGGACGATGCCGCGATGGGGGCTGGCCATGCCGTGCAGGGTGATGCCGAACTCGGCGGCGTTGGCTTCCATCTGGCGAATTTGCGCGGCGGCCAGGGGATCGGCGATCGGCACGTCGAGCGGCGTGGTCGGGATGGAGTGATCCATCGTGGCGACGGTGCGCTCGGGACGGCGGACTTTCAAACCGCGCTGGCGCAGGCCGGTAAAGGCCTGGGGGGAGGTGACTTCGTGAACGAGATGCAGGTCGATATACAGGATGGCCGGAGCCTCGGGCTGTTCGGCGACGACATGCGACTCCCAGACTTTTTCAAAGAGTGTTTTGGGCATGACAAACCAGTGACGATGGTGTGAATGTTGATTTCCAACAGGAGGTTGGGCTGGAAATGATGACGAAGGGGGGACGGCCTTTCCGGTGGAATCCGTTGCGCCGGCGTCCATGGCGGCGCGGATGCGGATTTTCCCATGGTTTCCTCAATAAGGATAGCTGGCGATTTTGGTCGGCTATCGCTGGCGATCGAGTCTGTGCCATCAACGACCGTCGTCGGGTAGTGCTCTAGACCTGGATATCGAACCGATCTAAGTCTAAATAATCAATGGCTTATAAGAATTTCATATCCACGTCAAGAACACTACCAAAATATGTTGGCAGCGCCCTCGTCTGTCCATCCCCTAGTCACCTCGTCTGTCAGCCAATCGCTACACTCATCGCTCTTCTGGCATTATCCATCTCGAGGGTGAAAGAGGTAAACTGTCCCGCCTTAAGTGGGTAGCCGGATTGTGGAATGACCAATTTCTTTTTGAATTATGAGAAAGATCCATGAGAAACATCCACTGGCTTCGGGGTTAAATTGACCGCCGGCCGCCACTCTGGACCGGGCGGTGATTGTTGGAAGGCGCGGCAGCGGGTCAGATAAATCAGCGTGGCGGTGTCGCTGGGGTAACGCGCCGCCAGATCCTCAAACAGGGCCGATGCCTTGGACCAATCACGCGCTGTATAAGCCGCATAGCCTGCGGTAAAGTCTCGACACAGAACGATTTTTGTCTGTGGCGTCATGTTGGGTTCGCCCATCAGTTCATATAACAGCACCCCCTGACGTATCCCTTTGACCATCACTGTGTCTAACGGTCGAAAATAAAAACGGTCGGCCACTTTGTGGTAAGTGGCCTGGCTGACAATAATGGTGGTGCCATAAATATTATTCACCGCCTCCAAACGACTGGCCAAATTGACGCTGTCGCCCAAGACCGTGTAATTCATCCGTTCGGTCGAGCCAATGTTGCCTACCAGAGTTTGGCCGGTGTGAATGCCAAAGCGGGTCGGCAATTGTAATCGGCCTTGCTCGCCCCATTGCTCGTTCAGCTCAGCTATCCGGTCACGACAGGACAAGACGGCGTGGCAAGCGTAAAAAGCATGGTCGGGATTTTCGGTCGGCGCTCCCCAAAACGCCATCAAGCCATCGCCCATATATTTGTCGACCGTTCCTTGCTGGGACATGATGATCGTCGCCAGTTCCCCCATATAGTGGGAAAGCTGGAGCATCAAGCCTTCGGCATCCATGCCCTCGGAGCGACTGGTGAAGTTGGCGATATCGGTAAACAGAATCGTCAATTCACGCTGGTCGCCACCCAAGCGCGCTTCCTCGCCAGTGCGGATCAGTTGGCGCACCAGATCGGCCGGGACGTAGCGTTTAAACGCTTGCAGCCCCGTCTTCATGGCTGAAATCGACTCATCCAACAATTGTACTTCGCTGATCGGACTGCTGATTTTGAGCTGATTATCCAGATCCAGGTTGGCGATTTTACGCGTTTCCCGAGCTAGTTCGACAATGGGTCTGGAGATGGCGCGGGAGATGAAAATGGCAACCACAATGGAAAGAAATAGAATGATCAAGGAAATGAGCAGGCTGATTTGATTGGTCCGTTTGATGTCGCCTACAAAATCATCTTCGGGCACCACCACGCCGATAGACCAGTTTCTGCCGATTTCGGCGGCAATGGAGGTGAAGGAGACGATATAGCGTTGGCCGCCACTGGTCATGGTGAAGCGACTGCGGGAATGGGTGATATAGGCTTCGTAAGCGGCCGCCACCGAGCGATCTCTCAACTCACTGATATGGACGGGACGAAATCCTTCTCCATCGGCTCTGGCCAGATCGATGCGGGGATAGGCGACAATCTGGCCTTGTTCGTTCGTAATAAAAGCCACCCCATTGTCTCCAGCGCGCAAGGTCTCTAAAAAGAAAGAAAGTTCGTTCAGGGTCACGTCGATGCCGATGACGCCGACTAGATTTTCCCGATCGTCATGGATGGGATAAGCAGCGGTTATACCCGGTGTTTGGTCGGTAAAAAAGATGTAGATATCGGTCCAGTAAGCTCGACCGGTCTTTTTTGCCCCCTCATACCAGGGACGTCGGCGAGGATCATAGGTAAAATCGTCGGTAGTCTCGACTTCGGTGACATGGCCGGCCGTATCCCGATAAGTCCAAGTGCGGAGGGGCGTCGCCAGTGAGCGATCGATCTCTTGAGTGCCGATGCCGCCATCGGCAAACCGCTTGATAAAGATAAAATCACCCCGTTCGTTACCGATGAAAAAAGCGTCCAGTTGCGGATAAAGAGCCAGCAACGCCATCCCGTAGCGCTCCAAGGCCGGATTCTCGACCAAGGAAAGATCCGCCATGCCGGGAATGCGGGCGCTGGATTGGGCCATCAATACGGCTGGAGTGAGATAGTTGATGGTTTTTTCGATGACGGTATCGGTGACTTGGTGGATCAGGTCGTCGGAGATTTGCAGGACGGTTGCGGAGTTTTGGCGGTAGGTGTAGGAGACGATGACGACCACGGTCGTCACGAGCAGCGCGGTAAAGGCCAACAGAATATTGAGCTGCAAGGGACGATGGCGCAGCCAAGCGAAGAAATGGTTACGGCCGTTTTTCATAATCCCCTCTTCGACTGACAGAACGGGCATCCGGTCGGTTTAACCCGGCGCTACATCGGCTCCACCACCATGATCCAGACCTTTTCAGTCGGATGCCAGGCATATCTCTAAATGGGCTACGGTTTTCGCGCTGTCACCCTTCGATCCGACCCCCATGGTACGTTATCAAATTTCTTCCTGTAAATTTTCCAGTGATAAATGTGGGGTGGTCGCTTCCTGTGGTAGGCTCAGACAGGGCCAACACTACAAGTTGAGGTTGCCGGACGAAGGTCACTGGAAAATTTACAGGAACCAATTTTTAGGTCATTTTCATTTGGTATTACAAAGGCTTTTCTGATGGCCACGAT
>REEE01000330.1 GCA_007695245.1 Candidatus Competibacteraceae bacterium | reverse complement strand
GTGGGCAGTAATTCCGGCAGGAGCGGCCAGGCGAGATAGTGGGCTTGCACCTGCATCGGCACGAACGGCAGGCCCAGTTCCAGCGGCGGTTGCAGAACCTGATAGGGCAATTCGGAAGCCTGTTGAAGCGCTTCCGACAGTTCCTCGCGCTTGCGCTTGCCCCACCAGTGCCGGAAGTGGAGCAGGGGATTTTGCGGCGATGGCGTTCGGCGCACCAGCAACGCAATCGCGGTCCCCACTTGAATGCCTTCCGGGTTGAAATCCGTGGAAAACACGCTGGGATCGGGCCAGCCTTCGGGCGTGAGCTTGCCGGTTTTGTACTTGTCGCCGTTCAGGCAATCCACCCAAATCCGATCGAATTTCTCCAGATAGCGTTCCCGCATTCCGGTGAACGACAGCCCATCCAGCCAGGAATAGTTCGAGATAAAGCAGATCACTCCGCGTCCGCTGTGTTCGACGATGTGCCGCTCCGCCATCCGATAAAACCGCACGTACAGATCGTTCAAACCCTGACCCTGCGGCGGCGGCGCGCGGCGGGTTTGCCGGTAGGCGCGGGTCAATTCCTGTTCCTCGTCCATCGCCACCCCGGCGAACCCGTTGTACGGCGGATTGCCGAGAATCACCAGAATCCGCCGCTCCCGCTTCACCGCCCGCGCCGCGTCGTGCTCGGCGCGCAGCTCCGGAAAATTCAGCCCCAACTGCGTCAGCCGCTGTTTGCCGTCGTCGTCCGGCGGCTGCCAGCCGGTGAGCGCATTGGTCAGATACACGCCCAACCGTTCGGTCTGGCCCGTCGCCTCGTCCCGATATAGCGTCGCGCCCCACTCATGCAGCAGCAGCCCCAATTGCAGGTGCGCCACCACATACGGCGCCGGCAGCAATTCAAAACCGAACACCCGCGCCAGCGCCGCCTGTTTCAGGCGGGCGCCGGCCAGCCCGCCCAGACCCTGCTCGTCGAGCCGCACCTTGATGTGGCGCAACACCTCGGTCAAATACGCGCCGGTCCCGCAACAGGGATCGAGCACGAACACCTGGGGATCGGCCAGCCCGTCGGCGATGTCCAGCTCCTCGCGCAACACTGCGTCCACCCGCGCCACCATGTAGCGGACGATTTCCGGCGGCGTGTACCACACCCCCAGTTGCTTGCGCAGCTCCGGATCGAAGGCTTGCAGGAACGGCTCGTAGAAATACTGCACCGCGTTGCCGGCGGCGAACTGGCTGAAGAAGGCCGGGCGATCCACCCGGTCCAACACCCCGTTGACCCGATCCAGCACCTCCGTCAAGCCCAGCGGCAGCAAACGCGACGGCTGCGACAATTGCTCGAACAAGGCGTGGATCATCGGCACCCGCAGCGTCCAACTGGCCAGTTTCCAGTTGAAGGCGTCCCGCCGTTCGGGCTGGTCCTGATGCCATAGCACCCAGGCCGAGAACACCCCATAAAACAAGGTCTGAATCAGCGTGGAGCGGAAAAAGTGTTCGCCGTCCTCGGTCTCGAAGTGCAGGCCCAGCGCGTTTTCCAGCGCCGCGCGCAGCGCCGCCAGGGCCGGCAAATCCGGCTTCTCCACCAACCGCGCCCGCGCATCGCGGGCATACGAGGCCAGAAACCAGGCGACGTCACGGGGATTGTTCAGCGGCGCGGCCGAGAGCAACACCCGCGTCAGATATTCCAGCAACCGTTCGCCGCGCGCCTGGGCGAAAGCGTGGGGTTGCGCCAGCCGCGACCAGAATTCCGCCGCCGATGCCGCCAGCCGCAAGGTTTCCAGCACCGCCGGCCGCCCGGCGCGATCTTCGCCGACCAGCAGGAAATCCCGATAGTTGGTGACCAGCACCCGCCGGTATTTTTCCCAATACTTGCCGACCTGCGCGCCATCGGCGGTCAACCAGCTATCCTCCGCCACGCGCTTGATCTCGACCACGCCGCGTTCCGGCAACTGGCCCGGCAGCGGCTCCAGCAGCCCCTTGGCCAGTTGGTTGGCGACGAACAACCCCGCATCCGGACTGCCGGCGCCGGTGTTTCGCAGTTGCGAGACAGCCAGAACCCGCGGTTTCAGGGCCTGCCCGACCGCGTTCAGCAGGTTGATCAACGCCGGGTAATAGGAGGTTTCCTGGACGCCGCCGCCCGTGGCGCGAATCTCGGCCAGGGCGGCGAAGTAGGTTTCGGCGGGGGATTTCATCAAGATCGGTGGATGCCGCCTTTCCAGGCGGGCGCTTCAGCCCGTTGAGACACGGCGCTAGAGGGCGCGCGAGCGATCATTCGACGCGGCGCTGATTGGAGTCGCGCAGTCGATGACCTGGAAACTGACCCGGCGATCGAGGGCGTCGCTGAGATCGTCTGTTCCCGTGCCGATCAGGTTTTCGCTGGAGCCTTTGCCGGTCGCGATGGTGCGCTTGCTGAGTGGTGGAGCCTGGGATTCCAAACGTCGCTTGATGTACTCCGCTCGCCGCAGCGACAGGCGCTCGTTGAGTGGTTGCGGTCCGGTGGGGCTGGTGTGGCCGGCGATTTCGAGGCAGGCATTGCTGTTGGCGGTGTGTATCGCCACCTGTCGCAACCATAACGGATAGGGACCCGAGATCTGGGGGTTCGGTATAAACGCCGTTGACCCTGGTCGGAACAAGAATCGGATCGCCAGATTCTGATTGGCAAGACCGTGATCGACGATTTGACCGAAGGATTGGGTGGCCGCCTCGCGCTGGCCGAGCCGCCATTGGGCGAGATAAATGCCGTTGTACACCCGCAGTTGGTCGCCGCCAGGGGTTTGCCGGGCTTCCTCATACAGAGCGAGCGCCCGCTGGTATTGTCCGGCATTGTAGGCTTCGATGGCTTCACCGATCAGCGCCGCCGTTCTGATCCGGTCGGCATAAACCGGGTTAATCGGATCGCCCGGCTTGGTTCCCTGACAGGTTTTGATGTACCCCTCCGTGGCCGGATCTCGCATCCAGACCGGGCTGTCCTGAAAGTGGCGCGTGGGGGTCGCGTCGACGCCCTGAGGCTGCGCGCGCGCGACGCCTTTGCTCACGATCGTGCCCGATTTGAGGTCGGCCAGCGCCAGACAGATGCGATAGGCTTCCCGGGTTCCCTCGGTCTTGCCTTCCTGGTTGATGGGGGTAAAGGTGCCGACGAGCACGATGGGCGATTGGTCCACCGTGGCGGTCGAGAACGGTTGCACGTCGAATTGGGGATACTGTTCGCGCGCCAGCTGCTCGATCCGGGATTGCATCGATACCGTGGCGGCTGACTGGTCTCCCGTCATGCCGTCCACAAGCGGATCGATAACCAGCATATATCGGATTGGAGAAGACGAATCGGCCGACGGCAGTTGTGCTTTGGCAAACAGGTCGTTCGCCGCCTTCAGAAGCGCTTCGTCAAAAGGAAGCACTGGGACAGGTTGAGGAGCGGCAGGCGAAGCCGGGGGTTGCGGAGTGGTGGCGCAAGCGCCAAGCGCCGCGACGAACACCACGGCAGTCAAAGGACGGATCAATCTTTCCAAGAGAATTTTATTCATCATCTGCACTCCTTGGTGAGGAACGCTCGGTCCTGGTTTGAGACCGGCTCTCCAAGTGTAATACGACTCAGGATATCTCCACAGCGGCGCTCGTGATTTGTACTCTGACCGGCCACGGGGGGCCTACGCTGGGGTTCTTGGGTCGCTGGACGGCGTGGTTGTTCGGCGGCCTTGCGACGGGCTTCCTCGGCGGCTTGACGTCGGGTTTCCTCTTCGGCGGCCTTGCGTCGGGCTTCCTCGGTGGCTTGACGTCGGGTTTCTTCCTCGGCTTGGCGGCGGGCGGTTTCGGTGGCCTGACGTTGAGCCTCTTCCTCGGCTTGGCGACGGGCTTCCTCGGCGGCTTGGCGACGGGCTATTTCCTCCGTTTCCTGGATTCGCCGCGCCTGAATATCTCGAAGGTCCCGGCTCAGGTTGGGAAGCAGGGGATGAGCGGGTTGTATCTGGGTCAGCCGCGCCAGAAAGTCCTCGGCGGCGCCGAGATCTCCCCGCAGAAGCGCGGCGTTGGCCCAGTCCGCATAAGCATTGGCGATCTTTTCCAGAGCGGCGCGCCCTTCGGGATTTGCGGAATCCAGTTGCAGGATTTGCTGATAACAAGCAACCGCCGCCGCGCTTTCCTCGGCCGATAGCCGGTCGAGTGGGAACCGCCCCACGCAATGTTGCAGCAGTCGCGCGATGCGATTTTTCTCTTCGAGTTCGATGCGTATCCGATTGCGTAGCCTCAGCAGTTCGGGCTGTTCGGGAACCAGGTTGAGCCCTTGTTCGAGCAGTTTTAGACTACCAGCCAGATCGCCTTGTTGATGGCGGGCGCGAGCCTGCGCCAGAAAATGTTCGGCCTGTTGCTGGTGCCGTAGGGTGACGTCAGGCGCTCGATCCTGGCGAACCAGGGTTAGATAAACGCCGACGGTTACCAGCATGGTTGACAGAAGCAAACCGCCGATGACCAGACTGGGTTTGCGTCGAATGAATGAAGACGTTTTTTCCGCAGCCCCAGTTTTGACAAGCGGTACGGTCTGTGCCGTGTCCTCCTTTGAGGGCTGAAAAATAGCACCACTTTCGACTTGTTCGATGGCTCGAATGAGTTGCTCGGCGTTTTCGAATCGATCCGCGACCTTTTTAGCCAGAAGTTTTTCCAGGATCGGCTGCAACCGGCCAAATCCCACGGGTAACGCCGGAATGGGTTCCGTGCAGTGCATCAGTGCGAGGCTGACGACATCGCTCGCTTGAAAGAGTGGCCGTCCGGCGAGGATTTCGTAAAAGACAATACCGAGGCTGTACAGGTCCGAACGCGCGTCGAGGGTCTGGCCGGTGATTTGTTCCGGACTCATGTAGCGCGGGCTGCCGAGCACGGTTCCCAACGCGGTCAGTTGAGTGTCTTCGGCGTTGGCGCTGGTTTGTATTACCTTGGCAACACCAAAATCGCTCAGTACCGGAGTGTCGTCTTCGCGGAATAGAATATTTTGCGGTTTGATATCGCGGTGAATCACACCGCGTTGATGAGCGTAGGCCAGCGCTCCGGCGATCAATTTGATGATCGTCAGAATGCGTTCCTGGGTGAGTCCCAGTTTGATTTTTTGCGATAGGGTTCCTCCGGGCAGGAACTCCATGGAAAAGTAGTAATGGCGACCATCCGTGTTGAAATCGTAGATAGTAATGATTTGTGGATGGTGAAATTGGGCGATAATTTGCCCTTCCTTGATAAAGCGCTCCGCGAAATTCGCAAAGTTCGCCAGCGCGGGGTTCGTCACTTTCAGTGCGACTTGACGGTTTAGTGGCTTTTGAATGGCGAGATAGACGGTGGCCATGCCACCTTTGCCAAGCTCGCGCACGATGGTGTAACCCGGGATTTCCATAAAACAAACCTTCGCTTTTCCACAACGGTGGCTTTAACGGCATTGAGCGATCCCTCACCCTCACCCAAGTTCCTCGCCGCACCCCCACCAAGGCAGGGTTGCTGGGTTCTCCCGCCGAAGTCCGCGCTTGCGCCGGCAACCTGGGTCGCTACTACATTTACTTTCTGTTGAGGGTTCGTTCTGTAGGGACACGCGAGCGGGAAATCCGTTGGCGCACTCCTGCTTATAGACTAGCAAAGGCAGCGTGACGATGTCGTTGGCCGGACGCACGCCGGACGGGGCGCGGGGTGCCGGTGGCGGCGAGATGAGGTTCCGCACTCCTGGTCTCGGCCGAAGCGTGGAGGGCGTCGTTCGTGACAAGTACCGAACTTGACATCAATGAGTTGCCCGCCTATAGTCCCGCTTCTTTGCAGACTCGGGTCCAAACCAGCGTAGGCCCGCTATCCGGGTCGATCGAATTTTGTTCTCTCTGGAGTCAGGGGTAGATGGCCACAATCAACCAGTTGGTAAGCAATCCGCGGGTCAGAATCAAGACCAAGAGTAACGTGCCGGCGCTGGAAGGCTGTCCGCAGAAGCGCGGCGTCTGCACCCGCGTTTACACCACGACGCCTAAAAAGCCCAATTCGGCGCTCCGCAAGGTGGCGCGCGTGCGCCTGACCAACGGCCAGGAAGTGACCAGCTACATCGGTGGTGAAGGCCATAACTTGCAGGAACACTCCGTGGTGCTGATCCGCGGCGGCCGCGTTAAGGACCTGCCCGGCGTGCGCTATCACATCGTGCGCGGCAGCCTGGATACCGCCGGCGTCCCCAAGCGGCGCCAAGGGCGTTCCAAGTATGGTGCCAAGCGGCCCAAATCCTGAGTTTTGCTGAATCATTGAGGCGGTTATGCCAAGAAGAAGAGAAGTTCCCAAGCGAGTGATCCTCCCCGACCCCAAGCACGGCAGCGAAATGCTGGCCAAGTTTGTCAACATGGTCATGGAGCGTGGCAAAAAATCCGTCGCCGAGAAAATCGTCTACGGCGCGCTTGATGCCATGGAAGAAAAGGGTAAAAGCTATCCGGTGGAAGTGCTGGAGCAGGCTCTGGACAACGTGCGCCCGGTGGTTGAGGTGAAATCCCGCCGCGTGGGCGGCGCGACCTATCAAGTGCCGGTGGAAGTGCGTGCGGTGCGCCGCAATACCCTGGCCATGCGTTGGATCATCGATTCCGCCCGCAAGCGCAGCGAGAAATCCATGGCTCGTCGTTTGGCTGGCGAATTGCTGGACGCCGCCGACAGTCGTGGCGCCGCCGTTAAAAAGCGCGAAGACGTGCATCGCATGGCGGAGGCCAACAAGGCCTTCGCCCATTATCGCTGGTAAGTTTCGAGGACTGAGCCGTGGCTCGCAAAACCCCCATCGAGCGCTATCGTAACCTCGGCATCATGGCCCACATCGATGCCGGCAAGACCACCGTGTCCGAGCGCATCCTGTTCTACACGGGCGTCTCCCACAAGTTGGGCGAGGTCCACGACGGTGCCGCCACCATGGATTGGATGGTGCAGGAACAGGAACGGGGGATCACCATCACCTCCGCCGCCACGACCTGCTTCTGGAGTGGCATGGCCGGCCAGTTCGACGAGCATCGCATCAACATCATCGACACTCCGGGCCACGTCGATTTCACCATTGAAGTGGAACGCTCGCTGCGGGTGCTGGATGGTGCCTGCGCGGTCTTCTGCGCGGTGGGTGGCGTCGAGCCGCAGTCCGAAACCGTCTGGCGGCAGGCCAACAGGTATGGAGTGCCGCGGTTGGCGTTCGTCAACAAGATGGATCGCGCCGGAGCCGATTTCCTGCGGGTGGTTCAGCAGATTCGGTCTCGGTTGGGTGCCAACCCGGTGCCGATCCAACTGCCGATCGGAGCCGAGGAACGGTTCAAGGGTGTCGTGGATTTGGTCAAGATGGAGGCCATCTACTGGGACGAAGACAGTCTCGGCATGAAGTTCGAGTGCGGCGAGATTCCCGACGGCTTGCGGGCCGACTGCGAGGTGTGGCGCGAGAAGATGGTCGAGGCCGCCGCTGAATCGTCCGACGAATTGATGGAAAAGTACCTGGAAGGTCAAGCCCTCGACGAGGCGGAGATCTACGCCGGCCTGCGCGCCCGGACCCTCAAGGGCGAGATCGTGCTCGCGTTGTGCGGCTCCGCGTTCAAGAACAAGGGCGTGCAAGCGATGCTGGACGCGGCGATCCGTTATTTGCCGTCGCCGATCGAAAAACCCCCGGTCATGGGGGTGCTGGACGATGCCGCTGAGAGCCAGGGCGAGCGGCGGGCCGACGACAGCGAAGCGTTCGCGGCGCTGGCCTTCAAGATCGCCACCGATCCTTTCGTCGGCACCTTGACCTTTATTCGCTGTTACTCCGGGGTCGTGAATTCCGGCGACTCGGTTTACAACCCGATCAAGCACCGCCGCGAGCGCATCGGCCGCATGGTGCAGATGCACGCCAACAGTCGCGAGGAGATCAAGGAGATCCGCGCTGGCGACATCGCCGCCTGCGTGGGCCTGAAGGATGTCACCACAGGCGACACACTGTGCAGCGCCGACCATATTATCACCCTGGAGCGGATGGAGTTCCCCGAACCGGTGATTGCGGTGGCGGTCGAGCCCAAGACCAAAGCCGATCAGGAAAAAATGGGCGTAGCTCTGAGCAAGCTGGCGCAGGAAGACCCCTCGTTCCGGGTTCACACCGATCCCGAGTCCGGCCAGACCATCATCTCCGGCATGGGCGAGTTGCACCTGGAGATCATCGTCGACCGCCTCAAGCGTGAGTTCAAGGTGGACGCCAACGTCGGTAAGCCGCGGGTCGCCTACCGCGAGACCATCCGCAAGACGGTCGAGCAGGAAGGCAAGTTCGTGCGCCAGTCCGGCGGACGGGGCCAGTACGGCCATGTCTGGCTGCGGTTGGAACCGCGCGAGCCGGGTGCCGGCTACGAATTCGTCAACGCCATCGTCGGCGGCGTGGTCCCCCGTGAGTATGTGCCGGCCGTGGACAAGGGCGTGCAGGAACAGATGGAGAAGGGCGTGCTGGCGGGTTATCCGGTGGTGGATGTCAAGGTCACGATCTTCGACGGCTCCTACCATGAGGTGGACTCCAACGAAATGGCGTTCAAGATCGCCGGCTCGATAGGCTTTAAGGACGGTGCCCTCAAGGCGGGAGCGGTGCTGCTGGAGCCGATCATGAAAGTCGAGGTGGTCACGCCCGAAGACTACATGGGCGATGTGATGGGCGATCTCAATCGTCGCCGCGGGATGTTGCAGGGCATGGATGACTCGCCGTCGGGCAAGGTGATCCGCGCCGAGGTGCCGCTGGCCGAGATGTTCGGTTATGCCACCGACCTGCGTTCGGCCACCCAGGGCCGCGCCACCTATTCGATGGAATTTGCTAAGTACAACGAGGCTCCCACCAATATCGCGGAGTCGGTCATCAAGAAAGCATCCTGAACAGGTTGCGGAATTTTGCATGGATTGGAGTCAGTACGGTGTCCAAAGAAAAGTTTGAGCGCAGCAAGCCGCACGTCAATGTCGGGACGATCGG
>REEE01000245.1 GCA_007695245.1 Candidatus Competibacteraceae bacterium | reverse complement strand
CGCAGCCCAGATTCACCAGCCGCCCCTCGGCCAGCAGGATGATGCGCTTACCGTCGGGGAAGATGATGTGATCCACCTGCGGCTTGATGTTTTCCCAGCGGTATTTCTTCATGCTAGCGATATCGATTTCGGAATCGAAGTGGCCGATGTTGCAGACGATGGCCTGATTCTTCATCCGCACCATGTGGTCGTGGGTGATGACGCCAACGTTGCCGGTGGCCGTGACGAAAATATCGGCCTGGTCGGCGACCTCGTCCATGGTGACCACCCGATAGCCCTCCATCGCCGCCTGCAAGGCGCAGATCGGATCGATTTCGGTGACCCATACGGTCGCGCCCAACCCGCGCAAGGACTGGGCGCAGCCCTTGCCCACGTCGCCGTAGCCCAGCACCACTGCGATCTTGCCGGCGATCATCACATCGGTGGCGCGCTTGATGCCGTCCACCAGCGACTCGCGGCAGCCGTAGAGATTGTCGAACTTGGACTTGGTGACCGAGTCGTTGACGTTGATGGCCGAGAAGGGCAACCGGCCTTCCTTTTCCATAACGTACAGGCGGTGGACGCCGGTGGTGGTCTCCTCGGTGACGCCCTGGATGCTGGCCTGAATTTTGGAGTAGAAGTCGGGTTGGAGTTCCAGCCGCTGGCGGATGGCCGCGAACAGCACCTGCTCTTCCTCGCAGGTCGGGTTGTCGAGCAGCGTGCGATCCTGTTCGGCGCGGGTGCCGAGCGTGACCAGCAGGGTGGCGTCGCCGCCGTCATCCAGAATCATGTTGGGCGCGCCGCCGTTCGGCCATTGGAGAATGCGGTGGGTGAAGTCCCAGTATTCCTCCAGCGACTCGCCCTTGTAGGCGAACACCGGGATGCCATCGGCGGCGATGGCGGCGGCGGCGTGGTCCTGGGTCGAGAAAATATTGCAGGAAGCCCAGCGCACGTCCGCGCCCAGCGCCGCCAGCGTTTCGATCAGCACTGCGGTTTGGATGGTCATATGCAGCGACCCGGCGATGCGGGCGCCCTCGAGCGGTTGTTGCGCCTCGTACTCCTGGCGCACCGCCATCAGACCGGGCATTTCGGTTTCGGCGATGGCGATTTCCTTGCGGCCCCACTCGGCCAGGGACAGATCGGCGACTTGATAATCAGTGAAGGTTTTTTCGCGCACGACAGCGTTCATAACGGACTCCATACATGTTGTGAACGGGCGCCGTTGGCTTGTTGAAGGCCAGGTCATGCCGAGCCTGACGGTCGGAACCGTTGCAGCGCCCCTCGGCATGGAGGCGAAAAAAGGGTGGGATCGGCGCTTTTCTACAACCCCGCCGCGTCCCGCAGCGCTTCGGCCTGATCGGTGCGTTCCCAGGTAAAATCAGGCTCCTCACGCCCGAAATGACCGTAGGCGGCGGTCTTGCGGTAAATCGGCCGGATCAGATCCAGCCTCTTGACCAGGCTATACGGCCGCAGGTCGAAGTGGCCGCGCACGATTTCCACGAGTCGATCTTCATCGATCTTGCCGGTGCCAAAGGTATTGATGCTGATCGACGTCGGTTCGGCCACGCCAATCGCATAGGACACCTGAATCTCGCATTTGTCCGCCAGACCGGCGGCCACGATGTTCTTGGCGACATAGCGGCCCATGTAGGCGGCGGAACGATCGACTTTGGACGGGTCTTTGCCGGAAAACGCGCCGCCGCCGTGATGCGCGGAGCCGCCGTAGGTGTCCACGATGATCTTGCGTCCGGTCAGGCCGCAGTCGCCCACCGGGCCGCCGATGACGAAACTGCCGGTGGGGTTGATGTGGTATTGGGTATGGCGGTCCAACCATTCCGCCGGCAACACCGGCAGGATAATGTTTTCCATCACAGCTTCATGCAATAACTTGTAACTGATATCGGGATCGTGCTGGGTCGATAGCACCACCGCCTCGACGCCCATGACTTGGTTGTTTTCATAGCGAAAGGTGACCTGACTCTTGGCGTCGGGTCGCAGCCAGGGCAACACGCCGCTTTTGCGCATGTCCGCCTGTCGTTTGACCAAGCGGTGGGCGTAAGTGATGGGCGCGGGCATCAACACGTCGGTTTCCCGGGTGGCGTAGCCGAACATCAACCCTTGATCGCCGGCACCCTGTTCCTCAGGATTTTGACGGTTCACGCCCTGGGCGATGTCGGTCGACTGCTTGCCGATGCAGGACAGCACCGCGCAGGTGGCACCGTCGAAGCCGACCTTGGAACTGTCGTAACCGATGCCGATGATGGTGTCGCGCACGATTTGGTCGAAATCCACCCAGGCCGAGGTCGTGATCTCGCCGGCCAGCACCACGACCCCGGTCTTGATCAGGGTTTCGCAGGCGACGCGGGCCTTGGGGTCCTCGGCGAGGATGGCGTCCAGCACGGCATCGGACAGTTGATCGGCGATTTTGTCCGGGTGTCCTTCGGAAACGGACTCAGAGGTGAACAGGTAGGTTCGACTCATGGGATGGCTTATCCTCATCAAAGATAATAGCGGCGAGCAGGATTCCGTGCGCCGAAACGGCGGCGGCGGTTAGGTGCGCAAGTCTACTCGGAAAATTCTGCATTTTCACCCCTGTTTTTTATTCTATTTGGTTATTTAATACCTCTATGAATCGACATATGCATTCCGCCAATTATCTGCTTCCATTGGCGAACCGTAGCCTAATCAGGCCATTAATACTAATATTTACAGAGTGTTGGTGGTTATCATGGAGTCGGATGGCGCTTGATGTCAACCGTGAGACGGTCAGTGATGATCGGCGCAAATCATGACTACGCCCGCGACTGCCGCCGTTCTGCTCTGTGCCGAATTGGGCCATGAGCCCTTGGAAGCATTGCTGGTTCGTTATGGGTTGGTAGTGATTTGGGTGCCGCCAGGCGCGGTCATTCCAGGTAGTTATTGGGGCGAGAGCGAGGCGGGGCTGATCGGTGATCATCTGTTCGCGCGCGGTGATACGCCGGTGCATTCCGTCCTGCATGAGGCTGGTCACTACCTCTGCATGGACGCCGAACGCCGGGCGCGATTGCATACCGATGCGGGGGGTGGGTACGATGAAGAGAACGGGGTTTGCTATCTGCAAATCCTGCTGGCGGACGAACTACCGAGCGTCGGGCAGGCGCGGATGTGCGCCGATATGGATGCCTGGGGCTATACCTTCCGCCTGGGATCGGCCCAGGCCTGGTTCGAACGGGACGCCGGGGACGCGCGGGCGTGGCTGATCGAACAGGGCCTGATCGACCGGTGGGATCGGCCGGTCCGTACCGCCGTCCGGCGGTGTGGCGATCCGCTTTCTAACCCTCATCCGCCGCGCGCGGGTCGCCCAGCAGATAGCGACCGGTGACCCGGTGAAAGGCTTTCGAAGTCTTCGGCCCGGCCCGGCCGTCCACCTTGATGAAAATTCCGGGCAGCGTGTTCAAGATCCGTTGCAGCGCCATAACCCAAGGTGAGGTCTGCGTCTCGTCGTAGCACAGCAACGGCCAAACGGGTAGATTGCCGGCATCGGAAAACTGGATCAACTCGCGCTCCGCCATCCGTCGCAGCAGCACACCTACTCCGCAATTCACGGCGACCGCGGTTTCGCTCCAGGTCTCATCGGTCACATACTTGCCGTGGCGATAATGCGTCGAGTAGTTCCACAAGTAGGGGGAAGGCGTGTCGGGATGGTGGAGCCGATACCCCCAGCCGCCGCGGCCTTCCAGCTTGAACAGCGTACCGGCGATGCTCCAGTCCGACCATTGACCAAAATGATTCAGGCCCAGAGCGTCAATAGCGCTGTCTTCCCAACGGAACGGCGGTTCTCCGCCGAGCGGCCGGCCCGCCGGCACATGCTGGGTGCGGTCGGTCAGCGGATCCCCGTTGTGTAAATGCACGGTGAAATCGCGACCGGTATCGGCGACGTGTAACGCCGCTACCACGAACCAGGGGGTTTGCAACGATTCGCCGACCGCCTGGTAGCGGTCGCGATCCGTCAGGATCGCGTCGATGCATTCATCCACTTCGGCGGCCCGCTCCTCGCGCAGGACGCAGGTGGCGAACAGACGCCGGTATTCATTTTCCAATTCTCCGGTCAGAGTGATGCGGCTCATCAGCGAATTCCCGTAGCAGTCAGTCGTGAACGATTAAAGTCTTCAGCCTAGACGCCCGCCGAGCGCAACACCCATTTTACCGCGAGCAGCACCGCCAGAATAAACAACAGAGTGAGCGCCAAGCCGACCAGAATGTAATGAATGGGCCGGCCATGCTGGAAATCCCGCGCCCGGTTGCGTTCGCTCTGCACCCCGAAAAAACCGGCCAGCACGCTGAGAACAATATCCACAAACCCCGGGGCGCGGTCGGGGGGCTGGGGTTCGGTCCGCGGTGATTGTTCCTGCCGAGGGTTCATGGGGATTCCCTGATTCGGTGGTGAAAGGGTGGAAGACCTTGATTGGGGTACAACCGGCTACCGATTTTAGAGCATCAACCGTCCGCCACCGGTCCATCGCCAGTTTTCCGCGGTATTTGCGCGAACAGCGGGGCGAACACGGTCGCGGCGGTCGCCGTGAATTCCGTATCCAGCGGATCGGTGTCCCGGAACGCCATTTGATAATAGACATCCGTCGATTCCGGCGGCGTCGTTTGAAAATCGCTGCCCTCCCAAGTCTGACGCGCCGCCCGCAAGGCCTCGTCTTCGCCCTGGCCCGCGCGCTGTTTCTCGACGTAGGCCAACGCGCTCTTGGGGAAGAAGTGCAGCACCCGCCGCGTTCCTTGCCAGTACAGGTCCAGCAGCGCCGCCAGCCGCGCCGCCGGGTCCGCGACCGGTTCCAGCAGCACGTCCCGGTCTTCCGCGACCCAGTGGCTGTTCCACGTCGCACCCGCTGGCGCCGCGGCGTTCACGGTCAGATGATGCAGCCACAAATTCAGATAATCGCTGGCCTTCATGCTGGCCAGCCGATAACCCACCCAGCCGGTGGCGGTCAGGCCGGTCACCCGCCCGATCAGCCGGAATTCGCCCAGCGCCAGATCCAGTTCCAGCGGTTCGGTTTCCCGACGCGGCAGCACCCGCCCCAACCGTCCGGCGAAGCGCGTCACCCGGTCCCGCGCCCCGACGAACACGCATTCCCCGACCCGGCCGTGCGGCAGCGCGCCGCCGGCCCGCGCCACGGCTTCGATCTGGGTCATCGGCCGCCCGTCCCGGTGCAATTCCAGCATGTGTTGCAACAAGCCATGATTCGCCAGCCCATCGAGCACGAACGGCTCGCGGGTATCCAGCGCCTCCTCATCCGCCTCGGGTCGGATGCCCAACCGCTCGCGCAACAGCCACCGGGTGGGGTTGTTGAAGAACCGCACCAGACTCTCCAAGGTCACCGTCCGCAACGCCGGTTCCGGCTCAGGTAGTTCCGCGCCCAGCAGCGGCGCGGGGTCCCGTTCGCCGCGCCCGGCGTGGCGACTGGCTTCAACCCACTCCCGGGCATAGCTGAACAAATGTGGATCAGCACCAAAATAGCGGCGGCTGAAGGCTTGCAGGGGGTGGCGCACGAGGAGTTGCTCGCGGGGCCGGCCACCGTCCGGGCGGTAAAAACCCCGATCCACCGCATCCAGCAGTTCGCCGACCAGCACCGAGGGCGGCAGGGGGCTGTTGTCGCGGATGCTTTGACCGACGTAGCTGAGATACAGGCAGTGTCGCGCCGACAGCAGGGTTTCCAGGAATAAATAGCGGTCGTCCTGGCGGCGGGAGCGGTCGCCGCGGCGAAACCGGGGGGTCATCAGATCGAAATCAACCGGCCGGTGCGCGCGCGGATAGGCGTCGTCGTTCATGCCGATCAGACACACCACCGGAAACGGAATGCTGCGCATCGGCACCATGGCGCAACAGGTCACGCCGCCGCTTAGAAACCGTCCGGCCCCGCTTTCGGCGGCGTTTATCTGGGTGCGCAGCGCCGACTTCACCACCTCCAGCGCCACCGGTTCGGTGAAGTTCGCCAGCGCGGCGTTCTCGCGCAGCGTATCGAGCGCGGCGCGGATCAGTTGCAGCTCGTTCTCCTCGCGCTCCCGGGGGTCGAAAAACCGATCGAGCATCGCGGCGAGCGTCGTCGCCCACTCCGCCAGCGGCCGGCGTTCCCGCCAGCGGGCGTCCAGACCGAACAGCGCCTCGGCAAAACTCTGCAAGCCGCCCAGCGCTTGGGCCTCGCCGCCTTCCACTTCGTCGTAGGGCAGAATCCCGGCGTACAAATCCCGACCGTGCCCCGGCAGCGCGTAACCGAGCAGCAACCGGTCCAGACCCGCTCGCCAGGTGTGTTCGGCGGTGGCCGGCAGGTCCCAGCGCGTTTTTGCCTCGGCATCGATGCCCCAGCGGATGCCGACCTCGCGCACCCAGTGCTGAATCCGGTCCAGATCCGCTTCGTCCAGGTCGAACCGGCGCCGCACCGCCGGCGGCTCCAGCAAGCTCAGCACCTGTTGGGCGTCGAACCGACCGCCGCCCAGATCGAGCAGTTCGAAAAACACTTCGACCAAGGGAGACTCGACCGCGATGCCCTGATCGGCGACGGCGAACGGAATCCGCCGTTCGCTCGGCGCGCTGTCGAACACCGCTTCGAGCAACGGGCCGTAGGTCTCCAGATCCGGTGCCATCACGATCACGTCCGCGGGCCGCAGGTCGCGATGCGTCTCAAACAGCGCCAGCAACCGATCGTGCAGCACCTCGACTTCGCGCATCGGGCCGTGGCAGACGTGGACCTGAATGGAGCGGTCGTCCGGCCGCAGCGGCAGCGGTGGATGCTCCGCGCCGTCGCCCCGCTCGCGCAAATGCAGGATATCGGCTTGCAGGCGATGCAGCAGATCGGTGCCGTCCGGCTCCACGAACCCGTCCCATTCGACGCGCGGATAATCCTGCAACAGATCGATGAAATCCCGCCCCTGCTTGCCGAGCGAGGCCAGCAGCGGATGGCCCACCGTCAGATACGCGTCCTCCGGGTCGATCTCCTCGGCCAGGCGGGCCAGATCGCGTTCGGCCCGGATATCGCCCCAATAGATCTGACAAGGATTAAGGATCAAGACATGAACGTCGACGTACCGCGCCAACCCGGCCAGCAAGTCCAGATAGAGCGGCGGCAGCGCGGCCACGCCGATCATGCTGATCCGTTCCGGCAGCCGGCCCGGATCGATAGCGCCGCGCGCCAGCGCCGCGCGGAACTGTTCCTGCACCCGCACCCGATGCGCCTCGCCGCCGCGCGCCAACCAGCGCCACAATTCCGCCTGCCAGTGATCCTCCGCGCCCGCTTCCCATTTTTTGATCCAGTCCGGCCGATAGACCAGATACTGGTCGAAGCAGTCGGCGATGCGGCAAGCCAGTTCGTGGCGGCGGAAGTCGTCGCGGTCATCGCGGAGATACGCCCGCACCGGGTCGAAGCGGGGCGACTCGTCCACTTCGCGCAACAAAGCCATGAGTCGCCAGTGCATCACCGGTTTATCGAAGGTTGAGGTCGGCGGCAGATAACGCAACACCACCCGCGCCATCTCCCAGAGAAAGGTCGCGGGAAACTGGACGCTCAAATTGGCGCAGATGCCCGATCGGTCGGCCAGCCGCAACGCCAGCCAACGCGCCATGCCGTTGCTTTGCGCCACGACCACTTCCCGCGCCAGCGGCGAGCGCAACGGTTGGCTCAGGAGTTCGGCCAAGCGGTCGGCCAGGATTTCGAGATGGTTGCTTTGATGGGTGTAGAGCGCCATGCGCGATCCAGGTTGATGGTCGTTGCGGGGTGTCCTGTCGGTTTCGCCATCTTTGGGACCGGATGGCTGGTCATGGCGCTTGATGCGGCTGGCTATGTTCCGCCAGCCGCCGCAGGGCCGCGCTCAATCGGGTGTCACCCAAATCCTGGGCTGCGGTTTTCAGTAGTCGGGCGTTGCGCTCGGTCAGGGTCAGCGGCGGTCGGCGCGGCGGCGTCGGCGGTCGGGCGTCCGGCACGATCCGAATGCGGGGCTTGGGCAATGGGATATCCAAGTGCTGGCTCAGTCCCTGCCGGATGCTGGGCAGTGCGTAGCGAAGTCGGGTCGCCCAACCGGCCGAATCGGTTTGCACTTCCCACCCGTCCTGATCCATGCGGACCAGGATCGCGTGATCGCGGAGATGCGGCGGCAGATAGGCGTGGAAAATCTGGCTGGATTGAGCCAACCGGGCGTGCTGGGCTAACAATTGACCCAGCGCGCCCGGTTGATGGTGCAAGACTTCGCCGACGGTGGGAATAACGGGATCCGCCGCAACCGGCCTGGGTGGCGGCGGCGGAGCGCGCGGCGCGGCGGGGGGGGGTGAGGACGACGGGCGTGCGGCGGGAAGCGGACGATCCGGTGCGACTTCCAACAGCCGGGCATAGGTGGGGGCTGCCTCGGCGACCACCGTTGGATCGGGTTCGGTGGTAGAGGTGGCGGGCTCCGATTCGGACGCTGGTCCGTAGCCCCGCAACATCTTCAGCAACCGCGCGGTATGTTGGCGCGCCGTCGCTCGGGCTTCAGGATCGGCCATGGTTACCCCTCCCATTCACGCACTGTCCTCCACGCCCGCGCGTGGGAAAATCCGTTCGAATCGTTACCGAACGGTCAGGGTTCCCTTTAAGCTTTTTAAGCTTTGTCACTGGGAATCCCGTCGATTCGGAACGTTTGCTCAATTCTATTTGAGTGACAAATATATCGTGAAAAGTTGCACGCTAAGGATAACCAAACACCGTTCATTGAGCGAATGCTTTTAAAAATCGGCGAACTCCGCGACGAATCCAGCGATGCCCTCCAGATCGGCCAGCGGGAAGGCCGGCAAGCCGGGCCGGCGGCTCACAAACGAAAGCCCTCGGCTCCGCCGATTCCACGGCGTGAAACTATACTACTGATGATCGCAGGCGAGGCCATCGCATCGCCACAGGCGACTGGGCGGGCGTTGCTCGGTCATCGGGTTCCGCGGCGGCGTCAAGCCGTGCGGAG
>REEE01000128.1 GCA_007695245.1 Candidatus Competibacteraceae bacterium | reverse complement strand
ATGACCGACAAACCAGCACCACCAGTCCCCACCAAGAGCGTAGCCGAGCAAATCCGTCGGGTGCTTCGGCTCATGGGGCGGAGCCGATGACTGACCGCGAGAAGATCGACGCATTCATCCGCGCGCACGGCGTGACGAGGCTTCCGCCAGGCGCAACATCGATGCAGGAACCGATGACGTGGAAAGAACAGCAAGCCAGCTCGGCCAAGACGCGGGCGCACAAGAAGCGGGTGGAGCGGGCAAAGAGGAGTGAATCACATGGCCACAATCCTGAAATGTGACAGGTGCGGAAGCGTCGAGCACGTGGAGACGATCTGGCTTGATTGCAACGAGACGCAAAACTGCCCGGCGTCGGGGCGGACGGAGTACCTGAACCGTTCCGTTGAGTTGTGCCGGAAGTGCCTCGCCGGTTACGGCAGACGCTATCTCAAGACGGCCAAAGTGAACGCGAACGGGCCTCTGGTGTGGCCGATATGACCGGCATCGAGTGGACTGACGCGATATGGAACCCGATTGTGGGCTGCAGCGTGGTCTCGGCCGGATGCACCAACTGCTACGCCATGCGGATGGCCCACCGGCTGGAAGCGATTGGGGTGGCGCACTATGCCGGCACGACGCAGCAAAGCAAGGCAGAGCCGGTGTGGAGCGGGGCTGTGCGTCAAGCGCCCGAAAGGACGTTGACTGCTCCACTGCGGTTGCGTCGCCCGAAGCGAGTGTTCGTCAACTCCATGGGCGACCTGTTTCATACGGCGATACCGGACGCATGGATCGACGATGTCTTCGCCGTCATGGCGCTCGCTCCGCATCACACGTTCCAGGTGCTCACGAAGCGGCCCGAGCGGATGCGGAAATACATGAGCGAAGGGCCGCAGGTTCGAATTGCCGATGCAGCCCTGTCAGTTGGTCGAAACCTGCCAGACGGACACATCGGATGGCAGAGCCATCGGTGGAAGCCGTCACCGATAAAGGGTTGCATCCAGCCCGCTGAATGGCCCCTACCCAACGTCTGGCTCGGCACGTCAGTCGAGGACCAGGCGACCGCCGACGAGCGCATCCCGTATCTGCTCGATACGCCAGCAGCGATCCGGTTCGTGAGCGCCGAGCCGCTGCTGGGGCCGGTGGACCTAGACTGCATTTGGGATAAGGCACCGGATCGCGATACATCCAAGATCGACGCTCTTGCCGGTGAAAGGTATCAGCATCGCGGCCTCGGCCCCATGATCCGATCTGGTTTCACTGCAAGTCTCGATTGGGTCATCGTCGGCGGCGAGAGCGGGCCGGGCGCGCGGCCGTGCGATCTGCGCTGGTGGATACGCCAGATCGTGAACCATTGTGGGCAGGCCGGCGTCCCGGTGTTTGTGAAGCAGCTTGGCGGGCATGTGGTTGAGGACGGCAAGCGCCTCACGCTGAAGAGCCGCAAGGGTGCCGATCTAAGCGAGTGGCCCGAGGATCTGAGGGTGCGGCAATGGCCTTGAACCCGGCTGATCGGGCCGGGTGGTTCGACTTGCTGACCCGGTGGATGCGGGCGAAGGAAGTGGCGCAAGAATACGACGGCGTGATTGTGGTTGGGATGTTCTGATGCAGACCCCCGCCGCGGCCCGGGATTGAGCCGCACCACAACCAGGAAAGGAGAGACGAACCCGCCTTGACAGCAGGCGACACGTCGACAACCCCCAGGTCACTCCTGGGGGTCTTCGCCTCGCTCCAACCGCCTCATCCGCGGCAGCAGGTTATCGATGCGGCGGTTGATCTCGGCGATCTGTTCGTGATTGCCCAGCCGCTGTTGCATCCGGCTCATTTCATCCCGCAGTCGCGCTTCCATCTGGACCATTTCCATCTGTCGTTGCGCGTGCGCGTCCATTGCATCGGCGCGGCGCCAGCGGTCCGCGGTGGCCGCCGTCGTGCCCGCCAACAACGACGCCACGTCCTTGGATAGTTCCGTCATGCGGACATCGGTCGAACGGACCTCGTTCAAGGTCCAACTCAACATCCCCACGACGATGGCGACGACAATGCTTACGGTTGAGATGACGTAGCCGGGCTTGATACGAGCGTCCCTGAACCGGCTGTCTGTTTCCGTTGCCCGCGCCCGGCACTCAACCTCATGTTCCGCCAACGCCCGCTCCGTCACCTCTAGACGCTGCACCATGAGGCGCTCGATGTGCTCGACCGCCGCTTGGAGCGATATAATCTTGCCCTGTATATGCTCCAAAGTGGCGGGGTCCGTCACCATCCACACAACTCCACACCGACCACGTTGTGCCGGTCAACCTGCCGGACGGTCTCGATGGTGTCGCGGGTGGGGTCGGCCGAGATGGGCTCCGCGATGTCGCAGAAGTTACCCCTGACGGTCGAACTTGCGCACGCTGCCAGGCCGATCGCCAGCCCGATGAGCATCATCAGCCACACGACGCGCCGCTTGTGCCGTCCGTACATCGCGCTGAGCCTCCCGTTCCTGGCGATCCCGTTGCGTGCGCTTTCCCGCAGCCTTACCCCGAGCGTATAACCCAAAAAGGGCCACAAGGGAAGCGAGTACACTTGCGATGTACGTCCAAAACCGGGTCATTGCGGGGCGTTCCTCACAGCGTAGACGACCGCCGGAATCACGAACGTCAGGATAGCCTCGACCATGAGCGGCTCCAGGTATGCGACATCAATACCACTATGCCGATAAATCAGCAGAATCGCAACCCCCACTAGTGCGGCGACGAACTTCCTGTAGGGGGCGACGCTCATTTCCGCCTCCCGAAAAGGTTGGCAAGCCACCGGCCAAGGCCGCGCGCCGCTTCCGATATTTCCTCAGCATCATCCTGCCGCGGCAGCGGCGCATCGGCGGCCGTGAATGCGTCGGGGGAGCCGCCGTCGCGCAATTCCAGCAGCCGATTCGCCCAGCCGCGGGCGAACACCGCCTGCGAACGGTCGCGCCCCACCAGGTCCAGCAGAAACAGCGCCCGATCCAGCATGACGCGCAGTGCCGTTTTTTCGGCATCCCGCGCGTTGACAGCCGCCAGGGTCATCGGCCCCACGATGCCGTCGACCCTCACGCCCACGGCCCGCTGTAGGGCCTCTGCCGCCCGCCTGGGGCCAGAGTGGACGGCGAAATCCACAACGACCTCTTGCAGATAGTCATCCCGGATCTGGTCGAAGTTGGGCCGAGCGACGTACTGATGCCAGTAGATAGCGCGCGCCTCTTCCATGGTGAGAAGCTGCACCTCGCCAGCGGTTGCCGCACGGCCATTGCCCCGGGCCGAGCCCAATGTAGCCGCTGTGATCCCATACTTTGTCGGCCCGCCCCTGTCCGCCGGGTGGTTCACGTAACCGCCTTCCCGGCGGATGATTCCGTCAATCAGGCTATTTACACTCATCTCCACCTCCACCACGCCACCATGATCGGCAGCAGATATGCAGGAACGATCACCTCCCAAACATAGCCCATCATGACGCCTGTCGCCATAACGGCTCCGGGACCGAGAAACCATGCGCCAATTGCCAGTACCCCCGCGAACTTACGAGGCGCACCGGCGTCCGTTCCAGGTCTTGGTTCAGTTGACTGATTTCCGTTTGGAACGCCCTGATGTGATGGCCGAACGCACGCTGCGTCCGCCGCTGCCACTCGTCCGTCGCGATCGACCCTTCGTGGGTCGTCAAGATTTCGAGCATCTTGGCTTTCTTCGGGCTCAGCCGAAGTTGATACCCCGGCCCGGCTACCCATCCGTGCGGAGGCGAGAAACGAAACTGCGTCGGGGCATCGGGGCCATGACAGACCGGGCATTTTGCAGCCACCGTTGGCATGTGCTGCAACCATTTGCCGATCGCCCCCATCGTATCGTTGCACCACAACCCCAGGCGATGCAAGTGCCGGCGCGTCGCCGTGAGGTTGTGCGTAGGCCATGCGAGCCTGTCCTGCTTCTGCCGCCATTGTCGCTGCACCGGAGGGAATGGCCGCGCATCCCATAGCAACTCAAGCATGTCCACCGTGATGTAGCTGGCCACGTCGGTCTCACGCACTCGCCCGTCACCGACTTCCAAACGCCACTTCCCGAACCCCGTCGTCAGTGTGGCGTCCGGCAGAAACGGCACGTCGCAGATTGGGCAGGTGCGGTTCATGATGGAACCTTGGTTACGTCAATGAGGCAAAGGTACCGCCGGCCGAACAACTCCACCGGGGGCGCGAGGCGGATCGCATGAACACCGTGCTGATCCAGTAACCGCGTGAGCGTCGTGTTCATCAGCGTGACACACCACTGCACGCCGGATGCGCGCATGTGATCGATCGCCGCCTGGCATAGTGCCTCGACGTGCTCATGCCGGCCGGTGTCGTCTTGCGTTAGCCGTGACAACTCGGCCAGCGCCGCATCGCCGGTGATGGAGCGGGCCATCTGCCATACTGCATCCGGCACGATCTCCTGCGCAGGATACGGGGTGCGGTAGATGATGCGACAGCACGCCACCATGTGGTCATGATGCCGCACCCCCAGATGCACAGCACGTTCATCGTGATCATCCAGGTCGAGCCGATCCATACGCTGCGGCAGGTAGCTCCGCTGTTCACGGTAGACGTAATGCCGCAGCCGCAGCATCGGCGCCGCTTCCTGGACACTGTTCGCCCAGACGATCATCGCTCCACCACGATCGTTCGCGTCCGCCCGCCCCTGTCCGCTCACGATGACGGAATGCCCACCGTCTGCACCTCAAGATTGAATTGGTTGCTGGTGGGGCCAAGCGAGATTGGCGTCGCAAGGGTCGTCGCGACGTACAGGACGGTGCCGCTTACCCATGCCCAATGAGACGCAGGATCGCCCTCTGCGGTTACGTCGCCGGCGCCGTCTGTAATAGCAGGGCCGACAACCTCGCGGCCACCACCACTGCGATCGCCCGGCGAGCCCACGGTGTGCGATGTCTTCTCACCTACCTTATACGTGCTGTTGGCTTCGGTGAACGTGGTTGGCAAAGCGGTACACATCACCAACTTGTTCACGTTGCTGGTTAGCGTGGACAAACCGTCGTCGAACACAGCATTATTGAAGTAGGTGGTCATTTACGTATTCCTTCGCAGCGGCTTCGGTTTCGAACACGGTCTTCTCCGGAATGTATCGTCCACTCTCATCGGTCTTGTAGACGATGAACACGTCCGGCTTATGCAACGCCCGGACCGTCACCATCTGGGCGTCGTTGCTGTAGTCTATTTTGTTGCCGTTACTGTCCTTGACACCGTCCGGGTACATCCGGGAAACCTGCGGCAAGGCTTTCAGGTCGGCAACGCTGCATCGGTACCAGCCCTTGCCGGCCTCGATGCGGATGTTGGGCGTCACTTGGATCATGCTGTCACGTCCTTCTGCACTTCTCTGCCAGCGTGCGCCACCGTCACGCGCGCCGGCAGGGTTACGTTCTGGATAGTCACGGTGTAGGTGGTCAATGTAGCGTTTTCTGAGATGACGAATACACGCTTGAGCATAGGTGTGCTAGCGGCCATCGCGCCGGCCAGTGCCGGGGTGGCCGCGCCTGCGTTGATAATCACGATGGCCTCCGGGCTCGACGCACTGATAGCGCCTGTAGTTGCGGGGTTGGCAGTCACTTCGATGATGTTGTCATCGAAGATTGATGCCGACGGGCTGCCGGCGAGAAATGCTGATGCGGTGGCCGTATCGGCGACCAGGTTTGTCCAGACGATCGCCGCTGGGCTCGACGCCGACAACGCGCCACTGGCGGCTTCATCAGCTTGCGCATTGGCCCAGACGGTCGCGGCGGGGATGCTGGCGACCGGCGCGTCAAACAGGATTGGATCGGCCGCGCCAACGCTCAGGAATGCAAGGCCGATCGGCGATGACGCCATGATCGTGCCAGACACAGCGGCATCCGGCGAGCCGTGCGCAATGATGTCGGCAGCAGACGATGACGCAACAAGCGCCCCAGCAACGGCGGGCTCGGGCGTGCTGACGTTGATGATGGTTGAGTGAAGCGTTGCCTCCGGCGAAGACGCAACCGGTGCGGGGGCGACAGCGGCATCCGCTTGGATGTTGATCCACACCGCCGCCGCCGGATTGTTCGCAACCGGCGCGCCAGTCGTCGCGGGATCGGCCGGGCCGACGTTGATGATGCCAGGGTCCCCGCTCGCACTCCGCAAATACGGCACGAACATGCGGGAGGATGGGCGGAACATCGCGTAGCGGTCGTTGAAAATCTCCGCTCTCTCGTATTCGTCCAGCGTCCGGGTCCAAAACGCAGTTACATCATGATCTGAATGTATGCTGCCTTCTCTTTCGTAGTACCCCCACCCCATCGAGCCGTCATAAATCACGGGGGCCCCGCTGTAACCGCCGCTAAGTGAGGTAGATCGAACAGCACCATTCAGCCAAATCGTGCTATCCCCATTTTGGTTACCTCTACACTCCCAAAGACACGTATACCACACATCTGTAGCTATACTCCCCGCCGACCACGTGCGTCTTTCAGCCATTCCCGAACCGGCGCCGTTGCCGTATTGAAACCACAGAGCGTTTGATACATTCCAAAGATGAGGACCGCCGTAGTTATTATTAACATTAACGCCGAAGAAAAACCGCTGATGTGCAGAGTTCCTCCTTACAAAGCGAGTCATCAAGGTGAATGGATACGCAAGTGTGCTAATTGGCAACACTCTCGGGGCCAAACACGCGGACCCCGAGTGCACACCGGCTTCTGGCACGCTTACAGATTGCCCAAAATCCTGCGGTTTCCATGCCGCCGAACCTGAAAGATAAAAAGGCCCCCCTTCGGGGCCAAGCGAGTAGCCAAACGCACACTCCCGCCACAATTCGGGCGCATCCGTCAGGTGCGGCTGCAGTGCCCACCGTGCCGGCTTCAGAAGCGCATGTTTCGGTTGGATCAGCATCAGGAAATGGCGATCTGCTGGCTATCTACCGTTGCGTCGCCGGTATTCTGATTGAGCACCATTTGCAGGCGCGCCCATTGCCAGCCGATCACCGAAAACCCCGTCCTGCCGCTGGCGGCCACACTCACCTCAGCCAGGTTCAGCCAACGGTCGGCATCGTGCGCACGGACCTGCAATCGGCACGTGCCGGCCTCAGCGGGGAACGTCGCAACGAGTGAGATGGCGAACGCGCCGGCATCCCGGGTAATCGTGGTCGAGTGCGCCGCGCTGGTGCTAAGCGCCACTGTTTCAGTCGCCATTGCGGGCCTCCTTCACGTCCCGTTCCCAGACCGGCAAACTCACGTCGCCGGCTTCCCAGATGGTCACCTCTCGATCGCCGAGCGCGGCCAGCAAGTCCGCCTGCGCCTGCGTCAGGATGCCGCCCGCCACCAGGATCGTGAGCTGCGTCTGGAGCATTGGTGATTGCACATTGACGGGCGGGTAGTCCGGTCCGGCGTCGCGAAGGCGGACCGCGGCACGGCAGGCGATCGCCACCGGCTCGGCCTCGCCCGTAAGCGCCACACTGGCCTCGATGGCCTCCCATACCGGGGCACCCGAAGCGTGGACGAAGTTGTCGAGTTCCTGGAACAGAACGCCCTTCGGCACCCGTTCATGGACGGTCGTCGTAGCGTAACCCGCCGCTGCCGCATCAAAGTCGCTCAACTCGGTCCAGTCATTGGCGTCGATCACCGCCAGAATGGCGGCGCGTCGCAGATCGTTCATCACAATTCCTCCACCGTGGTCGTCACCAGAACACCAGGGATGGTGTCACTCATGGTCACGACGATATCTGATCCAACCGCCGCCGCTTCGAAATCCCAGACGGGCCGTTCCACCACAATCGTTCGCGTCCGCCCGCCGTGCGTCACAGAAACGGCCAGGTCCTTCGCCGGAGCAAGCGAGGAAATGTTGATGGCCGGCACCGCGACGTTTCGCGTCCCCAGCGTCCACACGCGTGTCGCGAGGGTGCTGGCCAGGGTGACTGGGGCCGAAGGGTCTGGATCATCCTCGACCACCGAGACGCTCCATGTCGCACGCGGCACGGCATCCGTGATCGTTAAATTCAGGGTGTTGCCGGTGACGGAACCAACAATGCCCCAGAACGTCGGGACTTCGGACGAAGCGGCTGGGCTGTTGCTTTTGAACGGCTCGCTCAGGCGCGGATCACCCGGCGGAACGTAGACCCGGAAATCTCGCACATCGTATGTGACCTGTTGCTCTAAATCAAACCCCGGCGGCAGGTCTGACATGTTCAACCACGCAAAAAAGTGCATACAATGCGAATTGCGGTCAAAGATAGCCTCAGCAATCGCTAGGCGGTCCGGCCACTGACTGATCGGCGTATCCAAAAAGGTAGATTGCATATTATTGTTTACATTGGATCGCACAAACATGCGCCCTTCGTGATTACGATAACAGAGATAGGCGACATCGTACCAAACATCTTTTGTTGTTGATGTTACACCTAGTTGGCCGGTTTCAATATTACCGCCGCCTGGGCTTGATGAGCCTGAGTTTGTGCGCACCGACAGGTAGTTAGTATGGCTATGTCCGGTCCAAGCAACTTGCCGCTCATCGCCATCAAACTCCAGCCCCACCTGGGTGTCGTTGTAGCTGGGGTTTCCAAGGGTGGCGTTTAGGAACCTCAACTCGGCGAAGTGTGTGTGTGTCCAGCCGCCGAAACGGACTGGCAACTGCACTACGGCTGTGCTGATCTCCGAGTACCTCGCACGGAACGTAATCATGTACGGGGGGAGGTACTGCTGATTTGTGATATTTGAACTACCACGGCCATGGTTATCGTTATTGCCATACCAATTTGCGCTTACTATCTCCGCACACGTGAAGTTCAAGCCCCCTTCGCCGTCACTTTCCGACTTTCCGATCAAACGAAGGCCACCGCCGGGGCATTCGGTGATATTATCAGCGGTAAACACTGCGCCGTCAGTGTTTCCGGTCCGGTGCGACCACATCGTCGGGTCGTAGACCGTGCCGGGCGTATTGAACTTGTCCTCGCGCCAAAGCTGCCAGTCGGCCGGCCATAGA
>REEE01000186.1 GCA_007695245.1 Candidatus Competibacteraceae bacterium | reverse complement strand
GGCGGCTGCGGTCCCGGTTGGTCGGTGGGCTCGATCACGAACCGGGGACAGGGTTGGGTGCTGGTCGTCCAGCGCTCCAGAAATTCTCCCCAATGTGGTTGCTCCTCCCGTCCGCCTTCCAGAAACTCGCTCAGGTTCTGGACGCTGGCGTTGTGACCGCGGGCGCTGACCCGACTGCTGAAATAGGCCCAGCGCAGATAGAGCAGGTAGGTGTTGAGCACGTCGCCTTCGCAGTAGCGATCCACGGCGGCGCTGTCGCCGGCCGCGATATGCTCCGCCACTTCCCGCCCGTGGCCGTTCCATTTGCCCGGCAGACCGAGCGCCCGTGCGGTTTCATCCAGCCCCAGCCGGGGCGAGGCGCCGTAGTCGCTCAGCACCTCCATCAGGTCGCAGTGCCAGTTCGGCTCGAAGCGGTAGTCGTAGCCGTAGCGCGGTTCGGTGCGGTGCCAGTTCAACGCCGTGAGCCCGTGGATCAGCGAACGCTGTTTCAGCACGGGCAGATCGAACCCGCGTCCGTTCCAGCTCACCACCCGGGGGCGGGTTTTATCCACCAGGGTCCAGAACCCGGCCAGCATCGTCCGCTCGTCGCTAGCGGACGCGCTGACCGCTTGCAGGCGGCGCACCCGGTAGCATTCGCCCGACCCGTCGCGGTCGATGGCGGCCAATAGAAAGCCCAGGGTGACCAGCCGGTGTTGGATCGGTTTGGGAAATCCGGCCGGATCGCGGTCGGCGGGTAGAATGGTTTCATCGGGGACGGTTTCCAGGTCGATGACCAGGAGATGGGTGGGACCGGCGGCCATGGGGCGACTCCTCCAAAAAACGTGGGTTGCGGGTTCCCGTGCCTCTCGTGGCGAAGAACCCTTTGTGTTATGAATGACAGGATTTTAAGCTCATCGGCAGTTGTAGCGGGAGACTCTAGGTCATGGCTGGTAAAACGCTTTTCGACAAACTCTGGGACGCCCATGTGGTGCGCGGCGATCCCGACGGCACGACGCTGCTTTACATCGACCGGCATCTGGTCCACGAAGTGACCTCGCCGCAAGCCTTCGAGGCCCTACGGCTGGCCGGACGCCAACCGTGGCGCTTGAATTCCATCGTCGCCATGCCGGATCACAACACCCCGACTGACCCAGGCTTCACCACCATCGCCGATCCGGTATCCCGCCTGCAAGTCGAAACCCTGGACGCCAACGCCCGCGCGCTGGGGTTGCGCTACTTCCCCATCGGCGACGCGCGGCGCGGCATCGTCCACGTCGTCGGACCCGAACAGGGCGCGACCCTGCCCGGCATGACCCTGGTCTGCGGCGATTCCCACACCTCGACCCACGGCGCTTTCGCCGCGCTGGCGTTCGGCATCGGTACCTCCGAGGTCGAGCATGTACTGGCGACCCAGTGCCTGATCCAGAAGAAGGCCAAGGCGATGCTGATTCAGGTGGACGGCCAAGCCGGGCCGGGGGTGACCGCCAAGGATCTCGTGCTGGCGATCATCGGCAAAATCGGCACCGCCGGCGGCACCGGTTACGCCCTCGAATTCGGCGGCGCGGCCATCCGGGCGCTGAGCATGGAAGGCCGGATGACGGTGTGCAACATGGCCATCGAGGCCGGTGCCCGCGCCGGCATGGTGGCGGTGGACGACACCACCCTCGACTACGTGCGCGACCGACCGTTTTCGCCTCAAGGTGTGCTGTGGGAGCAGGCGGTAACGGCCTGGCGCGACTTGCGGAGCGATGATGACGCCACTTTCGACCGGATCGTGACGCTCGACGCGGCGACGATCAAACCGCAAGTCACCTGGGGTACCTCGCCGGAGATGGTGGTGGCGGTGGACGAACGGGTTCCCGATCCGGCCCGGGAACCCGACCCGGTCAAGCGCGCCGGGATGGAGCAGGCGCTGCGCTACATGGGCTTGCGACCCAATACGCCGATGACCGAGATCCAATTGGACCGGGTGTTCATCGGGTCCTGCACCAACGCCCGGATTGAAGATCTGCGCGCGGCGGCGGCGGTCATCCAAGGCCGCAAGGTCGCGGCCAGCCTCAAACAGGCGTTGGTCGTGCCGGGGTCCGGGCTGGTCAAGCAGCAGGCCGAGGCCGAGGGCCTGGACCGAATCTTTACCGCCGCCGGCTTCGAGTGGCGCGAGCCGGGCTGTTCGATGTGTCTGGCGATGAACGCCGACCGCCTGTTGCCCGGCGAGCATTGCGCCTCGACCTCCAACCGCAATTTCGAGGGACGGCAAGGCGCGGGCGGGCGCTCGCATCTGGTCAGCCCGGCGATGGCGGCGGCGGCGGCGCTGGCCGGGCATTTCGTGGACGTGCGGACCTTCTGAGGGAGAATATCGAATGAAAGCTTTCACCCGACTCGACGGTCTCGTCGCCCCCTTGGATCGGTCCAACGTGGACACCGACGCGATCATCCCCAAGCAGTTTTTGAAGTCCATCCAACGCACCGGCTTCGGCCGATACCTGTTCGACGAGTGGCGCTATCTGGACCACGGCGAACCGGGGATGGACTGTGCGGAACGACCGCGCAATCTCGATTTTCCCCTCAACCATCCGCGCTACTGGCAAGTGAGTATTCTGCTGGCGCGAGAGAATTTCGGGTGCGGTTCCTCGCGGGAACACGCGGTTTGGGCGCTGGATGAGTACGGTTTCCGCTGCATCATCGCCCCGAGTTTTGCGGATATCTTTTTCACCAACTGTTTCAAATCGGGTTTGTTGCCGATCTGCCTCCCCATCGATGTGGTTGATAAGCTGTTTCGTCAGGTCGCGGCAAAACCCGGCTACCGGCTGCGGGTGGATTTACCGGCACAAACCGTCACCACGCCCGGCGGCGAAGCGTTCGGATTCGAGGTGGACCCGTTCCGCAAGGAATGCCTGCTCAACGGCTGGGACGACATCGGCCTGACCCTGTGTCATGCGGACGACATTCGAGCCTACGAGGCTAGGCGGCGGCAGGAAGCGCCGTGGCTGTTCGCGTGATGGCTTCGACCAGGAAAAATTCATGACCGCCAAGATTCTGATTCTCCCCGGCGACGGCATCGGCCCGGAAATCGTCGCCGAAGCCGCGAAAGTGCTGGAATGCCTGCGCCAGGACCACGGCCTGGACGCGACGCTGGACTATGGGCTGCTGGGCGGGGGCGCGGTGGATGCGCTCGGCGAACCGTATCCCGAGGCAACCCGCCGCCAGGCCCGCGCCGCCGATGCGATCCTGCTCGGCGCGGTCGGCGGCCCGCAATGGGAAGCCCTCGACCGGCCGCTGCGTCCGGAACGCGGGCTGCTGGCCATTCGCGCCGATCTGGAACTGTTCGCCAACCTGCGCCCGGCCATGCTCTACCCGCAACTGGCGTCTGCGTCCAGCCTCAAGCCGGATCTCGTCGCCGGGCTGGATCTGCTGATCGTGCGCGAATTGAACGGCGACCTCTATTTCGGCCAACCGCGCGGCATCCGCACCCTGGACAACGGCGAGCGGGAAGGCTTCAACACCATGTGTTACCGCGAGTCGGAGATCGAACGCATCGCCCGCGTCGCGTTCGCGGCCGCCCGCCAGCGGGCGCGCAGGGTCTGCTCGGTGGACAAGGCCAACGTGCTGGAAACCTCCGAACTGTGGCGGGAAGTCGTGACGAGAGTGGCCGGAGAGTATCCCGACGTGGCCCTGTCCCATCAATACGTGGATAACGCCGCCATGCAACTGGTGCGCGCTCCGAAGCAGTTCGACGTGATCGTCACCGGCAATCTGTTCGGCGATATTCTGTCCGACTGCGCGTCCATGCTGACCGGTTCCATCGGCCTGTTGCCTTCGGCCTCGTTGGACGCGCGCGGCAAGGGCCTGTACGAGCCGATTCACGGCTCCGCGCCCGACATCGCCGGTCAAGGCGTGGCCAATCCGCTGGCGACTATCCTGTCGGCGGCGATGCTGCTGCGCCACACGCTCGACAAGCCCGAACAGGCCGAACGGATCGAACGCGCGGTCGGCCAGGTGCTGGATCAGGGGTTGCGCACGCTGGACATCATGGCGGACGGTATGACGCCGGTCGGAACTCAAGCCATGGGCGACGCCGTGGTGGCGGCGCTGTGAGGTTTTGCATCACCGCGAGCGCAAAACCATTAAAATGAATCTATGATTTTGGTAAGCGTTCACCCTTGGGCCGCTCCAGGAAAGAGTGAGAAAGGGCGGGAGCGTATCATTGACAGATGAACAGCGAATTGAGGAAGGCAATCATGCGAGTGGGTCTGGTAGGCTGGCGCGGAATGGTCGGTTCCGTATTGATGGAGCGGATGCGGGCGGAGCAGGATTTTGCCTTGATCGAACCGGTGTTCTTCACCACATCCAACGTGGGCGGCCAAGGTCCGGCCATCGGTCAGGACGCGCCGCCTCTGCAGGACGCTCGATCCATCGCCGCCCTGAAGACGCTGGACGCCATCATCACTTGCCAAGGTGGTGATTACACCAACGAGGTCCATCCGCAACTGCGCGCCGCCGGCTGGAACGGTTACTGGATCGACGCCGCCTCGGCCCTGCGCATGAAGGACGATGCGGTGATCGTCCTGGACCCGGTCAATCGCCCGGTGATCCAGGCGGCGTTGGCCAAGGGGGTGAAGGACTACATCGGCGGCAACTGCACGGTCAGTTTGATGCTGATGGGGCTGGGCGGACTGTTCGCGCACGGGCTGGTGGAATGGCTGAGCGCCATGACCTATCAGGCGGCGTCCGGCGCCGGCGCGCAGAACATGCGTGAGTTGATCCAGCAAATGGGCGCGATCCACGGGGCCGTGGCCGACCGACTGGACCAGCCCGCTGCGGCGATTCTGGAAATCGATCAAATCGTGGCCGATACTCTCCGCTCCAACCAGTTTCCGACCCAGCACTTTGGCGTACCGCTCGCCGGTAGTCTGATTCCCTGGATCGACAAGCAATTGGACAACGGGCAAAGTCGCGAGGAGTGGAAAGGACAGGCCGAGACCAACAAGATCCTCGGCCGTGCGGAGCGGCCGATTCCCATCGACGGCATCTGCGTGCGGGTGGGTGCGATGCGTTGCCACAGCCAGGCGCTGACCATCAAGCTGACCCGGAACGCGCCGCTGGACGAATTGGAGGAGATGATCGGCACGGCCAACGACTGGGTGAGAGTGGTGCCGAACGAGCGGGAACGCTCGATCCGCGAACTCACGCCCGCCGCGGTGACCGGTGCTTTAACCGTACCGGTGGGCCGCTTGCGCAAGCTCACCATGGGACCGGAGTATCTCGGGGCCTTCACCTGCGGCGATCAATTGTTGTGGGGTGCCGCCGAACCGCTGCGGCGAATGCTGCGCATGCTTCTGGAAGACTGATCCTCCCGATATCGGCGGGTGGTGGAATCTGGCTTTTCGGTGCGCCGAGCCGTATCCAAATCGCGGAAATGCCGATTAAGGAGTATCTTTAAGAAGAGGCTTCGAAACGCCGGGGAAGTTGGCGGTTTCGAAGCGGGAAAGCCGCCGGTATCGCCGGTGGCGACATCCAAGCCAATCCCGCCGGCGCCCGAACCGAACGCCCGGCGGCGGAATGGAGACAGGTCCATGTCGACCAGGATATTACTCCGACTCTTGCTCTTGACCGGGCTGGCGGCACCATGGTGCGCCTTTGCCCTGGGCGTCGGTCCGCTTGAGGTGCGCTCGGCGCTCAACGAGCGCTTCGAGGCTGAAATCCCTCTGATTAGCAACAATCCCGCCGAACTGATCGGTCTGACCGTGCAGATTCCTCGCCAGCAGGATTTTGATCGGATTGGAATCGAGCGACTGCAACTTTTTTCCAGACTCCGTTTTTCGGTCGAGACCCCGCCCGGCGGACCGAATGTGATCAAGATCCGCTCGACCGAGCCGATCCGCGAACCCAATTTCAATCTCCTGGTGGAAGTGACGTGGCCGCAAGGCCGGTTGTTCCGGGAATTTCCGGTCCATCTCGACCCCGAACTGTACGCGGATCGCCGACCGCCACCCCCGCCGCCGCAACCGCTGGTGATTCCACCGCCGGATGATCCGTCGCCCGTCGCCGCGGCACCGCCAGATCCAGTCTTGCCGCCAGCGCCACCGGTCAGCTTCGAGGGCGCTTCGTTCTACGGCCCGGTGAGAACCGGCGAAACCTTGACCGGGATCGCCAACCGGGTTCGGCCGACGACCACCATCAGCCTGCCGGAGATGCAGGCGATCCTGGTGGCGGGTAACCCGGAAGCGTTCATCGACGGCAATCCCAACCGGCTGCGCGCCGGTTCGGTGCTCAGGGTTCCGTCCTCGCAGGCGTTGGGCGCGCCGGATTTTCCAGCGCCAGCGCCGATCCCGGATCTTGCCACGCTGCCCACGAGCGAATTGCCTCCCGAACCTCCAGCGTTCCCGTTGGAACCCATTGCGCCGCCCGCACCGCCGGAGCCCTTGGAAACCTTGGCGCCGATCCCGGATCCGCCGGCGCTGTTTGCTGAACCCGAACCGATTTTTCCAACGCCACTACCTACCGAGCCTTTGCCGGAGATTGTTCCCGAGGCCAGTCTTCCATTGGTGGAGGAAGCGCCGCCGGCCGATGAGCTTGTCATCACTCCAGAATCACCTGCCGTTGCGGCCGAGCCGCCCCCGACGGTCGCCCCGGTTCCAGCGACGCCGCCGCCGCCCGCGTTGCCTGAGGATATCGACTCCGGCTGGTGGAAGAATCCGGTGGTCTGGTTGGCCATTCTCCTGATTCTGTTGGCGGTCGGCGCGATCCTGCTACTGCCGCTACTACGGCGACCTGCCCGTCCCAAGAAACCGGCTGAAAAGACGCCGAAACCGGCCGAAAAGACGTCGGAACCGGCCGCCGAACCGGCCGCATCAACCACTCGAACCCAGGTGCGCGAGCCGCGCTCGGTTCGGCCGCATCCGGTGCCAAGCCCGGCGGCCGCGCCGAAGCCCAAGCCGATTAGCGAGTTGCTTCAGGACATTGACCGAGGCCCCAGCGAGGACCGGCCGTCACCCGAGGTCGGGGGCCAACCCCCGCCGCTGGCGCGCAAACCGGAACCGCCGCGTCTGCTGGATGCGGAACCCCCCACGGCTTCGGCGACCCGCGGCCCCATGCCTGTTGCGCCCGCGCCCGCGCCGAAGCCGTCTCAACCCCAGACCCCGCCGGAGGAACCGTCGTCGGAACTGCGCTTGAGCGATTTGGATTTTGACTTCGACGCCTTGGGCCTGGAAAAAACCGCTCGGCCAGCGACTGAATTGCCGCCGTTGGAGATGCAGCCCACCACGCCGGGTCCGAGGACCGACTTGCCAGCGCTGGACTTTGGCCTTCCCGAACCGGTGACGGAACCGCCGCAGGTGCCTGCTTCCGCCCTCCCGACCGCGCCTGTTCCGGACGAGCCGCCTGTACCTCCCGTGGCGGGTCAAAAGTTCGAGTTCACCGATGTCACTCAGGAGTTGAAACCGCAGGGTCGTGAGGACTTGTTCAAGCTCGATGAGGACTTGCGGATCTTCGGTGCTGATTCGTTCGATCTCGGCCCAATGGAAGCAGCCTCCAGTGACGGCGATAACGCTGCTGACTATGTGGAAACCAAGATGGATCTGGCCACGGCCTATCTGGACATGGGGGATCAGGTCGGCGCGCGCAGTCTTCTGGAAGAAATCGTGAAGGAGGGTGACGCCTCTCAGAAACAGCGGGCCGAGGAATTGCTCAAGAATATGAGCTAACGAGCGCCTGACTGGAAACCCCGGAGCAACCGCCCACCCCCCTCCTGCCGGATAGGGGGGTTGGGAGTGGTTGCTCGTGCGTGGTGGATACCGGGCCGCATGATGACTTGCTTATCCCAACACCTGCTTTCCTTCCTGAAGCATCTCAACCCCTGCGTCCGCCGCCTGCTCGTCGGCTACAGCGGTGGATTGGATTCTCACGTACTGTTGCACGGGCTGGCGATGCAAGGCCGTCGGTGGCCGGAACGAACGCTGGAGGCGATTTACGTCGATCACGGGCTGCAAGCCGCATCCGCCGCTTGGGGCGAGCATTGCGGCCACATCTGTCACCAGATGAACATCCCGTTTCGCATACTGCGCATCGACGCCGGACCCATGCCCGGCGAAAGCCCCGAGGCCGCCGCCCGCCGCGCCCGATACACCGCCTTGGCCGCCGAACTCAGTGCGGATTCCGCCCTGCTCACCGCCCATCATCGCGACGATCAGGCTGAAACCCTGTTACTGCAACTGCTGCGCGGCGCGGGACCACACGGACTGGCGGCGATGCCAGCGGCGGCGCGTTTGGGCCAGGGCGGGTTGCTGCGACCCTTGTTGGATGTGGATCGCGCCGAACTGCTGACCTACGCTCGCGAATACGATTTGCGGTGGATTGAAGATACCAGTAATACGGACAGCGGTTTCGCCCGCAACTATCTCCGTCACCAGGTGTTGCCGCTGCTCCGGGAGCGCTGGCCGGCCACGAACCGCACCCTGGCGCGTTCCGCCCGCCGTTGCGCCGAGACCGCCGTCTGGCTGGATGAGGAAGCCGCCACCGATCTGGCCGGCGCGACGACCGACCGCCCGGACTGTTTGGCCCTGCCCGCGTTGCGCGCGTTGCACGAACCGCGGCAGCGCAATCTGCTGCGCTTCTGGCTGCGGCGGTTGAATCTGCCGATTCCCGACGCCCGGCAGTTGCAACACATTCTCCAAGATGCCCTGAACGCCGCCACCGATCGTAATCCCTGTATCCGTTGGCCCGGCGCGGAGGTTCGACGTTATCGCGCTGGGTTGTATGCCATGCCGCCGCTGAGGCCGCATGATACCCAGCAGACCTTGATCTGGCGTTTCACCGCCGACGGTTGGCCAGCGCTGGAGTTGCCAGGCATCGGTTGGTTGCGAATGGAGGAAACTCTAGGCGCGGGGTTGCGCGCCGCGGCGTTGGTTGGCGGTTCGCTGAGAGTCGGTTTCCGCCAGGGCGGCGAACGGTTCCGGCCTGTGGGGCGTCGCCACAGTCAGGAGTTGAAAAAACTGTTGCAGGAGGC
>REEE01000326.1 GCA_007695245.1 Candidatus Competibacteraceae bacterium | reverse complement strand
TGTCGAGCCGGGCCTGCCAGCCTTGGGCGACGGGCAGAAACGCCGGATTGGACTCGGACTTTTGCAGCGAATCCCGGCGGCGCTCTTCCCAGAGTTCCAGCAGGGCGCTCAGTTCCGTCCAGATTTCGCTGTCCTCGGCCATGCTCTTATGGACCGCCGACACCGAGGCCAGCATTTCATCGAGCACTTGGCCGCCTTTCTCGGCCGAGTCGCGGCTGGCCTGGATACTGGCTTCCAGGTCGCCCAAGTTGACCTGGAGCTGCTGGGCGACCTCGTTGACTTTCTGGAACAGGTTGGCCATGTCGGGTTGCGCGGCCGGGTCGGGTTGCGCGGCCGGTTGGGCGACCGCGAATCCGGCCGTCAGCCAGAGCAGAAAGACCAACGCGAACGATCGGTTTTTCATCATTTTTTCCTCGGAGTGGTGGGGGTCGGCAAATTCATGCGGTCTCGCTTCAATCAATTCGAAATCGGCGGCGAGGACTGGAGGCTCTCGTGGGTTTTTTCTTCCACGACCGTCATGGCGGTGGTGATATCGTTCAGGCCCTCGACCACGGCCCGCGCCGCCGCAATGGCTTCCAGGACCTTGCCGATTTTCATTTCCTGAAGGATGACCCGGTGCTGGCGCATGATGGTCGAGAGTTTTTCCTGGGCCAGGGTGCGGCTCTGGTTCAGCCGGTCGTCGACGATGTCGTATTCCTGGATGGCGCGCTCGAGTTGGGCGATGCTCTGCTCGCGGTTCGGGTAATCCGGGGGCTGCCGCTCGTACCAGCTCTTCAGGACGATGGTGCCCTCCTTGGCCCGGTTGAGCGCGTCGGCGAAATCGCTGTTGAGATCGAGTTGGTTGAGGACTGCGTACACTTCGTCGCGCAGCGTGAAGAACAGGTTATCGACCTGAACTTCTTTCTCGTCCTCGGAGGTGAGTCGGGCGACTTCCTCCAGCTTTTCCATCGCCGTGCGGATGCGCGCGCCGAGTTGGGCGTTCGAGGAACGGATGTTCGACATCTCGTTTTCCAGGATCACCGTCGGACTGGTCCGGTTGGGATTCCTGGCGCTGTAGCTGGATTCCTGGGTCCAGCCGGGCGTCCCGGCCAAGCCAGCGCCCAGGATCAGGAGGAGGAGGACTTTCAGCATCGGCGTCGCTCGGTGCGGGGTGAGGGATCGCAGCAGGTCCCGAAGACCGGCGCGGGCCGCATCACGGTGGGCAGGCATCAAGGTTCTCCCGGTAGCCTTCGATCAACCGGTTGGTTTTGTTATTCAGATAGGCCAGGTCCCGGGAAATATTCGTCAAGTCGGATTCCAAATTGCGGGAGCGGTCGGCTTCCCGCACCAGACGCTGAATGATGATCGGTCGGGACTCGCCGTTCAACTCGGTTTCGATCTTTTTGATCATCAGCCCGGCGCAGATATTCAAGCGTGTGGCTTCCTCCATCCAGCCTTGGACGGGCAGCTTTTCCAGTTGCTCGATTTCCTGGCGGGTTTGGTCCACAAACGAGGGCGGACACTGGATATCCCGCATCAGATCTTGCCGGAGTTTGGCCAGCAACCGGTTGCTGGTGTCGACGCGCTGGAGAATCCGGACATAGTTTTCGCCGAGCGCGTGATAGCGCTCGAACACCTCGTCATCCGCGAGCGTACAGATGGGCGGCTGATACTCCACCGGCAGCCGTTGCAGGATCGCCCGAGGATCTTTCAGCAAATCTTCCGGAGCCTCGAGCAGGGACGGGAAAAAATACCACGCCGCCGCCACGCCGATGACCAGCAGCCCGACTGAGACCGCGAAGGTCTTGAATAGCTTGCCCAGGAAGCCCCTGAAGCCGCCGGAACGACGCGGGGACGGATCGGGCGGCGGCGGTGGGGGGGGCGGCGACGGCGGCGGCGGCGACGGATCGGGCGGCGTGGCACGCTCGGGAGCAGGCATCGGTGTCGCGGGGGACGGCGCGGACGGCTCGTCGGCGACCCGAAGCCCAAAATGTTCGGCCAGCGGCCGCAGTCCGCCCTTGAACCCCTGGCCGATGGCGCGGACTTTCCACGCCGAACGATGGCGGTAGAGTTCGGCGAAAATCAACGCCTGTTCGTCGGCGGCTTCGGTCAATGTAAAGCGGAGGGCGTCGCCCGTGGTCGGGGTCGCCGTGAGTGTCGCGCCTGTGAAATTCTGAAAGGAACCGCTGTCCAAGGTAGCGGCGAACACGCACTTCTGAACGGTCTCCGGCAAGCGTTCCAACCGGATCAGGAATTCGGCCTGGTCGGCGGAGGGATGAGTTAACTGGATCGCGTCGTCCGGACCGCGGGGCTGGTTGTAAAACAGAAACCACGCATCGCTCGGCACCCGGCCATCGGCCCCCACGGCGAAACAGACCGGGTCCAGACTGGCGCCTTGCGGGGGCCATTGGAGGGTGACACGGACCGCGCCGGAAGCCGTTAGGGAGGCATTAGCGCCTTTGGTCAAGATTTTCATGCGCTAAAGTATAGGGGCAGACGTTGCTGCTCGCACCATCGAGACGACAACGTCCGAACGAAAGATCCCCGATCCCGACTGGGAGAGTCCGCCCGGTCGAGCAACCTTGCGGAGCCACTGATGGAAACGGTCGATATGGTGGTCATCGGTGCCGGAGTGGTCGGTCTGGCGGTCGCCCGGCGACTGGCCTTGGCCGGCCGCGAGGTGTTGATCCTGGAAGAACAGCCGACCTTCGGCACGCAAACCTCCTCGCGTAACTCCGAAGTCATCCACGCCGGCCTCTATTATCCCACCGGTTCCCTGAAAGCCGAATTGTGCGTGCGCGGCAAGGAGGCGCTGTATCGCTACTGCGTCGAGCGCGGGGTCGCGCATCGTCGGATCGGTAAGGTGCTGGTCGCCTGCGACGAGTCGGAGTTGGCCGCGCTGGCCACTTACGCGCAACGAGCCGCCGCCAACGGCGTCCCGCTTCAGCCGCTCACCGCCGCTGAAGTTCGCGAGTTCGAGCCGGCGGTGCGCGCGGTCGCCGGTCTGTACTCCGCATCGACCGGCATCATCGACAGCCACGGGCTGATGCTAGCCCTGTTGGGCGATGCCGAGCAAGCCGGCGCGATGCTGGTCACCCATACCCCGGTCGTCGGCGCGCGGATCGAGTCCGACGCCATCGTGCTGCGCACCGGCGGTGAGGAACCGTTCGCGTTGCGCTGTCGCGGGCTGGTCAATGCGGCGGGGCTGTACGCGCAGGATCTGGCCCGGCGCTTCACCGGCTTTCCGACCGACCGCATCCCACCGACGTTTTACGCCAAGGGCCATTACTTCACGCTGAGCGGTCGCGCGCCGTTCCAACACCTGGTCTACCCGATGCCGGATCACGCCGGACTGGGCATTCATGTGACGCTCGATCTGGGCGGTCAGGGCAAGTTCGGCCCGGATGTGAGCGGCTGGCCGGCCACGCCGGACTATGCGTTCGAGGCCGGGTTGGAGGACAAATTTTACCGGGCGATCCGCCGCTACTATCCGGATCTGCCGGATGGCGCACTGCAACCGGGGTATACCGGCATTCGGCCCAAGGTCACCGGTCCGACCGCGGCGGCTGGCGATTTCATCATCCAGGGACCGACCGCGCACGGGGTGGCGGGACTGGTCAATTTGTTCGGTATCGAGTCGCCGGGGCTGACCGCGTGTCTGGCCATCGCCGAGCGGGTTTGGGAGGAATGGCGACCGTGAAAACTCCTTATTTATTTTTAAAATGATGGCCATAGGGTTTTAAGGAACAACGAAAGGCAGTATTCTTCATGCGGGTATTAAGATCATTCGCCCCGCAACCACCGGGGCAAGCATTCGACCCCTAGCGTGTTACATATTACATGTGGATGATTGGAGAGTCGTCATGACCATGACGCGCAGAAATTTCCTCCAGGGCCTCTGCATCTCCAGCGGCTCGGTGTTTCTCAACGCCTGCGAAAGCCGGGAAGCCGTCGGCACCGACAGCGGCGCGTGGCGTCCCGCCTACGCGAAACTGGAGGAGGAGGGCCGCTTCCAGGAGCGGATCGAGCAGGCCTACCACTTCTTCGAACGCTGCGAGCTGTGTCCGCGGCAATGCCGGGTCGACCGTCTCGGCGACCAGCGCGGCTTCTGCCGGGCGTCCGCCCGGGCCGTCGTCTACAGCCATCACCCGCACTACGGCGAGGAACTGCCCCTGGTCGGGCGGCGCGGGTCCGGAACCATCTTTTTTTCGCACTGCAACCTGCGGTGCGTGTTCTGCCAGAACTGGCCCATCGCCCACGAAGGCCGGGGCCGGGAAATCAGCGACGACGCGCTGGCGGAGATGATGCTCGACTTGCAACGGATCGGCTGCCACAACATCAACCTCGTCACGCCCACCCACTTCATGCCGAACATCCTCAACGCCACCCGCAAGGCCCTGCACCAGGGATTGCGGTTGCCGCTCTGCTACAACACCGGCGGCTACGAGCGCGTGGAGATCATCCGCCTGCTGGACGGGATCGTGGACATCTACCTGCCGGATTTGAAATACATGAACGGCGCGGAGGCGGATCGCTACACGGTGCGCGGCGCGCTGGACTATCCGCCGCGCGCCCAGGAAGCCATCATCGAAATGTACCGTCAGGTCGGGAATCTCGTCACCGACGAGCATGGCATCGCCTTGCGCGGCCTGATGGTCCGGCATCTGGTGATGCCGAACCGCATCGCCGGAACCCAGGAATTCGTCCGCTGGGTGGCCGAGAACCTGTCGAAGCAGACCTATGTAAACATCATGTCGCAGTACCGGGTCGAGCATCGGGCCTTCGAGCATCCGCGCATCGCCCGGGCGATCGCGCCCGCCGAATACCTGGAAGCGATGCAATGGGCCGAGGAGGCCGGTTTGACCCACCTGGACGAACGCTCGTTGTCTCAGCGCGCCCTGTTTCTCCGGCGGGCGGGCTGAGCGCTTTCATCCCCACCGCCCGGGCGTGGGAGTCCCGCACCGGGCGCACCGGCCGTCCTTCATGCGGATCTCCTCGACGACGAAGCCCAGCCGCTGAATGAGGGTCTCCCCGCACTGGGGACAGAAGGTGTTCTCGCCTTCATGGCCGGTGACCCGGGCGATGTAGACATACCGGAGTCCTTCCTCGCGCGCCGCCGCGCGGGCGCGATCCAGGGTCCGCACCGGCGTCGGGGGCAGGTTGGCGAGCTGGTACAGCGGGTAGAAGCGGGCCAGGTGGAGCGGAACGTCCGGTCCCAGTTCGTCGACGATCCACTGGCACATCGCGCGAAACCGGTCGAGATCGTCGTTCAGGGTGGGAATGACCAGATGGGTGATTTCGAGATGCACCCCCGCGGCCTTGAGCTGTTTCAGGGTCGCCAGCACGGGGGCCAGCTCGCCGCCGCAGACGTCCCGATAAAAGACCGGATCGAAACCCTTGAGATCGACGTTGGCCGCGTCCAGTTGATCGCACAGCGCGGCGAGCGGTTCGCGGGCGATGGTGCCGCCCGTATGCATGAGGTTCAGCAGGCCGGCCTCCCGCGCCAAAGCCGCGATCGCCGTCATGTACTCATAAAAAATCACCGGTTCGCCAAACGCATAGCTGATGGCGCGCGCGCGGGCGTTTTGGGCCTGCGCCACCACCGCCTCCGGGGGCACGTCGTAGGCGTAAACGTCCTCCGGAGCGGCCTGGGCCATGTCCCACACCTCGCAGAATTTGCAGGCCATGTTGCAGCCGGCCGTGGAGACCGACAGCGCCCGCGCGCCCGGCAGGACGTGGAAAAACGGCTTGCGTTCCACGGGGTCCAGTTGGAGCAGGGCGGGGTTGCCGTACACGAGGGTGTAGCCGTGGCCGCCCCGGTTTTCCCGGACGCGACAGGAACCCCGACGGCCCGGCGCGAGCTGGCAATGGCGCGGGCACAGTTCGCAGCGGATTTGCCCGGCGTCGAGCGCGGTGAACCAGGGCGAGCGCCGGGCCTTGATCAAGCCGGGTTGGGCGAACTGGGCGCGCGCGTCCCGGGGCGCGCCGAGCAGTCCCACCAGGCCCAGCGCGCAGGCGCCGCAGGCACCCGCTTGCAGAACATCCCGGCGGCTCCAGAAATCACGATCAAGGACTTGATTTTGCATCGGTTTTCCTCGCGATCATCAGTACGCCAAAAGCCGTGGCGTTGACCAGGGCCGCCAGCAGGCCACAGGCCACGATGCCCAGTACGGGCGCGACCACCACGCTGGCCAGCGCCGCGCCCAGGCAGGCACCGAACAGTTCGAGGCCGTACACCCGGCCGGTCGCCTGCTCGGCGCGCCGATCCAACGCCAGACAACAAGCCGTCGCCAGCGGAAAATCCAGCCCGTTCAGCAATCCCCCGGCGAATGTCAGTCCCGCAAACAGGGCGAACACGGCGGCGGGCGCGTGCAGTGCGGCGGCCTCGGGCAACGCGACGGCGATCAGGCCGGCAAACAAGGCGATCAACAATTGGACTCCCGCCAGGAGCCGAATGTTCGCCTTATCGACGACCCATCGTTGCGTGATGACAGTTCCGAGCAGCAACCCCGCCATGAAGATCGCCACGATCAGTCCCACCATCTCGTACACAAAACCGTAGATGCTTTGAAACGCAAACAGCAGCGCGATCTGCAAGGCCATGGTGGACAGGCCCGTCGTGAACACCGCGAACCGCACCGCGAAGCGGACGTCCGCCCGGCCGCCCCGGCGTCGGCCGAACTCGCGGAGAACCAGCGCCGTCAGCAGGGCGGCGCCGAGCGCGGGCAGAATCCACCACGCCTGGACGCGCGCGATCCAGTGGAACGCGCCGGCGTGATCGCCCCGCGCCAGGACGTTCCAAAACACCAGGGTGTAATAATACCCGATCGGGCGAAAGTCGGAGTTGATGAAGGCGTGGCGTTGCACCGGCGGCCAGTGCCGCTCTTCCGCCGCCTGTTCGGCGAGCGAGCCCGGAAAAAGCGGCGCGGCGCGCGGCGCTTCGAGATGCGCGCCGGGCTGGCGGCCGTGATGCCGCAGGATCCAGTTGACGCGCCGCAGGGGACCTTCCTCCAGCAGAAGATCGAACTGGCGCGGCGAGAACCCGTCCGTTTCGATGTTCCGCGCCCGATAGCGTTCCTGGAGTGTGCGCGGGTCCGCCGACAGTTGATCCGGGTCGCGGCTGGCGAAGAAGAACAGGAATCGTTCGCCCACCGGCAGGACGTGGGGAAACACCTCGCTCAGGGTGTGGTAGAGGGTTGCGTTGCGATTCGCCACCGCCGAGCCACGCAGGTCCGGCGTGGAGGTGACGCCGATGACCAGGACCCCATCGGGATGCAGACGAGCCGCCGCTTCCTGGAAGAACTCCACGGTATAGAACCGGTTCAGGACGGCGGTGGACGGATCGGGGACATCGATGAGGATCAGGTCGTATAGCGCCTCGGTGGCTTTGACGAACAGCCGTCCGTCCAGGTGCTTCACCCGCACGCGCGGATCTTCCAGCGCCGCGATGGTGGCCGCAGGGAGATGCGGCCGCGCCGCCGCGATCAGGGTTTCGTCCAGTTCGACATAATCGATCCGGGCGACCGGATGGCGGGCGATTTCGCGGAGCGTACCGCGCAACCCGCCGCCGATCAGCAATACGCGCTGCGGATTTTGGTGTTGCGCCAGCGCGAAGTGCGCGAAGATCGCCCCTTCCTGTTCTTCCAGCGCGGGCGTGCCCGCTTCCGGACCCGCCGCGGAAAAAACCAGATGGCCGCTTTGAAAAAAGCTGTACTGATCTTCCCGTCGCGCCACGGAAATGTTGCCGTACCGGGAGGGATGGGTGGCGACCAGGGTTTGCTCCGGCGCGAACGACCGCCACTGTAGCCGATAGCTCCAATCGTCCAGGAGCTGGAGAAACGGCAGCGCCAGCGCCCCGCCGGCCAGCGCGACCCACACGGCGACCCGGAGCCCACGACCACGACCATGACCCGGCGCGGTGGCGCGCGTCGCCCGGAGCGCGGCGGCCAGCATGAGCAGCCCGGCGAGGATCGCCGCCTGAAAGGCGTTCGCGTGATGCACCAGGATGAAGGCGAACAGCAACCCGCCGACGATCGTGCCCAGCGCTTCGCCGATGTAGGTCTTGCCCGCGGCGGTGGTGTCCGCGGAGCGGTCGCGCTCGCGCCACAGCCGCGCCAGCAGCACGAACTGCGCGCCCAGCAGCAGGCCGACCGGCGCCGTGATCAGAAAACAGGCGACGAGTAGATCCGTCAGGGATAAATACGCTCCCGGCAACACGTCGAAGAATCCGCGCAGACCCCGCGCGAGCCCCACGGTGGCCGGCAGCAGGATCAGGATGCCGACGGTCTGGCCCGCGAGCAGCGCCAGCGGACGTCTGGATCGTTCCACGAGCAGCGAGCCCCAGCGGCTGCCGACCCCGACCCAGATCATCCAGGCGGCCAGAATGACCCCGATCGACAGTTCGTTGCCGTGAAAAACCATCAGCAGCTCCCGCAGGAGCAGGATCTGGCCGATCTGACCGGCTACGCCCAAGGCGACGACCGCCGGCAGAGGAGAAGGGATGTATCGAGTTGTCATCGTCTTCGATGTTTCACGTGAAACCTGCGAACCCCGCTGGCGAATGTTTCACGTGAAACCTACGAATCCCGCCGGCGAATGTTTCACGTGAAACCTGCCGGACCCCGCTGGCGAATGTTTCACGTGAAACCTGCCGAGTCCGCCGGTGAATGTTTATTGTTCCATATTCCAGCCTTCCCGCATCAGCACTTCTCGTGGAGATTGGGGCGAATTAGTTGAGTGCGAGTCGCTGGTGCGCAGGTCGTCGTGCAGGGCGACGACCTCATGCCAGGGTTTCCAGGGAAGGAGCGACGGCGGATTCATGGGCGATTGACGCGGATCATCTGGTTGGACAGAATTTCCGTCGCGGCCAGCACGGCGTGAAGGCGTTGGGACTGGCCGGTGAAGTCGGGATCGAAAGTGCAAACGATGATGCCGGCATGGTGGGGAACCGAGCGATGCAGTTGGATGAAGTGCTTGCGGTTGAGCGTGAGCACCGCTGGTCGGCGCTGGCCAACGCCAAGACAACTTCATCGGGAATCGCCTGCCGGGCCTTACCGGATTCCTGCATGGTCAGCACATCATGTCCCAAGCGGCGCAGTTCGTTCACGACCGGCAATGGAAAGTTTTCATCGGCGTAGA
>REEE01000210.1 GCA_007695245.1 Candidatus Competibacteraceae bacterium | reverse complement strand
AGGATACATCTGGATCGCTGCTGACTTGTGGAGAATCGGGTGTGCGTACGCTAGTGCTTTGTCACACTTCTAATTCAGGGTAGCGTTCACGGACAATTTTAGGCAAGGTACGCTCAACGAAGGAGGGTTGGGCGATGCAAAAAAAGTATGTGGTTCGGCTAACGGAGAGTGAACGAGACCTGTTGAACGGTCTGGTCAAGAAGCAACGGGGATCGGCCCAGAAGGTGCTTCGCGCGCGCGTTCTGCTCAAGGCCGATGCGGATGGACCGCACTGGACCGATGCGGCGATCGCGAACGCCTTCGACTGTCGCACGAAAACCATCGAAAACATTCGGGAGCGTTTGGTGAGGGAGGGGTTGGAGATCACCCTCCACGGCCAGCCGAAGCAGCGCGTGCGCGGCAAGCGGCTCGACGGCCATCAAGAAGCCAGGATCATCGCCTTGCGGCTGGGACCGCCGCCGCCCGGATTCGCCAACTGGACCCTCCGCCTGCTCGCGGAACAGGCCGTCACGTTAGAGATGGTCGAGACGGTCGGTCACGAGACGCTGCGGAGGACCCTAAAAAAAATCACTTCACCACGCGGAAGATCGCCTGTTGGGTGATTCCGCCCGACGCCGATGCCGAGTTCGCCGCCGGCATGGAGGAAGTGCTCGACGTCTACGCCCGGCCCTACGATCCCCGCTTTCCCGTGCTCTGCATGGACGAGCAACCGACTCCAGTGACTGAAGGAAACGCGCATCCCCATCGCCGGGACGCCCCAGCACCCGCGGCGCGTAGACTATGAGTACGAGCGGGCGGGCACCGCCAGCATTTTTATGTTCTGCGAACCGCTGGCGGGCTGGCGGCAGGTCTCGGTACGCGAACGACGGACCCAGGTGGACTGGGCCCAAGAAATGGCGCACTTCCTGGGTACGCGCTACCCCTCGGCGCAGAAGGTGAGCTTGGTCTGTGACCATCTGAACGCGCACACCAAAGGCGCCTGCTACGAGGCCTTTGAGCCGGCGACGGCGCGGTCGTTGGTACAGCGGGTGGAATTTTGTCACACCCCCAAGCACGGCAGTGGGTTAAATATGGCCGAAAACGAACTGAGTGCGATGACTCGGCAAGGTGTTACGGGGCGTCGTTTTGCGACGGCCGAGGAACTCCGCGCCCAAACGACCGCTTGGCATGAGCACAGTAATGCCCGGCAGCGGACCGTCGATTGGCAGTTTAAGGTCGATGATGCGCGGGTGAAACTGAAGTCAATCTACCCTAAATTAGAAGTGTGACAAAGCACTAGGTTATTTCTGTTTCTCTAATTGGATGACTACAAGATGGCATCAATGAAGGTCGCCGTGGCTGCCGGGAAGGGAGGGGTTGGAAAAACGACGGTTGCTTGCGGGATCGCTTCAGTGTTGGCGGCCCAAGGAAATCCGGTTTTGTTGGTCGATTTGGATCCTCAAAGCAACGCTGCTTGGGGTTTGGGCGCAGATCCTACCCAACCTGGTACAGCGGAGTTACTTTTGGGTGATAACCCTGTTCCAATCCAAATTGCCGAAAACTTGTGGGTCTTGCCGGGTGGGCCCGGACTCAAAGGGCATGAAGTTATGCGATTAGACCCGGAAGCACTGGCGGATGCCATCGCGGCTTTCGACCATGCGGCGGTTATTTTCGACTGCCCGCCCGGTTGGGATCATTTAGAGCGATTTGGGTTAGTGGCTGCTGAGGTTGTCCTCATCGTGGTCGATGCGCATCCTTTTGCGATCCAGGGCGCGGCTCGGGTGGTGGAAACGCTTTCGGCGCGGCGACAGAAGAAGCGGCAAGGCGCCCAGCGCTGGGCGCTCGTTATGAGTCGAGTGGATCTGCGTCGTGCCTTGGATAAAGACCTTGAGTCTGCCCTCGCAGCTATGTTTCCGGATATAGATCGTCTGTTGATCAGGCAAGATGTTGCCCTATCACTGGCTACCACAGAACGAGTGCCCGTAGTAAAGGCAGCACCCCAAAATTGCCGGGGTATCGTTGATCTTCAGGAAGTAGTTGGATGGTTACAGAATGGCTAAACGTACCATAAATCGCTTGATTCAAAGTGACGCCGCGGCCGCTGGGCGGGCGCAAGCCCAGCAAGTGGTTGCTTGGATGGAGCAGGAGCAAGCCAGACGGGGGATGCTTCCTCTATCGGCTATCCATCCACGACCTGGAGGGGATACACGCTCACTCAAGGCCAGCCATGTGTTGAATCTGGCCGAATCGATTGCCGCGGTAGGGCTGGTGGAACCTCCTACAGTGGATCAAGTTGGACATCTGTTGGCGGGCGCCCATCGCGTGGCCGCATTGAGACTGTTGGCCCAGTCCGACGTGGCCGCTCGAGCAGAAAGTTGGCTGGAACTTGCTCGCTTGGATAAGTCTCGACTAACAGCGCGGCAGGAAATCGCGGTAGAACGTTTGAAGGTGCTGTCTCCATTAGAGATGGAAGAAGTCCCGGTCATGATTCTACCCTTTAACGCAGTAGAAGATGCCGCCAGGGCTCTGGCCATCGAAACGAGTGAGAACACCCAGCGGAGATCCTACTCCAAGGATGAAATTCTAACGCTTGTTCAACGACTTCGGGCGGCGGGATTCGTAGAGCGAGAAGGGAGGCCACGCACCGGTGAAAAAGCTTTACGCCCAGCCCTTTCCGTTGTGCTGGGTAAGTCCGCCAACACTGTACGCCGTTGGCTGGGCGCACTAGACGATGGGCCGAAAACATGCCCAAACGGGCAAGTTTCCGACGTACGAGAAGCTGAAAAAAAATTATTGATAGCGATCAAAAATTACCGCAAGGTGATTTCTGAAAATACCTTGGAAGTTGATCAAGAATTAAAAAAGTGCATGGAAAATCTGGAGTTTTTGTTACATGCCGCCGGTTAAATTTTTGTTGAGGACGGCTGTTTCATCGCCTGCCCGTTAAGATCCATATCCAATTTTTTCCAGCACCCCTTCCAAAATTTCCAGATTGACGAAGTCGATGACCAATTGCCCTCGGCCTCCCTCGTAAGCCAGCGTCACCCGCGTCCCGAAGAATTCCGCCAAGTCGTTTTCCAGCCGAACGAGGTTGGGGTCTTTGATCGGTGCCGGTGGCGGAATTCCCGGACTGACTTGGGGGTGACGGTCGCCTTGCTTGCAGGCTTTGGCCAAAACCTCCACTTGGCGGGTATTCAAGTCCTCCCGCGTGATCCGTTGCGCCAGGTCGATCTGGTCGCGTTCCGCCAACCCCACTAGGGCGCGGGCCTTTCCGAGGTCCAGCGCGCCGGTCGCAACCCGGGCCCGCACGCTTGGGGTCAGCCCGCAACAACCGCAGCCGATGCGAGGCCTCGGTGCGCGACAGCCCGAAGACTCGGCCGGCGGCGGTAATGCTCGTGCCCTGTTCCACCTCGGCCTGGATCGCCCGGGCTTCGGCGATGGGATCGAACGTCAGGCCGGTATCCAGTTCGACGAGCCGGCGGGCCTCATCGTCGCTCAGGGATTCCCGCGGTTGGATGGTGACCGTCGCCAGTTGCGCCCGCTGCGCCAGCAACCAGTGCCGCAGGCCGGTGAGGATTTCGTAACGGGGTGGGATGGCTCCCGGCAACGGGCGCACCGTCACCGGATCGACGAAGCCGACAGCGCGGGCCAGGGCGACGGCTTGGGCCGGTGGCCACGGTAACGGCGCCGGCGACCGGAAGCGACTGATCTGCAGAAGATCGAGGGGAACAGCGCGCATGGCTCGAATCCGTGTCACGTAACGCGGTTAGTGTAGGGCCCGACTTGAAATCTGGCCATCCCCATCATAACCGTCCGAATCCCGTTGCCGCCGAACCGCCGCCGGGCCGTGCCAACCGGTGTTGATCGAGGCGTGCCCCGCTGGATAGCGGCTGCGCGCGGGTCGCTGGAGCGGTTCACGGCCGGGAGATCGCCCCCGGAACCATCCCACCGTCCAGGGGTTCGAGACGCAGAGAGTTCGGCCCGCGCGCGCGGCGCGGCCAGGGCGTGGACGTTCTGCTGCTGGAATCCGTGGATCTGCGGCAGGTGATGCAGATCCTGATCGCCATCAGCAGCGATCCAAACCCTGTGCGGCCGTTTCACCCAACGGGAAGCGCTTCTGGCGCCGCCTCGGCGGAGCACCTAGACTTGGATCGCTCGCCCGTATCCGGCCGCCTGGTCCCGCGCAACCGATCGGTGGCGAGGACCGTCCGCACCCCTCACGCCCGACCCACGGAGTCGCCCGCCATGAGCCGCGCCATTGGCCAAACCCTCTCGGATCATCTGGCGACCGTCATGATCGGCCAACGGCAACCCATCCGCTGGCTGCTGGCCGCCTTCGTCGGCGGCGGTCACGTCCTGCTGGAAGATCTGCCGGGAACCGGCAAGACCACTCTGGCCAAGGCCCTGGCCCGGTCGCTGACGCTGGAATTCCAGCGCATTCAATTCACGCCCGACCTGTTGCCTTCCGACCTGCTCGGCGTCTCGATCTTCGATCCCCAGCGCCAGGAATTTCGCCTGCATCGCGGCCCGGTGTTCACCCAGGTGCTGCTGGCCGACGAGATCAACCGTGCCTCGCCGCGCACGCAGGCCGCGTTGCTGGAAGCGATGGGCGAGCGGCAGGTCAGCCTGGACGGCCAGCGCTACGACCTCGGGGAATGGTTCTTCGTGATCGCCACGCAGAACCCGATTGAATTCCACGGGACTTACCCGCTGCCGGAAGCGCAGATGGATCGATTCGCCCTGCGGTTCGCGCTGGGCTATCCCGACCTCGATGGGGAACTGGCCATCTTGACCGCGCAAGGGGACCGACATCCGCTGGACGCCTTGCAACCCTGCGTCGATCGGGCGGCCTTAAGCGACCTGCGGCGGGCCGCCACGGCGATTCGGGTCAGCACCGAAGTCAGCCGCTATCTGGTGGAACTGGTCGCCGCCACCCGGCAAGCGCCGGGCGTCACGCTGGGCGCCAGCCCCCGCGCTTCGCTGGCGCTGCTGAAGAGCGCCCGGGCGCTGGCCTTGTTCGATGGGCTGGCGTTCGTGACCCCGGACTTGGTGCGGGAGCTGGCGGCTCCGGTGCTGGCGCACCGCCTGCGGCTCGATCCCCAGGCGCGCTTCAGCGGCCTGACGGCCGAGGCGGCGGTCGAGGAAGTGCTGCGGCGGGTCGCCGCGCCGGTTTAGCCCATGCGCCAAGTGCTGCCACGGCTTTACGCGGCGGTCGAGCGACCGGGCCGCTTCCTGCGCCAGCGCTTGACCCCGCTGGGGGGCTGGTTGTTCGGCGGCTGGATCGCGGCGGGCGCGTTCGGGGTCAACACCCAGGTCGGCATGACTTACCAATGGTTCGTCCTGCTGACCGCGCTCTTCGCCATCGCCCTGCTCGTCAGTTGCTTCGGCTCCCTGCCGGTGGTCGCCACCCGGCGGCTGCCGCGCCTGGCCACGGTCGGTCGTCCGCTGCATTACCGGCTGCGCTTGCACAATCGCGGCGCGCGGGCGGAACGCGACTTGAGCGTGGCGGACGAACTGCGCGCCGCGCCGCCGGCCGCCGCCGCTTTCCAACGTCCGCCCACCTATCGGCAATGGCGGCGATGGACGGCCTGGGCGCGCGGGGCCGACGGCGCCGTCCAGCCGCTGCCGGTGTTACCGCCGGGCGCCATCACCGAGGCGGAACTGACGCTCACCCCGCTGCGGCGGGGCTGGCTGGAATTCGCCGCGCTGCGCTTCGGCCGTCCGGACCCGCTGGGGTTATGGCAGCGATTGTACCGTCACCCGCTGCCCGATCGCGTGCTGGTGCTGCCGCGCCGCTATCCCGTGCCGCCCCTGCATTTCCCCGAGGGGCGGCGCTATCAGCGCGGGGGCGTCAACCTGGCGCAGTCGGTGGGTGAGGAGGATGAATGCGTCGGCCTGCGCGACTACCGGCCCGGCGATCCACCGCGGCGCATCCACTGGCGCAGCTTCGCCAAGCGCGGCGAACCCGTCGTCAAGGAATTTCAGGATGAATTTTTCATCCGTTACGGGTTGCTGTTGGACAGCTACGCCACCGATCCCGAGGACGCGCGGTTCGAAGCCGCCGTTTCCGCCGCCGCCTCGCTCGCCGTCGCCGAGCGCGGCCCGGAAGCGATGCTGGATTTGCTGTTCGTCGGCGACCGTGCCTACTGCGTCACCGCCGGGCGGGGGCTGGGGCAAACCGAGCAGTTGCTGGAAATTCTCGCTGGCGTCGCGCCGCGCCGGGATCGGCCGTTCGCGGACCTGCTCGCTCTGGTCGCCGGCCACGCGCCCGCATTGAGCGCCTGCGTCTGTATCCTGCTGGACTGGGACGCCGGACGGCGGCAGCTGCTGGACTTGCTGCGGGGGCAGGGCGTGGCGACCGTGGCGCTGGTCATCGGTCCGCCGAGCGCGCCGCCGGAACCCGGCGTGCGGGTGGCGACGGTCGAGACGCTGGCGGTGGAGCTGGCGCGGTTGACCGCATGGCCCTGACGCTGCCGCCCGGGTTGCTGGCCGCCGTCCTGCTGTTCTGGGGCTGGCGCGCGGACCTGTGGTTCTGGGCCTTGCTCCTGGCGCTGATCCTGGAAGCGGCGCCCTATGTGAACCGCCGCTGGGCCTTGAGCGATCGGGAGCTGGGGCGGGTCGTCGATCTGACCGCCCTGCTCTGGCTCGGCGCGTTGGGCGTGCTGTTCGCCCGCGCGCTCGCCCAGCCGCCGCTGGCGACCCAGTTGTACGCGCTGGCCGGCTGGGGGCCGCTGCTGCTGTTCCCGCCGCTGGCGATCCAGCGCTACTCGACCGCGGGAACGTTCCGGGTCGGGCATTGGGTCCACGGCCTGCGCCGCTCCGAGAGCGAACGGGCGCACCGCCCCCTGCGGTTGGACGTCGCCTATTTTCTCGCGTGCCTGCTGGCCGCCGGCGTCACCAGCCGGCCGTTTTACTTACCGGGCGTCGGCGTGTTGCTGCTCTGGGTGCTGCTCGCCCGGCGGCCCCGCCGGTACCGCTGGCCCCTCGCTCTGACGCTGGCCCTGGCGGCCGGCCTCGCCGCCTGGCCGGCGAGCCAGGGGTTGCATCGCCTGCAGTCGGGCTTGGAAGAGACCTTCGCCGCGTGGCTCCAGGACCGGTTCGCCGACTTCGATCCCTACCGCAGCTCGACGGCGCTGGGCGATATCGGCTCGTTGAAAGTGTCCGAACGGATCGTGCTGCGGCTGAAACCGACGCCGGACGACCGGGGACCCTGGCTGCTGCGCGCCGCCAGTTACAATACCTACTTCGACGGCGTCTGGCTGGCGCGTGGCGTCCGTTTCGCCCGCCTCGAGCCATGGGGCGACGGCGGCGAATGGCGGCTGCATCCCCCGCCGCCGGGGGAATCCCGACGCCTGGACATCACCCTGGAGCTGCGGCGGGGGACCGGCATGCTGCCGTTGCCAGTCGACGTTTGGCGGCTGACGCGGTTGCCGGTCGGCGAGCTACAACTCGGCAGCCTCGGCGCGCTCAAGGCCAGCGACGGGCCGGGATTGATCGAGTTTGCCGTCGAATCGGCCGCGGTCTCCCCCACCGGGGAGAGCCACCCACCCACCGCCTTCCCCCGCGCGGAGGTGGATCGGGAGGGGTGGGAACTCGACCTCGGTCTGCCCCGCCGGGAACAGGCCACCCTGTACCGCCTGGCCGACGACCTCGGCCTCACCGGCCAACCGCCCGCCGTCGCCGCCGCCAGGCTCCGCGCCTTCCTGCGCGACGAGTTCCGCTACAGTCTCGACCTGCCCGCGCCGGCGGCCGGCCGGACCGCCCTGGAAACCTTTCTGCTCGAAGCGCGCGCCGGGCATTGCGAATACTTCGCCACCGCCGCCGTCCTGCTCCTGCGCGCCGCGGGCGTGCCGGCCCGTTACGCCACCGGCTTCTCCGTCTCCGAATACAGCCCGTGGGAAGGCGCGTACGTCGCTCGCCGCCGCCACGCGCATGCCTGGGCGCTGGTCTGGCTGGACGGCGGCTGGCGGGATTTCGACGCCACGCCGCCCGATTGGACGAGTTTCGAGGCCGCGCGGGCACCGTGGTGGCAGGACCTCAGCGATCTGTGGGACTGGTCGAGCCATCGATTCAACCGCTGGCGCTGGCGGGAAGCGAGCGTCGCCGCGGGCGACCGGCGCGGGTGGTGGGGAGCGGCGGGCCTGCTGGCGGTCCTTCTGGTCGGGCGACTGCTCCACCGGCGGCGGGTCCGGCGGCTTCCGGCCGCGCGCCCGCCACCGCTCCGGTCTCAGCCCGGCGCGGAATCGCCTTTCTACCGGGTGTTGGAGCAGCTCGCCGACGAGCGCGGTCCCCGGCCGCCCGGCGAACCGCTGGAACGCTGGTTGCGGCGGATCGGGGCCTGGGACCGGCCGGGGATGGCCGACATGGTCCGCTGGCACCAGCGGTGGCGGTTCGATCCCGCCGGTCTCCCCGAGGAAGAACGGCGCCGGCTCGCCGCGGCCGTGGCCGCTCGCATCGGTCCGGCGGGCGCCATGGAAACCTGAAGCGTGCGGGGGGCTGGCGCACTCCGCATTCATCCTCTCGCGACACACAATCCGGTTGACTCAGGGGCACGGTCGGTAGGTCCGTTTTTTGCAAGATGACTGGCCGGTTCGTCCATGGCGTAAAGGTCCATTCCATTCCTCCTATCGGGATCAAGGCGATGCATGAAAGCGAAAACCCCCTCGAAATCTCCCGGCCCAGCGTCGTCGAACATGCCGTGCGCCGGTTATATCTCTTCTGGTTCAATCCAAATTCCGTGCGGGGGTCGAGGTGAAACTCATCAAGCCACTGCTAGCATTACGATATCAAGCCGTCGCCGCGGCTCTTCCTCTTCCACCTCGAGTCCGGCCTTCCGCCGTTCCGACCGATACCCTCGGCCCTTCCCTGGTCCTGGGTCAAAAATACATTGACGACTACGCGCTCGACCCGGCGATCACCGCCCATCCCACGATCCGACCGTTCGCAACGGTCCGCCACCGCCTCACCCTCGAAGGAGGTTTAGCAATGAAGGGCTTAGCGCTTGCAGGAATTTTGATTCTTTCTTCATTAGGTATTCATGACGCCTTTTGCGAAGTTGATTCGATGCTGCCCGAGGAAATCTGCGATCAGGTAGGGACGGATGAGTGCTCTGAACTCACTGAAAAAAAGACTTTCGCCAGGTATGTGGATTTGAACGACGATGGAGCCAAGGAGTTGATTTTTCAATACGGAACGGGTTCTTGTGGCACCCATCATTATGTGTTTAAGTTAGATAACCAGATGAAATGGGAGTCTATTGGCAGTTGGTGTGGTTGTGAGGGCGAGGGTGAATTTAAGGTTAAAAAATCCCAACATCATGGATACCAGGATATTTGGACCTGCGGGGTGAGCGGCATTTATGATGGTAAAGAGTATGTTGGCCGCCGTCAGTGAATTCAATGGCAACGGAGACGGAATCATGCACGATACCCACCGCATCGGGAGCCGGCTGGCGGCCTTGGAACTTGAGGTTTATGCCGAGGCGTTTCGCGCTCAGGACCTCGACCTGGCGACGCTGTCGAGCCTGACCGAGACCGATCTGGAGCGATTGAGGGTCGCGGCGAGCGCCGTGCGGCTCGCCGTGGGCGAGGCCCGACGTGCGGTGGCGCCCGCCGGTCCCGCGCCTTCCTACCGAATCAACCACCAGCCCCGGGCCTTGTCCGGGCGGTTTCACGAATCGCGCGGGGTTGTCTGATGGCCCATGCGACGATCCTGCGCCTCTATCACCTGGAGCCTCTGGTGACCACTCTGGGACCGGGTCGCCGCGCCGGGCTTTGGGTGCAGGGCTGCCGCATCGGCTGTCCGGGCTGTCTGGTTCCGGACAGCCACGATCCGAACGCGGGCGATGAAGTGGCGGTCGACGGCTTGATCGACCGCCTGGTCGCGCTGCCCGCGATCGAGGGTCTCACCGTCAGCGGCGGCGAGCCGTTCGACCAGGCTCCAGCGTTGCGCGCCCTGCTCGAAGGCCTCCGCGAACGGCGCTCCGATCTCTCGCTGATGCTCTACAGCGGCTACCGACGCGAACGCCTGGAGGACCAGGCCGACGGTCGCGCCATTCTCGCGCAGGCCGACATCCTGGTGGATGGCCCTTTCGTCGTTGCCGAGCAAAGCCCCGATCCCTGGCGCGGCTCCACCAACCAGCGCATCCATTTTCTCAGCGACCGCTACGGCGCGCGCGATCATGCCGCCGCGCCGCTCGACGGGCTGGAATTCCTGGTGCGGCGCAACGGCGCCTTCTTCATGGCCGGCATCCCCGCGCCGGGCGTTTGGGAGGCGGTACACCAGCGCCTCGGCGCGCCGTCCGCCGCGCCTGGGGAGTTCGCCGATGGCGGGCGCGCGGCCGGACCCATCGCGGGGGCCGATGGAACTCGAAATTCGACGACGTGAGGATCCAACCATGACCATCTCCTGTCCCGAATGCGGGTGGACCGGACTGTCGGGCGATGTGGCGCGCTGTCCCGACTGCGACTGGCGGCTGCACGACCCCGGCGCGCCGGAGCACCCGGCGGCGCTGCCGGCGGGCACGGTGCTGGACGGCGCGCGCTACGAAGTGCTGGAGCTGCTGGGCAGCGGCGGCTTCGCGCTGACCTATCGGGCGCGCGACCGGCGACGCGAGCGGGAGGTGGCGATCAAGGAACTGTTTCCCAACGACCAGGGGCTGTGCGCGCGCGGTCCCGACCGGACCGAGGTGGTGACCGGGCGGAGGGGCGTCGGCGTGTTCGCCGGCTACCGCCAGGCGTTCGCCGCGGAAGCCGAGCGGCTGCTGGATCTGCGCCATCCGCACATCGTGCCGGCCTACGACCGCTTCGCCGCGCACCACACCGAATACTTGGTGATGCGTCTGGAGGGCGGAGCGCGGCTCGATGACCATGTGGCCGCCGCCGGGGGGCGGCTGGCGCCCGAGGCCGCCCTGGCCCTGATCCGCCCGCTGGCCGGGGCGCTGGACTACCTGCACGGGCACGGGCTGATCCACCGCGACCTCAAGCCCGGCAACCTCCTGGTGCGCGCGCCGGGCGACCCGGTGCTGATCGACTTCGGTCTGGCGCGCGATTATCGGCACGAGCTGAGCGTCAGCCGCCCGGCCCTCACCGAGGGCTACGCCCCGCCGGAGCAATACGAGCCGGACCTGGCGCGCGGCCCCTACAGCGACCTCTACAGTCTGGGGGCCGTGCTTTATTTCATGCTGGTCGGCGAGGCGCCGCCGAGCGCTCAGAAGCGGATCCTGTATGGCGCGAGCCTGCGCTGGCCCGACGGCCTCGACCCAGGACTGCGCGGACTGATCGCGCGGGCGCTCGACCCGCACCACGCGCGGCGGCCGCAAAGCGCCGCGGACTTTCTGGCGGCCGTGTCGGACCAGGCCAGCGCCGACGTCGGTGCCGGGGCCGGCGGGGCGCGGCCCGTCATTCCCTTCATCCACGGCTGGAGCGCCGAGCAAGTGCGAAGCTGGCAACGCGAGACCGCGGCGGCGCGCGGCGGCCCGGTGGAGTTTCGCGACCGACTGCGCGACGGCGGTGAGGGTCCGGAGATGGTCTGGATTCCCCCGGGGCGCTTTCTGATGGGCGCTCCGGAGAGCGAGACCGACAGTCACGACTCCGAGCGTCCCGTGCATGAAGTGACCTTCGACGCGCCCTTCGCGATCGGTCAAACGGCGCTGACTTTTGCCGACTACGACCGCTTCTGCGCCGCCACCGGGCGCGAGCCGCCGCCGGACGCAGGCTGGGGGCGCGGCAGCCGTCCGGCGATCAACGTCAACTGGAACGACGCCAAGGCTTATTGCGCCTGGCTCTCGGCGCAAACCGGGCAGACGTATCGGCTGCCGACCGAGGCCGAATGGGAATACGCCTGCCGGGCCGGGACGACCACCCCGTTCTGGACCGGGAACGCCCTCACGACGGACCAGGCCAACTACGACGGCAGCAAGCTTCCCTACGGCGGTGCTCCCCAGGGTCTCTATCGAGAGAAGACCACGCCGGTGCATCAGTTTGCCGCCAATCCTTGGGGGCTTTATCAGATGCACGGCAATGTTTGGGAATGGATCGAGGATGTCTGGCACGACGACTATTTCCGGGCACCGGGCGATGGCCGAGCTTGGGTGGAGGGAGGCGACCCGAGTTGCCGGGTGCTGCGCGGCGGGTCTTGGTTCAACAACGCGCGGAACCTGCGTTGCGCCCAGCGCAACAGGAACAACCCCGACAACCGGAACCACAACAGGGGTTTCCGTCTGGCCAGGCTACCCGCGTACAACCCTGAGCCGCGATGTTTAAGGATATCGCGGGCGTGGTGTGCGGGGATCCATGAGCGCGCTTCCAGCGCCCCGCAAGGCAGCGGGTGCCAAATAGCCGGGCAAGGAAGTCGAGGTGCCGGACTGGTAGGCGATGCCGAACGTCCGGCGCCTGTTTGCGGCGGCGAGGGCGGAGCAGACGCGCGCGGCGTCCGAGCGTCGGGCGGACGGGACGCCCGTCCCTCAGCCATCCGCCGGATCCATTCCAGACCGGTGCCGGCCCAGAACAACCCGGGAGACCCCCATGCGGCCCGAACAAGAAACGATTCACCCGAGCCTGACCGACGAGCCGGCGCCGGCGCCGGCGCTGGTTCGAGTTCCGATCGCGCCGCGCCCGGAGGCCCCCGAGCCTTTCCCACCCATCCCCGCGCGCTTGGTCGCCGACCTGCAAGCGCTCGACTGTCCGCTGATCCCCCCCTTGCGCACCGATGCCGGCGGACGGATGCGTCCCGACCTGGACCCCGCCTGGCCCAGGCTTTACGACCGAATCGCCGCCCTGAGCCCGATCGAGGCGCTGGCGTTGATCGCCGCCCTGGCCGAAGGACTCGCCACCCTGCACGAGTCGGGCTGGCTGATTCTGACCCTGGCTCCGGAGTCGATCCGGTTGACCCCCGACGGCCCGCGGCTGACCGCCTTCCACACTCTGACCGCCCGCGATCGACCGCCGGCCGATCCTTTCGAAGACGACTACGCCGCCCCCGAAACGGCATGGCGGCGCCCGCTCGCGCGCGCCGCCGACCTCTACGCGCTGGGGTGCCTGAGCTACCGCCTGCTGGTCGGTCGCCCCTTCGACCCGCTCGCCGCCGCCACCGACGCGATCCCGCTGGCCTATCGCCACCTGCTGGCCCTGCTGCTCGCGCGCGAGCCCGCCGAGCGCCTGCAACGCATGGAGGCCGTGCCGCCGCTCGTCGCCCGGCTGCAACGCGATCTACTACCGGTCGTTGCGCTCGGCGCGATCGCGCTCACCCATGTCGGACGCAATCCCGCCCGGCCCATCAATCAGGACGCGGTGCTCCAGTACATCGACGCGGTCGCGGGCGACGACCGGCGCGCCCTGCGGGCAGTCTTTGCGGTGATCGACGGCATGGGCGGCATGGAAGACGGTCAGGATGCCGCCCGGCGCGCGCGAGAGACGCTGGCGGCCGCGGCGCGCGCGCCGGACGCCGCGCCGCTCCCCGACCCCGTCGACTGGCTCTGGCGCGCCCATGAGGCGGTCGCGGCGCTGCCGGGGCGCGCTGGGGCGGCCGCCAGCCTTCTCCTGATCGAGGATGCCCGGCTGCGCCTGGCCCATGTCGGCGACACTCGCGCCTACCTGCTGCGCGCCGGGCGGGTGTGGCGCCTCACCCAGGATCAGACCCAGCGGACCGTATTGGCGCGCGCCGGCGTCATTCCCGCGGCGCGCGGGGCCGAGGCCGGGCGCAACACCCTGGTCTCGAACCTCGGCGCGAGCGACTTGACGCGGGAGCACATCAAGACCCTGGCGCATCTGGAGTCGGCCGGGATGACGCCGCCGCCCGGACTGGCGGGCGACGCCCTGACCCTGGAAGACGGGGATCGGCTGCTGCTCTGCTCCGATGGTCTGTGGGACTGGTGGGATCGGGCGTTCGACGAGTCCGGCGAGGATGCGTACCTGCTCGAACGACTCGGCGCGTCCGCGGGCGGGGACGCGGTCGCGCTGGCGCGCGCCGTGCTGAGCGAGGCGCTGGCGCGCGACGGCGACGACAATCTGTCGCTGGTGCTGGCGGTCGTCAGCCGCCAGCCGCTGCTCGTCGATCCGCTCCCGGCGGAAGCCGATCCGTTCGCACCCCCGCGCCCGCCACCGGCGACGGCCGCGCCGGTCCCCGATGACAGCAGGAGCGCACCCCGATGGCCATGATCGATTGCCCCGTCTGCCGCCGTCCGAGCGCGCCCGACCCCGACGGCTTTTGCCTGGTCTGCGGGCGCGAGCTGGCGCCGTCCGGCGCCCCCCTTGGCCCCGCGCTGGGTTCCCCCGCCGCCGCGCCGCCTCCGGCGGCGGTGCCGACCTCCACCCTGGTCCTGGCTGGGAAACATCGCGGCCGTCTTACCGGCACCCGTTTTCTGGTCCGCCACGACAGCCAGATCGGGCGCGGCGACCCCACTCTCGGCCCGGTGGATCTGGACCTCGGCGCGCTGCCCGACGGCGACAGCGTCTCGCGCCGCCACGCCCGGCTTCTGCCGCGCGAGGGCGGATGGCTGGTCGAGGACGTGGGTTCGCATCACGGCACCTATCTCGACGGCCGGCGCCTGGAGCGCGGCGCGCCGGAACGGTTGCGCGCCGGCGACACCCTGGCCTTCGGCCGCCTGCTCTTTCTGATCCAGTTCGATACGGAGGATTCATGTTCGAATTCGTCGTAAGGCCCGACCGCGGCAGGGTCAGCACCCAGCGCGAGGAGCAATCACTGTCGGTGATGCTGCGCGTGCAGACCCCCGATTGTGGCCCGCGCGTGCCCCTGTCGCTGGCCCTGTTGATCGACACCAGCGGCTCCATGTCGGCCACCCTGGCCGATGGCCGCAGCAAGATTCACAAGGTGATCGAAGCCCTGGAGCAGCTCGCCGAGCACCAGGGCCTGGCCGACGAGGACGAGCTGCTGCTGGTCAAGTTCGACAGCGCCGCCGAACTGCTGCACCAGGGCCGCTTCGCCGAACGCAAACGGTTGCGCCCGCACCTTCGCCGCCTGGCCGATTATCGTGGTCTGACCCACATGGCCGTCGGCTTCGACGCGGCGCTGCGCGCCCTGGAGCGCGCCGCCCATCCAGCGCGCAAGATCCTGCTGTTCACCGATGGTCGGGCTCAGGATGAGTCGGAGGTGGCCGGACGCATCCAGAATCTGCTGGACGAGCGGGCCATCCCGACGGTCGGCTTCGGCGTCGGCCCGGATTACAACGAGCAGCTCTTGCTGCAACTGGCCGACGGCAGCGGCGGCGACTATCATCACCTCGACGACTTGGATCAATTCGGTCGTTGTCTGGAGGAGCATCTCATTGCCGCCAAGCGCGAGGCGCTACGCGAAGCGCGATTGACGTTCGCCCTGCCCGAGCAGGTCCAGCTGCGGCATCTGCACCGCGTCGGCACCCTCTCCGGCGTCATCCCGCCCCGCGACGGTGGTTGGCCGCTCGGGCACCTCAGCGCCGGCCAGCCCTCGGTGTTCATCGCCCGCCTGCGGCTGCCCCGACGCCCGCCGGGGCGGATGCGCGTGCTGAGCGCGCGCCTGGATTTCACCTTGGAGGGCGAATCTCACCGACTGACCGGCGACGCCATCGTCGAATACACCGAGGATCAGGACCAGATCCGCTGTTCGATCGATCCAGAGGTTCGCGAGTACAGCGCGCAGAGCGCCAGTCAGGAACTGATCGACGCCGCCCGGCGCGAGTCCGACGCCGGCCGCACCCGCGAGCTGCTGCGCCAGGCCCGCGCGCTGACCGAGCGCCTGGATAACCCGGCGCTGCGCACGGCGATCGATCGAGCGATGGACGATCTGACCGCGCGGCGCGGCATCCATCCCGAGACCCTCAAGCAGCTCGCCAGCCAACAGCGGCACACCGCGCGGCTGAGTCGCTTCACGCCCGGCGCGACCGGACCAGCCGACGCCGACCCGCGCGCCGCGGCGCTCGATGAAGCGCGCGCGCGCCGCATCCGTGAAGCCACCGGCCTGGGGGCGCGGCGCCCGTGAGCCGACTCGCCACGCTGGCCCGCGCGCTGGCCGCGCGCTGGCCCACACCCGCCATCGCGGCGCTGGCCCAAGCCTTCGCTGAGGAGCTGGTGCTCGCGCCCCAGGGCGAGACGCGCGGCCCGCGGGTCCGCTTGCAGGTCAATAGCTTGGTCGGAGTCGACTGCCGAGCGACCGGGCCGGTCGATCTCGATCTGGGGGATCAGCCCGGCGGACGCTGGGTCTCCGGGCGTCACGCGCGGCTTTTCATCCACGAGGGGCTGTGGCTGGTGGAGGATCTCGGTTCGCGCAACGGCACCTGGCTCAACGGACGGCGGATCGAGCGCGCCAGGGTGCTGGCGCCGGGCGCTCGTCTGTGTTTCGCCAACGTCTGTTTCGAGGTCGTGCTCGTCAACCCGGAGGCGAGACGATGAACGTCGGTCTCGGGCATCGAGCGTGGCGGACGAGGGACCGGTTGTCGCCCACCACCGCCCGCCATACCCTTGCGCGACTCGAAGCGGCGCGGCCGAGAGTTCGGAGGAGTCACTGGCGCGACCCGCGCGCCGGGGCGCTCTTTGGCAGGTCTACGGTTACCACCTGTTCGGCCTGATCGATCTCCACCCATCGGTCGTAGGTCACGTAACCATCCCGCTCCACGCGAATCCGGTGGCGGCCCGGCTCGACCGCGATCCCATCTCGATAAACCGGAACGATGCTCATGATCCGCACTCGCGCATCCGCTGGCGTGGCTTTCACCCATAACCTGCAACAGGTCGAAGCCGGAGCCGTTCGGGAGGTGCCCGCCGCCGTGCGTTCGGGACGTGGGACGGTCGCCGAACGTTCCTGTTGTGCCGCGGACCGAGGAGAAGGTTGGACGCTTTCCTGAGCGGAGCCATGCGTTGCCTTGAAGTGATCCTCGCCTTGAGAGTATGAAAACATATACAGTAAATAGCCTAAGCTGAAAGCAGATACGGCGGCGACAAGTAATAACGGAGTGATCGCCTCATCCGCCACTTGCTCAAGAATAAAAATCTTTACAGGTAAAAAAAACGCACAGAAAAATATAAAGAAAAAAATAGGAAACGTAGCGACGGAAAATTCGATAATAGCAAATCGCCGCGCATCAAAAAAATAGTCAAACAAATAAGTTGCTAACCACCCAAAAAAAATTAACCCAAAAACCAATAAAAAAACAATAATATTAACTTCGTTGCGAAAGAAAAAACACAAGCGGATGATTCCCCACCCGCTGAGGATGAGCAATAATCCGAGCAGGATGATGCGTATCGGAAATGAATCGATGTGGCTGCGCTCGATTTGCATTCCAAAGCCAGGCTCGGTCTGCAATATGGAAACCATGAATAACACAACGGCTAAGAAAGAAGGGACCCACGCAACGAGCACCAGGCCCTTGTTCATTTTATAAACCCAGAAGTCCCGCAACGCCCGCAGCCGCTCTTCCCGGCGCAGCTTTCGCGCCAGCTCTCGAGCCTGTTCGCGCTGTCGCTCTTGCTGGCGTCGCGCCTCCTCGCGCGCCCGCCGCTCGCGCTCGTCTCGGGCTTGTTGCTCGATCTCCGCCTGGAGACGCGCCTGTTCCGCCTGGCGTCGCGCCTCCTCGCGCGCCCGCCGCTCGCGCTCGGCCCGCCGGGCCTCGCCATCCAGCAGCGCCAGCCACGCATCGGTGTCCCGCACCCGACCCTCGGGCCGCGGTTGCATCGCCGCCGTCACCGCCTCCCGCAACGATTCGCTGATCCCGTCCGGAAACCGCAACGGCGTGCCCGACATCAGGTCTATCGCGCTCGGTGGGTGCGTTCCTGTCACCATAAAGTACAGCACCGCCCCCAGACCGTACAGGTCGGTGAACGGACCCCACTCGCCATCGGATTGGTATTGTTCCAGCGGCGCATAGCCGTCGGTGAAACCCACCGAGGTCGACAGGCCCTCCCGCGCCAGGTATTCCCGCGCCAGTCCAAAGTCGATCAACACCGGCGTGCCCGATTCCTCCAGCAGCACGTTGTCCGGGGTCAGATCCCGGTGGAGTAGCCCTTTCCCGTGCAGATACTTCAAAGCTCCCGCCAAGCGCCGGGCCATCCCGACCGCCTCGGCCTCCGGCGGCGGTCCTTCCCGCGCGATCCGGGCGCTCAGCGGCTCGCCCGCCACCCGTTGCATGACGATGTACGCCGTTCCGTGTTCTTCAAAGCAGTCTAATACCCCGACGATTCCTTCGTGTCGCAACCCCAACAAGCGGCGCCCCTCCGCCAAAAATTGCCGCCGGCTCTCCCCAAAACCCGCACCCCGCGTTCCGCTCCGCACCTGCCGCGTTCCGGAAGCCCGCGCGCAGAGCCGGTCGTCGTTCGGAAACAGCTCCTTGATCGCCACCGGACGGTTGAAGTTGCGGCTCCAGCCGGCGTAGGTGTAGGCAAACCCGCCCCGCCCCAGCGGTTCGTGGACCGTGTAGCGCCCGTCTTGCAGCACCGTTCCCACCGGCAGGGCCGCCGGATAAGCGATCGCCTCGGCCGCGAACGGCCAGGCGCACTTGACGCAACGCGGCGCGTCATCGAGATTTTCCTGCGCGCAGGACGGACAGATCATCATGGATGCCTCCTCTCGTTATCTTCCTCGTTCGCCCCAGGCGTGAGGTACGCGCCACGAACACCCGCGTTCAGGAGGAATGGCGCCGCGGGGGCCGCTGGCGAGGCGAGGATGGGTTGCGCCGCGCCACGCCTTCGCTGTCCGGCGCATCGGGCGGATCAGATCCTCCGATCCGATGCAGGCGGATGAGTCCCGCGCGGCCATTGTGCTCGACCGCCACGGACAGGCGTTCGCCGTCCTGGTCCCAACGCAGGCCGTGAATGCGTTCTCCCGTCAAACTCAGGTCGATCTCGCTCCAGGGGGCCACGGCCACCTCTTCTCGATCCAGCGGCAGCGCCGCGGGATCGACCCGCCAAATGCTTACCCCTTGTTTCGTCGCGCCAGCAAACCAGAGCTCACCCGTGGACGGGGGCTCCCAAAGAATCGCATGACGCAGCGCACCACGCGCCCCCGAAAGCCGCACCGCGCAGGATGGTGGCCCCGAAGGCCGCACGCGAACCATGCGCGGGTCATCCGAGCCGTTGGCCAGCAACCACAGGTTGCCACGCGCGTCTTCCAGCGCGAACACCCGATCGCCTCGCCAGTCCCGCAAGGCGTGCAACTGTTCGAATGCTCCGACTGGACCGGTGTCGCCGATGCGCAGCAAGGCCACATGGCGATGAAAAAAACCGTAGAGCCAAACCTGATCCAATCCGGGCCTCCCCTGGGTAAAACCAACGGACAGGGCGGCGGACTCCGAATCCGCGGAAGGATCGCCGAAGACGCTCCGCAAGTGATGCCGCAGGGCAAAAAGATCGCCCAGATGCTGGGAAGTCGGGATCGACGCAGTGACCCTATCGCTGATCCGCCCGTCGGGTCGCAATCGCCAGAGAAGCACGCTCCTGTTCGGGAGAATACCCACCAGCCACACATTGCCGCGCGCGTCCGGCTGGGAGAACGCGAAATGCTCGGCTTCCCGCAGCACCGGGGTTTTGATTCGCCGGCTTTGCCGGACGGCGCCATCGGGCCGGATTGCAAACAACTCTCCGCCGCCGTCGGCGTAAACAATGCAACACCAGACACCGAAATTCGCGATCCAGGGCGAACAGAACAAAGCGCGAATCGATCCGCTGGCATCGATCCGCCGGGTCAACACCGGTTTTTCCACGCGATACCGGGCCGCATCCGCACCAAAGGACAAGCAAAAAACTTGCCCATCGCGGGAAAGCCCCACGACCGCGGTCCACAGGTTCGGGCCGGAGACCAGCGCCATCATCGTGGACCAGCCCGGCTCGCGGCGGACCAGGGTAATGCGCCGCGCCGGCGCGGCGGCATCCGCCGCGAATTCCCACGCGGAGAGTTCTCCGTCCCAGTCGGTCGTCACCATGCGTAATGGTCTTATGGATGCGGGATCGTGCCCACCCCCCTCTGGCACGAGCCGCGACTGCTGGATCCGCGCGCGTAAGCACGGATTCATGCTGGTGCGCTCGAACGCTAAATCTTGATTGGAAACAACGCCCAAAGACCGATCTTCCGAGAAAGCCAGCAGACGGACCCGGCCGGATGGCTCCGGCGGGGTCATGGCGATGTCCAGAATCCCGCCCAGATCGGATAACAGGCAGCAGCCCGGTCCGTCGGGCGCGACGTGAGCCACCACGAGACTGCTGTCCAGGGCCACCGCCAGGAGCAGCTCCGACTCGCGCCGATGTCCGGAGAACGCAACGTGTCGCCAGGTCTCCGAAAAATGGTCCCATTCCCAGGACTGCATGCGCCCGTCGGGCTCCAAGCGCCCGATGGCCGCGGTTCCGAATGGATTGAAAATAGCCATCCATACCGCGTCGGTCTCCGTGCGCGGCGATATGCGGACGTCCCAGTGCCCCAACCACGATTGGCCTTCGAGGGGAACCGCGTGAGGCTCTACCAGCGGGGCGGCGCCAGCGCTCGGCCCAGTAAGACGCCAGAGGCTCGGCCCCCCCATCCCGACGCCCGCCAACCAAAAACGCCCCCGCGCGTCCGGTGCCGAAAACCTGAATTTATCGACTCTGGAACAGCCCGGATCCGGTTCGCGCAAAACAATCGGTTCCCCGATGTCGCCCGACGCCGCGAACGGCGACACGGACAGAAGGCGATCGAATCGGGCCACGGCCATGAAAAACCGTCCCCACGCATCGCATTCGGAAAAGATCAGATCGCGGACCTCGGCGGCCGCCACGGACCAGCGCCAAGGCGGTTGTGGATCATCCTGATGCGCATCCACCCGCGTCAACCAAACGGCGTGATTTTCATCCCGCAGCGCCACCCAATAGCCTCCATCCCGGCACCGCGGTGACAAGGCCAGCAGCGAGGGTCGCGTCGTGGGGCTCTCCACCGAGCAACGCCAGATGGGCGGACCCGCTTCCACCAAGGTCCAGACCGCCAAGGCCCGCGGACCCGCGACGACCAAATCCACTTGCCCGTTCGCGGGATTGGGCGCCGACAGCGACACACGAGTGTGGCAATCATCGCCAAGATTCGGAATACGGGTCGCTTCCAGCCACGTCCGACCCGCGGGGTCCTGCCGCAGCAGGACGATGTGACGCTGCTCCGGCACGGCGATCCAGCGCCCGCAACGGGACAGCGCGAGCAGCGCGACCTCCCGGTTGGTGGGAAAGCGCTTTTCCAGGATCCAAGGAATTCCGGACCGGTCGGGAATAAACTTGTCGGGGAAAAAGCGCCGGCGTACAAAGACCCCGGGTTGCGCGGGAAGCGCGCGGAGGATGGCCGGCCTGCCGGTTGGACGATCGGGTTTCTGACGCCAAGAGTGGGCCGCCTCGGGTACGCCACCCAAGTCATTGTACAAAGTCACATCCACGCGCAGGTTGCCAAGCGCGAAATCGGCGTCATGGTGCGCCAGACAACGCCACAACACCGCCGCTTGTCGCCCGTGCGGTGTACCGGTCAAGCATCGCTCGAAGTCGGCGAACAATTCTTCCCAGAGCGTTAGGGTTTGAGAACCATAATGATGGTAGGCCGCCTGCAAGTACTCCGGCTGACAAAGTACCCGCAACGCACATCGCTCCTGGCCGGCGTGGAACAGATGCCAGGGCAGCGCCTGCAAACCGTAGGCCCGCAACAGGCGGCCCATGTGTGGGTGAGAATGGAAACTGGCTCCCCAGGCGAGGATCTGATGGAAATCCATGCCCCAGGACCGCGCCGCCAATTTGTCGGCGATAAACTCCTCAAAGGTCGGATTACGCGCGCTGATCCCGCGATCTGGCGCATCCACCTCAAGAAAGGCCCGCGCCAGGCGCACCAGATAAAGCGCGCGATCCAGACCGCGAAGATTGTCGCGTCGGCCGCCCAGGCGCACGGGTCGAGAGCATCCAGGCACGGGGGACTCGGGTTCCCGCAGGGTATCGACGATGGCCTCCAGTTCATCTGGGGACAGCGCCCGGCGCGCGAAGCAGACGAGCCCCAATACAGCCAACAGCCATCGTTCGGCCTCGAAACGCGTCTCCGCTGGGGTCTGGGACCAACAGGCCTCGACCAGCCTCGTCCATTCCATCTCCATATAGCGGATCGGATCGGAGGGAATCCGTTCCGGATCGCTGCGCCAGAGACAAACATCCCGATACCAGGACTCAACCTCGGCGGCGCTGGCGGCGCCGGCTCGCCGGAATAATTCGGTGACCAACATGAAATTATCTCGAACCCGCCGGGCGATGGCCCGGCGCAGTTCGGGTTCGAGGGCCAGGGCCAATTGTTGGTTGAGTTTTTCGATGTAACGGACAATATCCTGCTCGGCTTGCGGCCCGCCGATGCGCACCTCTACCATGGGGCCTGGAGAAGACGCGGCAAGATCATGCTCGTCCAGACGGGAGCCGACCAAAAGAATGATTCCTGGAGGCAAGGCCGCCGGGTCTGGTAAAACGGTGTTCGCTCCGACCCGCGCGAACCGGCCCCCTTCACCAAACGATTCGTCCAGGGCATCGATGACGATGACCACCGGGCGCTCCAGGCCACGAGCCGCCTCGGCCAGGCCGCGTTCGAACATCGGCTTGGGATCCAGATTCACCGCGTATGGAGGAGGCTCCAGGCCCCGGAAGACGTACAGTTGCCGCGTCAACTCTGGTAAGAAGCGCGCCGGGTCGTCCGCCGCCAGATGCTTGCGTCGGATGAAATGAAACGCCGCGCAGCGAGACTCCAGGCCGCGTCGTCTCTCCTCGGTCACGAAATCCGCCAACAGCGCGCTTTTTCCCGAACCGGCGGCGCCCAGCACCCAGATATATCCTCGGGCCAGTTCGCCTTTGGGGGCGCGTTGGATCAAGGTCCGCTGGGCGGCCCGCAACGACTGTTTCAACCATGGTCGATTGATCGCGCGGGCCGGCGGTGGAACCGGGATGGCGTTCGCCGGGGAACCCCACGGCGACGCCGCTTCCAACTCGCCGAGGCGCCGTTGGAGCAGAGCCAGGGCCTCATCCAGGGTTTCCGCTTCGATGAGGCGAATCCCCAGCCGATCGTGCAGCCAGGGATTCCACTGGGAGCCCAAGGCTTGTTGTCTCGCCACGACCAGGGTGTGGATCCGGGCGGGCCAGCGGGTTCCCATGAGCGCATTGAGTTTCTCGCCTAATCCCTCCACCCGCCCGAGTGTTCCATCGGGATGGATGGATGCCGAGATCAGCACCTGGGTGAGATTCATGGACTTCACAGGGCTGTACCGGGTCTGTGGTTCCTTGAAATTCTGGTGCCAGGCCTGCGTTCAGGAGCGCAAGTCCTGGAACCAGGAAGGTCGTCTAGGGCAGGAGCAAACGCTCGATCATGGCGGCCATTCGCCTTGGGAAATCGTCGATGGGCACCCTGGCCAGATGATGCGGGTAGAAGTTGGCCACGTGATCCGTGTGTTCCCCGATTCCCACGCCGACCACCTGGACGTCCGCCTGGCTGGCTTCCCGGATCGCCTGACGCAAATCCTCCTCGGTGGAATGCCGTCCTTCGGGGAGGCCGTCGCTGATCGCGATCAGTAAATGGCGGGTGGACGGGCGTTCGAGCAGGCGGCGGGTGGCATGCCGTACCGCGGGGCCATCGTCATTGTATGAGGGCTGGTTGTGGCCTCCGGGATTCCTGCCGTGGACCTCACCGCGCAGGTGTTCGAAACGCCGCTGTACGGCGGCCGTCAGCCCCTCATGGAAGTCCGCGATGGGGATGATTTCATCTTGAAATCCCGCCGCGGCCCAACGAACGTTGGGAATCCGCTCCAGCACTTCGGCCAGGATCAGCAAGCCGACCGTCGCGGCCTCGATTCGGTTCGCGCGGGCCATGCTTCCGGACAGATCCACCAACAAAAACGCCGTCAGATCATGAGCCTGTGGCAGGGACCGCCGCATCCACAAACGGGTGTATTCGCGTGGATCGAACTCACAGGCCATGGCATGGCGCAGATTCAGGTGAGTTCCGGAGGCAAACCCCGCCTGGAGCGCCGGGTTGCGCTGGGGTTCGAGGATGGCCTCGATCCGGTGGACCAGGTGGTCGATATGGACCAGATGCCGATCCAGGAGCTCGCGGTAATCCATCGGACCGGGGTATCCGGTGGCAGGCGCGAAGCCCGATTCAGGGACCGGGGACGGGCGAGGGGCCACGGTCGCTCGGGCGGCCGCCGGCGGGCTGGAGCCGGGCGTCGTCGCGACCGCCGGCGGGTCGGTAATGGTGGAACGCTCGAGCAAAGCGACGCTCAAGCGCATCAAGGCATCGGCCGCCGGTTGTGGTGCCGGGGTGGCGCGTCCCTGCCGCAAGCCCAACTGGACGATCGTCCAGATCAGGGGCTGAATCCCCAGAGCCAACGCCTGCTGGGCCAGCGGAATCCAGGTCGGATTCGAAGCCAGTCCCCGCGCGAGATGATCCACATCTTGCTGATAGAGACGCATGGCCACCGGCAAGATCGTCCGCCGGGCCAGGAGATAGGCTTGCCAGGCGTGGGCCAGCACGACCCGCTCCCGCGGGGTCGTGGTGGGTGCGTTCGCTGGCGGGTCCGCGGGGAGGTCGTGGTGGGGGATCGGGACTCGGTCATCGAGGGACCAGTCCGGCTTCGGCACGGTCCGCATGTAGCGGCGCCGGGCGGTCCGGGTGGCGGTGAGAGCGTCTTGCACCTCCGCCGGCAACGGATGGGGCAAGGGCACCCAGTGATGGCGCGGCTCGACCACGCAGGCGAGGGCAAACAGCGCAATCCAGGGTAGATCGGGCGAAAACGCCGGATCCTCCCGCTCGTTCAACGATTCCAGCCACGCGCGAACCCCTGGGAAACGGGCGCTGATAAAGCCCTCGGCGCGGGATTCCTCCAGGGCGTTCATCAGCTCGGAACCCAGCCAGGTGGGCCACTCGGAGCGATCGAACCGATGATAGCGCGAGACCAGGCAATGCCCGATTTCATGAGCCACCAGACCCGCGCATTGCGCGGGTCCCAGCTGATCCAGCGTATCCCGGGCGACGACCAGGACGTGCTGTTGCGGATCCCAAGACCAGGTTGGCGCATCCCGCACCGCAATCCGGATCCCGGAGTCTTGCGCCAGGCCGGCGGCCAGGGCCAAAAGGCGTTGCGTCGCCCGCCGCCCGGACAGGGGAGAAGGTCGGCGGGAATTTTCCATGGGTTGGCCTGGGTCTCGTTGCATCTCTGAATACCTCCGCGGTCGAGAGCTCTCCGGGGGGAGCGGATCGCGACGCCTTCCGCTCAGCCCGGAACCTCCATGGCGGTTTCCGGGGCCACCATCGCCACCGCCCCCAGTTCGGTCGCCACCGCCAGTTGCCGAACCGTGTCCCGATCTTCGGCGCTGGCCATCCGACTGAGGTAGTAACGCTCCAGCAGGCGAGCAAACAGGGCCTCGGGGGCCGCGGTCCAGGCCGGGTTATCCTGGATGCAGCGCTGCAAATACCCCAGGGCCGCCCCCAGACCGCGACGACTGAACACCGGCTTTTCCTTGCGGCGCACCGCTAATTGGGCGGACCGCGCGCCGTCCTGCCCGGTGAGATGGGTCATGGAGGCATGGAATCGCGCCCAGTTGCGCAAGCGCCAACGCAGTTGGGGCAGAGCCCGCAGGTCGGCAAACGGCGGGGATGCCGAGGCCTCCGCCTGAACCCAGGCTTGTCGCCAGCGCACGGCGGGCTGCTCGCCGTAGATCAGGTAGGTCAACAGCTCCCAGTATTCACGTTCCCCCGCGACCGGGCAGTGTCGATAGGCCAGAAACCGATCCCGCCAGGCCGGCGACAGCAGGTTGCGCCCGGAAAATTCAGCCGGATTCATGGTCGCAAATACCCGGAACGCCGGATGCGCCGCGGTCCCCGCGATCCGGCGTCCATCGTGCTCGCTCATCATCAGGGTGGGTTGCCGTTCCAATAGCGAATTCAAACGCTCCAGAATCTGGGGTGGCGCGAGATTGACTTCGTCCAGCAAGAGCCAATACCCCTCGCGCAAGGCGATTGGCGCCGCGCCATCCTGCCAGCGCCATCCGCCCCCTTCGGCGGGCCAGGGTTTGCCGATCAGTTCCTGGGTATCGGTCATGCCGTTGAGATTCAAACGCAGCACGGGTTGCCCCAGCAAGGCGGCAAGATATAAAACCGCGCTGGTTTTGCTCGTCGCGGTATAGCCTTCCAACAAGGCCGGTTCGCGCAAGGCCACCGCGCCGGCGAGAAATTCCAGGGTTGCCAGCGTCGGCGCATCCAGGCAGTAGCCGTCCGCCGGCGGGTCGGGCGCCCACGGGCAAGCGGCGGGCACGTCGCTGCGTCGCGGGAGCGCCCACTCGCCCAAGGTCACGGTGGAGCCATCGACGAGTCTCAGGGGAACGACGGCATTCCAGTCCTCGGGTTCCACCCAAAGATCGGAAGCGGCCAGCGTGGCCGCGGCGTCATCGGTCGTCCACCGATTCGTCCCCTGAATTGCCCCCTGAGTGGCGACGGAACTGGCCTCCACCATTTTGGGATGCTCGCGCAGGAAAACCCACAGGTCATTATCCATATCGGGCCAGCGTTTATCGAGGATCAGATCCGGAATGCCTTCTTTTTGGACCAGGGACTGAATGTATTCCACCAAACGCAATGGGGCGCCGCCGAATTCAAGATGATTGTTGCCGCTGCTGGGCAGGTCGGGCTCGAACCCCTCCCTGACTTCCGTCTGATTGAAGCCCATTGCCCGCAAGGCCGCGATCAACTCCTCCCAGCCGTCCTTGCTTTTGAAAAAATGGATTCTTAGATCAAAACCCTTTCCAGCCAGATGATCCAGGCGCCCCGAGGCGGCCAGGGCGAAAGGCAGGTGAATGTGGACGTTCGGTCCAGAGTCCGCATCTTGCTGGTGCTTGAGGCTGAAGGGCGCGCGAATCTTCTTGTCGAGCGCTAACGACAGGTGCTTGATCTGCATCTGGTGTCGTGCGGAACGCGCGGCGCTCCCCCAGGCGATCGCGAACCCCGATTGGGCCTGCGCGACCGAGGCGATCGGCTCTTCGATCACCCGGTAACCATTGGCCCGTAATTCGGCAACGAAGTCGGCGCAGCTTGCCGGTTCGTCGGTGCGGACGATGACATCGAAGCGTTCGGGATGCTCTTTGGCATAGGGTCGCAACCGACCGGCCTTCCAGGCGGCGATCGGGAGATGCGCGACCACCCGCGCCCGGTACGGTTCCAGGGCCTTTTTTTTCTTTGCGCGAATCCGTAACGGGTGGGCGTGTGGGTCGACGCCCAGCGCCGTCAGCCGCTCCAATAACGCGCGCTCCAGCGCAAGCCGGGCTAAATGAAACCGGGGGATCGCCAATGGACCCAGATCGAGAAGAAACATGGGCTTGGGGAACTTGCGTCCGGAAGCAGTTCGATAGCCCGCCAAACCCCGATCGGCCCAGTCCAGGGCAACGGATGGGTCATCGCAACGCAATTCCAGATCGAACAGATCGTCGGCCGAGGTTGCGGTGGGGTCGGCGAGGATCAGCGCGACTTCATGGTCGTCCCGCATGTCTTCGGAAAAGACCGCGACCTCGATACCCTGTTGGCGCAGCACCCAGGGAAGGATGCCACGAGTAAAGGGATGCAGGTGGTTTCCGAAAACCATTATGTTGAAGTCATAACACATTTTTCCTTGAAACAGGGTGTTGAACCCGAGATCGGCCAAGGGCTGTAGAAGCGAACGGCCAAAGTCGGGGGTCGGCGAAAACCAGCGGATCGAAGGCAATGGGGCGCCGCCACCCCATCCCAGACGCACGATCATATCGCTTGCGGCTTCGGTGTCTGGTGGCAAAGGATGTTCCACCTCGAGTCGAAAGGGGTTCAGCGATGAAAGCAGGCGAGACACAACCGCGGCCGGCAACTCCGGTCGGTGGGATACCCCAAAACCGGAATCTTCCAGATGAACCGTCACCCGCGCCGCCAGATCCTGTTCCAGCCGCGCCGCCATCGCATAAGCCAAAGTGGAGATGGGGCTCTTCAGGGCGATACGGATGGGCGCCACGATACCTTCCGCGGTGAAGTGGCAGGCGCCCGACGGATTCGCGGGCTCGTGCTGGAAAAAATTTGGGCCGTTCATGGCGCTTCCTCAAGGATCGGGATTCAAGCAGGGAATCTGACCGGCGTTGCGGCGTTCCCGGACGACGTCAGCCGTTTCTGGCGCACAGTCTGCGCCTGTTCTCAGGCCAGGGTTTTCGCAGGGTGAGGGCCTAAGGCCGCGCCCGATCCAGCAACGTCGCGCGCGATCGAGGCGACTGAACCCAGGCGCACGGGATCATCCCTCTCGGTCCGGGGGGTGGATGCGTGTTTCCCTGCGCACCGCGGCGCGCATCGTCGTCGAGAAGTGGAGCAGGCCGGCGTCGCCGTTGCCGGCCAGGGCGCAGATCGGGCATTCGGGATCGGGGTCGGCGGTCAGCGGCTCGATGCCGGGGAGCGCTCCCGCATAACGAAGACGCAACCACTGGGAATGGTCCAGGCGCTCCGCCGCGAGGTCCTCGATCATGCCCACGCCCAAATGAGCCGCGATCTGATTGAGCGAACGCAGGCTGCCCGCGCGTCTTGCCCGCCAGTCCGCCGGGGCGGGTTCGCCGCCGATCAGAGGAAGCATCCGCTCGCGCTCCGCGATGCCGCCGAAACAGAACAGGCAGCGGCGTTCGCCGGGGAGGATGAGACGCACGTCGGCCGCCCGGTCCAGCCGGCCGTCGGTCCGGCGAATCCCCACGCCAATGTCGAGCAGAGGCTTCAGGAAGAGCGTGGCCAGCGCGGTGGTGGCGAGCCGGGCGATGGCCTCGTCGACGCAGCAGCAGACGAAATCCGTGGCGCGCAGCGCGGCGATCGCGGTGCTGGTGGTGACCGCCTGGGGGAGCGGATGGGGCACGCCGCAGGCGAACAGGCGCAGGTGGTCGGCCAGGGCGTGGACCTTGGTCCGACCGAGGTCCGTGTAATGCACGCCGTCCATGGCGTCGAGGTTGTGGAGTTCCACTCCATCCGGATCGATCAGGGTCAGGTCGGCGACGCCCATGCGGGCGAGCGTCGAGGCGACCAGGCTGCCGGTGCGGCCGCAACCGACGACGGCGAAGCGAGTCGCCCGCAGCCGTGCGTGGATCGTGGCACCCAGCGCGCCGGCGATCCGGGACCACCGGTTGGAAGCATTCGACGCGTCGGAATTCGCCGGAGGGGTTTGATGCAGGCCGGCTCCGATCACCCGAATCCGGGCCACCTCAGGATGGCGAGTAAAGAGTTCGCCCCGGTCATCGATGTAACAGGTAATCGGGTCGCGTTTCGCCGCGTCGGCGGCGCCGGCGTCCGCGTCCCGACGCCGGAGGGTGAGGCGCAGGCGACCGGTGGTGAGGGCTGGCTTGCGGTCATCGGCGACCAGCACGTGTAATGCGTCGACGTCTCGGGCGGTTCCGGCGCTGAGTTCGACCTCGCGCGCGCCGCGGGCCAGGCGGCGTACGGCCCGTTCCAGGGCGGGGCGCGCGAGGTCGATGGTCAGCCAGCGGTCCGGCGGAGGTGCCGGGGATGCCGAAGATTCGTCGGTCATCGTCGAGTCCGTGAATCAGTCCAGACCGTATTCCGCGCGCGCCCGGCGCGGGCGCGCCGCGCGCCGGGGATGCTGGCGCGCTTCCCGCTCGACCGCGGTGAAGATCGCGCGCAGGAAGGGAACCTGCACGCGGCACTCGCTCGGGGGGGGCGTGGACCCAGACCTTGAAGGACGGATTTCGGTGGCGCGCGCGGGGTCGGGCGTGGCGCGGGTGGCTTGCGCCGGCCGGGAAAGGGCGATTTCAGTCATGATGTTTTGGACCTCCCTGGGGTGGATGGGACGGCGAGCGCCGTGCCTCGAAGTATCCGGGATGACGCGCGAAACCTGGTGGCGCGGGAATCCGCGCTATCGGGCGGCGGCTCCCGGACCGCCGCGGGGCTTACGAGGGCGCCAATTGGAGCAGGGCGGCGGCGAATGCCGCCCCGGCCGAGGCGCCGTCCACCGAGGCTTGGCGGAGCGTGGTCGCATGGGGGGCGACCTGCAAGGTCCAGCGCACGTCCAGGTCCGCGAGCGCGGGAGACTCGCGCGCGGCGAAGGCCCAGGCGTCGTTCAAGGCGTCCTGGAATTTTGGGCTCGTCGCGAGAAAGGCGCTCGGCAAGCCTGGGTAGGGCCGGCCCGTATCCTGGGGGAGCCACGCCGCCGACGCCCAAAGCCTCAGCATGGCGATCCGCCCCATCGTTTCCTGGTTCGGCGACCAGAGCGCGATGGGCAGTGCGATCTCGCGGGTGTCGGGAGCGGGGGGCCGCTCCGGGTCGGCTTCCGGTTCTCGCAGCAGAAACCGGGCGAGATCCACCGCGGCGCCGGCGGGCAGGGGGGAAGCCTTGGCCAAGTCTCGCAATGCGGCCGGCCGCCCCTCGCCGCGCAGCCAGGATTCCCGATCCATCGCCGGGGTCTCGCGCGGGAAGGTCCGGGCCAGCCACCGGAGGATTGCCAGCGAGAGTCGGAAGTAACCCTGACCCGGTATCTCGGTGGGAAGGTCGCCGAGATGGCGGAATTCCGCGTCCGCCAGCGTTCCCTGGGCGAAGGGGTCGCCGTGGAGGAGCGAGCCGCGCACGAGGGTGAACCAGCCCTGCTCCCCGGTCGGGCGCAGGAACAGATCCGAAGTCGCGCGGCTGCGCACCGGCGGGCCCGGGTTGCTCCGGCGCTCGGCCCGAAGGTGGTGGTACAGGTCCTCCAGCGTATCGAGAGGTTCCCGGGCGGCGGCCGCGGTCATTCTTCGATCTCCCTCAGCCGCAGCCGGTCGTCACCGGGTTTGAGGGGCAGGACGCCGTGGCCTTCGATCTGTGCCGGATCCAGAAAATTCGGCGCCAGCGCGATCTCTACCTCGGGGGGCTCGCCGTCGGCGTCCCGGCCGACGTAGCCGCAGCGATAGGCGCGGCCCGCGAGATTCGGGTTCTCGCTCAGGAGGTCGATGGTCAGGCCATCCGCGGCGATCGACGCCACGAACCGAAGCCGCGGCTCTTCCAGCCACTCGTCGACCAGTACGCGTTGCGCGGGAAGGTCATCCGCGGCGGCCTCGGCCCACGGACCGGCCTCAACCGCGCCGCCGGCGGCCGAGGCTCCCGGCAGTCGAAACTCGAAGATCCGGGCCGAGGGTCGTGAGGTGGACGGGGTCGTAGCGCCGGGTGCCGGCGCGCGGGCCGCGAAGTCTTCGAAGCGCAGCCCCATCGGCAACTCGACCAGGGCCCCTTCCGGGAGGAGTTGCCGTTGTTCCGGAGCCAGCCGCAAGATGGCGAACGGTGCGGTTCGATGGGTGAAATACACGGTTCCGTCCGGTTCGCCGCGCGGCTCGAATTCGTCGGGCTCCAGCGCGCGGGGAATCCGGGTCGTTCGCGGGGCGCGTTCGTCGCCCGAGAACGCCACCCAGGCGAGCCAGCGCTCGCCGAAGGCCCGCAGGGCATGCATCGAATCCGGCCACACGGGGGTTCTCTGGGGGATCGTGTTCTGGCACAAGGCCGTCCAGGCTTCGAGCGCGCGATCGTCCGGGCGGGCGAGGATATCGAGCAGGTTGAGCGGTTGGACATCCCGCAGCGCGTATTCGACCTCGGGTCCGGTGGCGGTGGCGTACCGCACGCGGAACAGCGCGTCGGAATCCGCGTTGGGCACGATCACCACGGGCTGAAATCCGGCCCGATCGCCGCGCGCGCAGGCTTCCAGAATTTCGTCCTGGGCGGACGCCAGGGAAATGCGCGAGGCGCCGGAGGCATCCAGCGCGAATTGGAACCAGCTTTCGGGAAGGTCCTGACCCTGGGCCAGAACGCCGTCGGCGAGGACAAAAGTCCGCAGCGCGCGGTTGGGGACGCTTCGGTATTCCATTATCGCCATTCACCGTTGGAGTTAATGATTCCGCCGTGGGCGAAGAGGGGAATCAGGTGGTCGATCAGGGTGGTCCGGCGTTGGTGGGCCAGATGGAGTCTTTCGGCGATCGCTCGACAGTGCGCGACCGGCTCGGAATGGAAGCGCTTGCCCCGACTCAGCGCCGAGGCGTACTGGTCCATCTCGACCCGACTCAAGGTGAAGAGCAGGTCCCCGGACTCGGAGGAAAGGTAGCGTTGGGTCAGAAAGCAAACCGGCAGGGAGAGAGGGTCGCGGTCGGGCGAGTCGTTGGGGAGGGGCGGCGGACGGTCGGGATCGACGCCTTGAACCGCGCACGCCGCGGCGCACGCCTGTTGGTGAAAATCGGCGCCCCACAGGAAGAACCGCGGGTGCGATCCCTCGGTCGTCGCGGAGGCGAGCCAGGAGCGTGGATACAGGCGTCCGCCGGTCCGGCCCAGCCGCGGATGCGGCGACGCGCCATAGAGCGAGAACGATTGATACCCCCGTTCCACTTGGCGCAACCGGGCGGCAAGCCGGGGGTCATCGACAGCGCTTTTGCTCCACTCGAGATCGTCGAGAATTCGATCCTTGAAGTCCTCAAGGATCGCCGGTTGGTGCGTGTCGATGGGTTCGTCCAGGCCCCGCGCCCGGTGGCAGGCCTTGGAAAACAGGCTCGGGAAGACCCGGTGCGCCGGGTGGCTGGGGTCGCTGGCGAGGCGCTCGCTTTGTTCGGCGAGACGGTCGATGGCGCCGGCGATGGCTTCCGCGGTGGATTGTCGCACCATCGATAAATCGGCGGCGATCCGGTGATGGGATAAATCAGTGTGGTTGCCGCGGGCGATCTCCTTGGTGGTCCTGGTGAAGAAGAGGACCGCTGGCCCCAGCAGCGAATCTTCGCCAGCGTAGGCGTTCAGGGTGCGGTTTTGCGCATGTTGGGCAAGCCGGTTGCGGTCCCGCTCCATCCCGTCCGGGTCGAGTTCCCGCCAATGGGACAGCAGAGCCACCAGCAGTATTTCGTAGCCCAGGGTCGCGAGAAATTTTGCATCCGTGATCTCACCGAAACCCACGGCGCGGTAGGCGACGTCGATCAACCAGGCGACGATTTGTTGGTTCGCTCGGCGGATGCTCTGGTCGGAGGGGCCTGCCGAATGGGGCGAACCGATGGGCGTCGCCCCCTCATCCAACCCATCCTTCAGCGGCAGAAATCGCGCAAAGATCAGGCCAGCCTTGCGGATCTGGTTGGCCAGCGGCGCCTCGCGGTCCCCCGGGGCGCCTTCCCGAAAGCGAGGGGTGAGAATCTTCTTCGTCACCACGGTCAGGGGGGAAACCTGCGCGTTGGCAAGGTCGTGGACCGAGGGGATAATGTAGCGGTCGAAAATGTCCCGATGTTCCTGTCGCAGGGCTTCAGTGGCCTGCGCGCGCGTCGGCGCGTCGAGGCGCTTCCAGGTCTCAAGCAGGGTCCGCAGGAGCGCCTGTTTGGCCTGCCGCGGCGCCTGCCTCGCGGCGGATGGCCCGCGCCGGGCGTGGAAATGCCGGAAGGTTTCCGTATGCTCGATCGCGGCCAGTGCGTTCAAGGCTGGATGTTCCTCGATGCGCGGCAGCGCGCTCGAAACGCTGGCGCGGTAGAGCCACAGGTAGTTTCTGGCCCAGGACCGGTTGTAATCGAGCAGCGGCCCGGTCAGCCGGGTGTAGGTATCGAAATCGAGTGTGTTCATCAAAGCGATCCGCGGGCTATGGTCTTGAAGGCCCTCGCGCCGCCGGTGGAACCGTCAGTCTGGCGGAGGAGAAGCCAAGGGTTTGACGCAGGTCTCAGGGCTATCGTCGCCGCCGATGGTTTGTTGCGGCGCGTCGCGTTGCCCGATACGCTGGCGCCCTGGTCCCAGGGTCGGCGGATTCGAGTGCGAGGACCGTGAAGCCGGCCATCCATCAGGCATGGCCCCGTGCGACGCCGTCGCCGCCATGCGGGTGCAATGGTATCAAGATCGGCGATTTCAAGAGCGGGTGCGACCATGAACCAGCGTGAATGCCCATCCTGTCGTCATAATGTGCTACCCGATCGCCACGGGGCGTGTCCGAGGTGTGGATGGCTGTTTCAACAAGGAGAACCGGCTGACGCGGCTCCTGGCGCGGCTCCTGACGCGGCCAACGGTGTTGTCGGCGGCACGGACGCCGCGGAACGCTCGCCCGGCGGCCCCGCCGCCCCAACCACAACCGTCCTGGTGCTCGCTGAAAAGCGTCGGGGACGGTTCACCGGCGCGCGGTGGACCCTGACGGCTCGGACCACGATCGGCGCCGACTCCGGCCCGGATCGCGCCGTGTTGGACCTCGGCGGCCGCGGGAGGGAGGGTAAAAGCGTATCGCGGCGCCATGCCGAATTGCGCCCGGTGAATGATGGATGGGTGCTGGAGGATGTGGGGACGGAAGGACGGGGCTCCACCTATGGAACCTGTCGCAACGGGCGGCGGTTGCGACCGCGAACCCCGGAGGCGGTGCGGGTGGGGGATACATTGTCGTTCGGATTGGTGATGGTTTTGGTGCTGGTCCGCGGCCGGGAAACGGCAGCCGGGGATTCTGGCGCGGGGCGGGGGCGGCAATAGGTGTTCTACCTTCGAGAGGCGAGGCCGTGTTCGAACTCAACGTCAAGCCGGCAAGACGGTTTCTGAAAGGCGATCTCGAGACGCCGCAGTTGCTGCCGGTGATGGTCCGCGTCGGCGGCTGGAATATCGCGGGGGAGGAGTCGCCGCTCCCGGTCTCGCTGGCGGTGGTGATCGACACCAGTTTGTCGATGGGCGAGACCGTGGTCGGTGGCGGGCGCAAGATCGACAAGGTGGTCGAGGCGCTGGACACCCTGGCCGGGCATCCGGCGCTCCACCCGGGCGACGAGCTGATTTTGGTGCGGTTCGATCGGGATGCGTCCACGTTGTATCGCGGAATCGCGGGACCGAAGACCGCCGCCTCGGTGGCCGAGGCGGTGCGGGGGATGGCGGAGAACCTGGGGTCCAGCACGCAAATGACCCAGGGTCTGCGCCAGGCGCTGGAGGCCCTGCGGTCGGCGCGCCACGCCCAGCAAAAGCTGTTGGTCTTGACGGACGGCGAGGCGCACGACGCGCCGGAAGTGCATGGTGCGATTCTGCCCGAGCTGCGGCGGCGCCAGCTCGCTCTGATCGGTTACGGAGTCGGGGATCGCTATAATGAGGATCTCTTGCTGGCGCTGGCGGATGGCAGCGCCGGGGATTACTACCATCTGGAGCGCATGGACGATTTCGCCGCCGGACTGGCCCAGCAGTTGATCGCCGCCAAGCGGGAGACCGGTCGCAACCTGCGGATGCGGTTGGAGCCGGCGCCCGGGAATTGCGTTCGATCGATCCACCGCGTGATTCCGACGCTGGCGGAGTTTCCGATCGCCGACGGCGCGACCGACCTGGCGCTGGGGCATCTGCGCGACGATCGGGACACGGTGTTTCTGTTAGGGGTGCATACGGCCCCTCGACCCACGGGTGAGTTTCGGGTCGTGACCCTGGCGCTGCAATGTACCCTGGCCGGCGGCGAGACCTGGCGCGATGAAGCCCTGGTGCGGGTTCGGTACACCGATGACGCGGCCTCGATCAAGACCGTCGAGCCGGAAGTGTTTGACTATCTCAACCAACGCCATCTTTTCGAGCTGCTGGGCAAGGCCCGCGCCGCGAGGACGCCGGCGGAGGCGACGGCGTTTCTGGAGCGGGCCAACCAGGTGGCCGCGACGGTCGGCAACCCGCTGGCCGGGGGAACGATCGAAGCCGCGCGCCGGGAATTACAGCGGGAGGGGCGGATCCACGGCGAGACCGTCAAGCGCCTGTTGAGCGCCGCGCGCACGATGACCCGGCTGAGCCGTTTCACGCCGCGACGCGGGGTTGCGGGACGCACGCGCTCCGATTTGGGAACTTGAAAAGATGCGAGCCTGGCGACTCGGGTTGGGGCGGTGGTCTGGGGCGAGGGCGAAACGATGTCCCGCCTGAGCGCGGCGGCGGCGCGCATCCTCAAGCGTTACGATTTGCCGGCGTTGCGTCGGCTGTACCAGCAGGGGCTTCACGAGGCGGTCCGGGAGCTGATCCTCGAGCCGCGGGAGGGCGCGGCGGAACCGATCCGGATCGAGGCCAGCAGTCTCGTCGGGCGGTTCGTTTTCGATCTGGATCCGGCGCGGCTGGATCCGGAATTCGGTCCGGTCGATATCAATCTCGCCGGGCGCCCGGACGAGGACGGTGTTTCGCGCCTGCATGCGTATCTTCGGCGCGGGGATCGCGGCTGGACGGTGGAAGATTGTGGTTCCCGGCATGGAACCTATCTGAACGGCCAGCGCCTCGAGCCCGGTCGGCTCCACGCGCTCGTTTCGGGAGATGACCTCCGCTTCGGGAAGGCCGGTTTTACGGTCGGGACCGCCTGACCGAGGGGTTGTTGCGAGATCCGGCCGCGGCTCGCCGAACTCGGACCGGTAAGCCCGGATTGCCGCGCGTTGAAGGGTGCCGATGTGGCTGAGAGGCTGTATGAATGGATCCATGGAGGTTCTGAATATGTCGGTTATCTGCCCGGTCTGTGCTTCGGAAAACCCTGAAGTCGCCGTCGCCTGTGGGGTGTGCGGTCATCGGTTCATCGCCCCCGATCCGGCGTTGCCGGCCGGCGCCACGCTGGATGGCGGCCGTTACACCATCGAGCGGGTGCTCGGCCGGGGCGGCTTCGGCATCACTTACCGCGCCCGGAGTCGCCACCGTCCGGTGGCGATCAAGGAATTCTTTCCGGTCGACCGCGACCTGTGCGGGCGCGCGCCGGGCAGTTGCAACCTGCGCCCCGGTCGCGAGTGGGAGCATTTCGAGCTTCAGTTGCGACGTTTTCTGGACGAAGCGAATCGTCTGCATGAATTGCACCACGAGCACATCGTGCCGCTGCGGGATCACTTCGAGGAAAACGGTACGGCCTACCTGGTGCTGGACCTGATCGACGGGGACAGTCTGGCCGAGCGCGTCGGTCGCGCCCGCTACCGCCCGGACGAGGCCCGCGCCCTGCTCGAGCCCCTGATCGGCGCGCTAGAGTACCTGCACGGCAAGAGCCTCGCTCATCTGGACGTCAAGCCCCACAACATCCTGGTGAAGTCGGACGGCGCCCCCGTGCTGATCGACTTCGGTCTGGCCCGCGACTATCTGAGCGCCAAGACTCGTTCCATCATGCTCGACGCTTCAGACGGCTACGCCGCAATCGAGCAATACAGCGCCGATCTGCCGCGGGGTCCTTGGACCGATGTGTACGCCCTGGGTGCGACCTTGTATTTTATGCTCGCGGGCGAGATTCCTCCGAATGCTCCCGCGTTGCTGGATGGGCGGCAACTGGTGTTCTCGGCGGGTTTCGACGCCGGGCTGCGCGAGACCATCGAAGCCGCCATGCGGCCCCGCGCGATGGAGAGACTCCGGGACCTGGCGGCGTTCAGGGCCGTACTGGCGGGGTCGGTGGCCAGCGGCGGAACCGTGCGTCGCAAGGACCGGCGGAGCGACGATTGCCAAGAGCCGATCGCCTTCGCCCATCACTTCGTCGATACGTGCCTCTTCGGCGCGCGGGGCATCATGGTGCTGGATATCGCTGAACTCGGGTGC
>REEE01000295.1 GCA_007695245.1 Candidatus Competibacteraceae bacterium | reverse complement strand
CACTTTCGCGATTTCATCGCCCCGCTGCCGGAACCGCAGGTTCGCGAGCAGGCGGCGCGCTGCATGGATTGCGGCATTCCCTACTGTCACCAAGGCTGTCCGGTCCACAACATCATTCCCGACTGGAACGATCTGGTGTACCGGGGCAACTGGCGCGAAGCGTTGGAAGTCCTGCACTCCACCAACAATTTTCCGGAGTTCACCGGGCGGATTTGCCCGGCACCTTGTGAAGCGTCCTGTACGCTCAACTTCAACGATTCACCGGTGACGATCAAGGACATCGAGTGCGCCATTATCGACCGAGGTTGGGCGGAAGGCTGGGTGACCCCGCAGATCGCCGCGCACCGCACCGGCAAACGGGTGGCGGTGGTCGGTTCCGGTCCCGCCGGGCTGGCCTGCGCCCAGCAACTGGCGCGGGCCGGCCACGATGTCGTGGTCTTTGAAAAACAGGACCGCATCGGCGGCCTGCTCCGCTACGGCATCCCCGACTTCAAACTGGAAGCCGAACAGATCGACCGCCGCCTGGCGCAGATGCGCGCCGAGGGCGTGGAGTTTCGCCCTAACAGCCATGTCGGCACCGATCTCCCGGCCCGTCAGTTGCTGGCGGAGTTTGACGCCCTGGCGCTGACCGGCGGCGCCGAACACCCGCGCGACCTGAACGTGCCGGGCCGCGAGTTGCACGGCATCCACTTCGCCATGGATTTCCTGACCCAGCAGAACCGGCGGGTGGCCGGGCAGAAGGTCGCCGACGAGGAAATCCTGGCCACCGGCAAGGCGGTGGTGGTGATCGGCGGCGGTGACACCGGCTCCGACTGCGTCGGCACCTCGAACCGCCAGGACGCCCGTTCGGTGACGCAATTGGAGATCATGCCCAAGCCGCCCCTGCACGAAAACAAGCTGCTGACCTGGCCGAACTGGCCGCTGAAGCTGCGCACCTCCTCTTCCCATGAGGAAGGCTGCGAGCGGGACTGGGCGGTCGGCACGCAGTCGTTCGTCGGTCGGGACGGGCGGGTCGCGGCGGTTCGCTTGGCGCGCCAGGAATGGCAGTCGGTCAACGGCCGGCAGGTCATGGTCGAAGTTCCCGGCAGCGCCTTCGATATTGAAGCCGACCTGGTGCTGCTGGCGATGGGTTTCATCCATCCGATTCAAACCGGGATGCTGGAAGAACTGGGCGTGGCTTTGGACGGGCGGGGCAACGTCCGCGCCGGGGAAACCGACTATCAGACCTCGGTCAACAAGATCTTCACCGCCGGCGACATGCGGCGCGGCCAGTCCCTGGTGGTTTGGGCGATCCGTGAAGGACGGCAATGCGCCCGCGCGGTGGACGAGTATCTGATGGGCCAGTCTGAATTGCCGCGCTGAGAAAACAGTTTTCCATCCATCTCCGCCTAGCCCTGACCCAGCCTCGGTAATATCCGCTTTGTCATACTTCCAGGCTGGATCTTGCGCTAGCATTGCCGCACTTTTTCTGGCGTCCTGACTGGGGTGCCAGTTCGACCTGTCCATCCTGCTCGACCCTGGGAGGAATGTCCGATGCGTCACCTGTTCGTCTCATTCCGCAAAATCAGTCTGGTTCTCGTCGCCGGATTGGCCGCTGTCTCGGTCGCCGCCGCGCAAACCGTCCACATCTACAATTGGAACGACTACTTCGCCGAAGATACCCTCGCAAAGTTTCAGGAACGCACCGGCATCCGCCCGGTCCTGGATGTCTACGACACCAACGCGGTGCTCGAAGCCAAGTTGTTCGCCGGCCGCAGCGGCTACGACTTAGTCTTTCCCACCATGTACCCCTTCGCGGCGCGCCAGATCCAGGCCGAGATCTACCTGCCGCTGGACAAAACCAAGCTGCCCGGCTGGACGAACCTGGATCCGAAGATCCTCGAAAGCCTGGCGAGCGCCGACCCCGGCAACGCCCATGTCGTCCCCTACATGTGGGGCACCACCGGTCTCGGCGTCGATGTCGCCAAGGTCCGGGCCGCGCTCGGCGAAGACGCGCCCCTGGATACCTGGGCGCTGATCTTCGATCCCGCCCATGCCGAACGGCTCGCCGGTTGCGGCATCAGCCTGCTCGACGACCCCGCCGAAGTCTTCGCGGCGGCCATGGCCTATCTCGGCAAGGATCTCAACAGCATCGCCAAGGAAGATCTGGACGCGGTTCAGGCGCTGTTCGCCAAGATCCATCCCCACATTCGCTACTTCCACTCGTCCCAGTACATCAGCGACCTCGCCAACGGCGACCTGTGCGTGGCCCACGGCTATTCCGGCGATGTGCTTCAGGCCCAAACCCGCGCCGAGGAGGCCGGGGGTCAGGTCGAACTGGAATACTTGATTCCCCGGGAAGGCGCGGTATTGTGGACCGACGTGATGGCGATTCCCAAGGATGCGCCGAACCCGGACGCCGCCCACGCCTTCATCGCCTACCTGCTCGATCCCGAGGTCATCGCCAGCATCTCCAACTACGTTTTCTACGCGAATCCCAATCCGGCCTCCAAGTCCCACCTGGATGAGGGGCTGCGCGACGACCCCAACATCTACCCACCGGATGAGGTCATGGCGCGGCTGGTCACGCCCGCCCAGCGCAGCGACCGGGAACTGCGCGAGATGAACCGGCTCTGGACCCGCATCAAGGCGCAACGCTGATTCCGGCTCGGCCTGCCGTCCCCAATATGGCCAGCGCCATCGACCGCCGCTCTTTGGAACCCTGGCAGGATCCGCAGGCCGAGCCTTATGTGCGCATCGAGCGAGTCACCAAGAAATTTGGTGACATTTACGCGGTGGACGACGTCTCGCTGGCGATTTTCCAGGGTGAGTTCTTCTCTTTGCTCGGCGGCTCCGGCTGCGGCAAATCGACCCTGCTGCGGCTTCTCGCCGGGTTGGAGTCCCCCTCCGCCGGGCGCATCCACATCGATGGCGTGGATGTCACCGATATCCCGCCCTACCACCGGCCGGTCAACATGATGTTTCAGTCCTACGCCCTGTTCCCGCACATGAACGTGGAACAGAACGTGGAATTTGGCCTGAAGCAGGAGCGGATGCCGCGGCGGGAACGCGCCGAGCGAGTCGCGGAAATGCTCGACCTGCTCAAAATCACCGAGCTGCGCCAGCGCCAGCCGGACCAACTCTCCGGCGGCCAGCGCCAGCGCGCCGCCCTGGCCCGCAGCCTGGCCAAGCACCCCAAACTGCTGCTGCTCGACGAACCGCTCGGGGCGCTGGACAAGCGGCTCCGGGAACACACGCAATTCGAACTGGTGAACCTCCAGGAGCGGATCGGCACCACTTTCATCACCGTCACCCACGACCAGGAAGAAGCCATGACCATGTCCACCCGCATCGCGGTGATGGATGCCGGTCAGATCATCCAGGTCGACACCCCCACCGGCATCTACGAATATCCCAACTCCCGCTTCGTCGCCGAGTTCATCGGTTCGGTCAACCTGTTCGAGGGGAAAGTGATGCGGCGCGACGGCGACGAAGTGCTGGTGGAAAGCCCCCTGGGCCGATCCCTGCAAATGCATTGCCCGCACCCCCTGGCTTTGGGTACGCCGGTGGCGGTGGCGGTGCGTCCCGAGAAGATTAAGCTCTGCATGGACTTCCGCGCCGACGCGGTCAACCAGATTGCCGGCGTGGTCGAGGACATCGCCTACCTGGGCGACGTCTCCATCTACCACGTGCGGGTCGGCCCGGAGAAGATCGTGACCATGACGCTCGCCAACATCCAGCCCCGCACCGAGCAGGCGCTGACCTGGGGTCAGGAAGTCGCGATGGAATGGTCGCCGACCAGCGGCGTGGTCTTAACGGACTAACCCCCGCTGATGGCCGCTCCCGTCCCGAACCGGCCCGTGCGCGACCGGCGGCTCAGTCGGATCGTCAATGTCGGCCTCCCCTACCTGTGGCTCGGGCTGTTCTTCCTGCTGCCGCTGGGGATCGTGCTCCGCATCAGCCTGGCCGAGCCGGCGCTGGCCCAGCCGCCCTATACCGCCTTGTGGGAATGGCTCGAATCCGGGATGGTGACCATCCAGCTCAATTTCGGCAATTTCATGCTGGTCTGGGCGGATGACCTGTACCTCGTCGCCTTTCTCAACTCCCTGCGAGTGGCCCTGGTCTGCACCCTGCTTTGCCTGCTGCTCGGCTACCCGATGGCCTACGCCATTGCCACCGCTCCGGAGCGGTGGCGTCTCCTGCTGTTGATGCTGATCGTCCTGCCCTTCTGGACCTCGTTCCTGATCCGGGTCTACGCCTGGATCGGCATCCTCAAGGCCAATGGCTTCCTGAACAATTTCCTGCTCTGGCTGGGCGTCATCGACGAGCCGCTCGCTATTCTCCACACCCAGGTCGCGGTCTACATCGGCGTCGTGTATTCCTACCTGCCGTTCATGATTTTGCCGCTGTACGCCAACCTGACCCGCCTCGACCGCTCCCTGCTCGAAGCCGCCGCCGATCTCGGCTGCCGGCCCTGGCGCGCCTTTCTGCGGGTGACTCTGCCGCTGTCCCGCGCCGGCATCATCGCCGGCAGCATGCTGGTGTTCATCCCGGTGGTCGGCGAGTTCGTGATCCCGGACCTGCTCGGCGGCCCCCGGACCCTCATGGTCGGTGGGATGCTGTGGACCGAATTCTTCTCCAACAAGGACTGGCCGCTGGCGGCGGCGCTGGCGATGGTGCTGCTCGGGCTGCTGGTGGTGCCCTTCGTGCTGATGCAACGCTGGCAGCAACGCGCTGAGGCCCGCGGCTCGTGAAACCCCGACGCTGGCCCCTCTACACGGTTCTCGCCTTCGGCTACGCCTTTCTCTACGTGCCGGTTCTGCTGCTGATCGTCTATTCGTTCAACGAATCGCGCCTGGTGACCGTCTGGACCGGTTTTTCCACCAAGTGGTACGGCGAGCTGCTGCGCAACCAGCAATTGCTCGACGCCGCCTGGCTCAGCATCCGTATCGCCGCGACCAACGCCACCTTCGCCGTGGTGCTCGGCACCCTGGCGGCCAACGCCCTGGTGCGTCACGGACGGTTTCGCGGGCGCGGCGGCTTCGAACTGCTGCTGACCGCGCCGCTGGTGATGCCCGACGTCATCATCGGCCTCTCGCTGCTGCTGTTGTTCGTCGCCATGCAACAGACCATCGGCTGGCCGGACGGGCGCGGCTTCACCACCATCACCATCGCTCACCTGACCTTCAGCATGGCCTATGTGGCGGTCGTGGTGCGCGCCCGCCTGGCGCAGATGGATCGCTCCCTGGAAGAGGCGGCGATGGACTTGGGTGCCCGGCCGCTGACGGTCTACCTGCGCATCACCCTGCCCCTGATCGCTCCGGCCCTGCTCTCCGGTTGGCTGCTGGCCTTCACTCTGTCGCTCGATGACCTGGTGATCGCCAGCTTCGTCTCCGGGCCGGGTTCGACGACCCTGCCGATGGTGGTCTATTCCAGCGTGCGGATGGGGGTCTCGCCCCAGATCAACGCCCTTGCCACCCTGATCGTGCTGTTCGTCACCGTGGCGGTGATCGTCGTCACGCTGGCCCTGCGCGGCGGGGGCGGCGGCCGCGCGCGCTGACCCCCAACCGTCGCCGCCCTGCGGCCCTCCGATTTGGACCGGTCCATCGTGACTGGTCCATCGTGACCTTCATCAACCAGACAAACCTCTACTCTTTGTTAGGGTAATTGAGAACTAATCCTATTTTCTGAGTAACTTATGGAAAAGCGGCACAATACGTGCTCTTCCTCGTCTGGCCGACAGGCGCACTTCGCGCTCAATGTCGGATCATAACCAACATGGTTGCCGAGGAAGTCCCCACCAAGGAGAATCCGCCGTTGGGACCCAGCCATGAGAGTTCCCTTCAAGCCCCACTTCAAAGGTGGCAACATGAACTTGCACGTTCTTGAACCTCGTGGCATCGGGCGGTATCTGCTGGGCATCCTGGCTATCCCCCTCTTGCTGCTTGCCGCGCCCAGCCGGGCGACCAACGCCGATGGCCCACTCTTTCAACAACTCGCCGCGACCGTGACCGCCGAGGCGGTGGCCGGACAAACCGTCGGACTCCACGATTTTGCAACGAAAGCCCGAGCGGCCATCGATTTCATGCAGCCGGGCGGCCAGCTTCAAGGCCCCTACGCGACCAGCGTCGCTCGCTGGTCGCCGGCCATCGCCGCGCATTTCGCGTCCTACCTGCGGGATCTCTACCGGGACGATCTGGACGCTCTGGGTTCTGGCTGGATCGACCGTATACTGGACGAGTTGCAAGCCGCCGGCGGGTCCGTCGCACGGCTCTCCTGGGGCGTGTTCCTCGATGGCACCAGCCATCCCTTCGACTCGGTGGCCGTGTTCGATCCGGCCGGCAACCTGCTGTTTGATACCGTCCTGGTTCACACCATCACGGATGTCGAGGTGCAACCCGACGACCCGGAAACCTTTCGTCAAATCGCCAGCGTAACCTCCACTGATTCAAAGTCCGTCAGTGGCCGTTTTACAGTCAGCAATCTGGGCGGCACCAGAAGACTGGCTTATGGAGTGACTTTAAGAGCCGAAGTGGCCCCCTACATCACTACCGCCACCAACAATGCAGCGATGACGATGACGGCCAACGTGAGTAATAGTAGCTTGGGAACCACCGGCTTATTTCCACCCATCGCCAACCCCCAAGTCTATTTCGGGACCGGTGGGCGATATCAAGTGATCAACACTGATGCGGCACGAACCCCCTTCCGCAGCCGGATCTGGGTCAGCAGCGTCGACGCTTTTCAAGATGGGGATTATCGGGTCTCCGGTAGCGATCTCGGCAGCGGCGTCAGTTTTGATCTGTCCTTCGGGGTCAGCGCCGGGGTCGCCAGCGTGAGTATCTCCATCCCCGGTCCCGGTCCCTTGATCCTCCTCGGCTCGACCAGCAGCGCGGGCGAAATTTTTTTAGGGAACGTCCTGTATTCGGATAACGCCGGCGTCCGGTATCGCGGTGCTTTCAGGAACGGCGGCAACTTCGCGCTCAGAAACTTTCTGATTCGCACCGGGGATGGTGCCGGAGAAAAAGGCAGCGTCCGCGCCTCGATTCCCGTGTACATGGCCCATGAAGGCGTTGGCGTTTTAAGTTTGACCGGGCGGTCGGCCGGCACCCTGAGCCCCAGCGTCGAGTACGTGCGCGGCGACCATATCAGGCAACCCACCTACACGGTCACCGCGGATCGGGAAACGGTCCGAGTCGGTGAAGAAGTCACGGTGACGGTTCGGATCAACAATAACAGCAGAGCGGTCGCTCTCCGCGACGGCAGCGTCGCGCTCGATATCGGTTCGTTGCGCGGCATCCTGACCCCGAAATCAGCCACGGTCGTCAACTTCAGAGAGATCGCCACCAATGGTTCGGAATCGGTGACTTTCGTCCTCGTCGCCGAACGAGCCGGGCAGGTCAGCCTTCAAGCCGATGTGGATGGACGCTGGGGTTCGCCGGTCCCTCCCGAAGTGACCTTCCGCGGGAGAGCCAGTCTGGAAATTGGCGCTCCACCCCCTCCTCCAACGCAGACCGACGGTGCGTTGGAAAGCCCCCAATCGGGCTCGTTTGAAAGCGGCATCGGTCTGGTCCGTGGCTGGCTGTGCGAGGCGCGCGAGGTGGAAATCCAGATCAACGATCAAGCTCGGCGTCGGGTCGCCTACGGCACCGTGCGCACCGACACCCGGGACGCATGCGGTGGTAACGTCAACACCGGCTTCGGCTACACCATCAACTGGAACAGCTTCGGTCCGGGGAACCACACCCTGCGCCTGTTCGTCGATGACGAGGAATACGAGCGGGTCAACTTCACCGTCACCACTCTGGGCGTCGATTTCCTGCGCGACGTCAACGGTGAATACACCCTGCCGGGTTTTCCGCGGGCGGGCCGCGATATAGCCGTGCGCTGGTCGGAACCGCACCAGAACTTCGTGCTGGCGGACGCCAGCCGGAATACCAGTTCCCCGGCGTCCTCCTCATCAACCCGGTCCATCGCCGCCACGTCCCTGGGGCAGTTGGAAAGCCCGCGCCAGGACTCGTTCGAAAGCGGCATCGGCCTGATCCGGGGCTGGCTCTGCGAGGCCCGCACGGTGGAGGTCCAGATCAACAATCAACCCCGACGCCAGGTCGCCTACGGCACCGTGCGTGGTGACACCCGCGAGGCCTGCGGCGGCAACGCCAACACCGGCTTCGGCTACACCGTCAACTGGAGCAGCTTGGGCGACGGCGACCACACCTTGCGCTTGTTCGTCGATGGCGAGGAGTTCGAACGGGTCACCTTCACCGTGACGACCTTGGGCGAGGATTTCCTGCGGGGGATCAGTGGTGAGTATGCGCTGCGGAACTTCCCGCAGACCGGCCGCGACGTGCGGGTGCGCTGGTCGGAACCGCATCAGAACTTCGTGATCGTGGAGGCGCGGTAACTTGAAAGAGGTTCGCCGGCTGAATTCAGCGGCCGGCGCGCGATGAAGAACTCGTAGGCGTAATAGTCTGAATACCGACGGTGCATCTCGGGTTCTTGGGCGAGTTGATCGAGTAGCGCCAAGGCTTCGGCATCGTCGGTATACCGGTCGCGCAGCTCCGCAAGGCGTCGTTGCATCGGCGTATAGAAGTCGCTCCACCACGCCTCGTCCGGCAGGGTGAAGCGGCCGATCTGCTCGAAACCCTGGTTTGCTATGAGCGCCTCGATGGCCTCCGCCCGCCCCATGGCCGGATAGTCCGCGGCGAAGCTCGCCCTGACTTCCGGGGGCGGGTTTTCTTTTCTCCAGACCGCATCGGTGAAAGCGAGGCGACCGCCGGGGCGCAGCAGTCCGTGGCAAAGCCGCAAAGCGTTCTCGATGCCGATGTTGTAAAACGCTCCCTCGGACCAGATCAGGTCGAAACTTTCCGGGGGCTGCTCCGGCCGGGCCATGTCGCCGACCAGCGCCCGCACGCGCTCGGTAAGCCCGCGCTCGACCAGGAGCGCTTGAAGCCGCTCGATGCTTGCGGCGTGGCTGTCGATAGCGACGATGGAACCCGACGTGAGTTCGACGAGGTGCAGGGTTTGTCCGCCGACCCCGCAACCCAGGTCGAGAATCGCCGGTGCCGGCGGGAGCGCCCCGCAGAGGCTGAGGGCTCTGGCGGCGCAAGCCCGGTTGCCCGGTCCCTGCCGGGGCAATGCTTCGTAGACTTCAAAGAATAGCCGCCAAAATTTTGGCGAAAGCAT
>REEE01000213.1 GCA_007695245.1 Candidatus Competibacteraceae bacterium | reverse complement strand
CCGATGTCGTAGGCCCAGCCGTCGCCGCCGACGATCCAGACGCTGCGCCGGACCAAGTGATCGGCAATCGCCAGCAACTGCTTGGCGCGCGGGTCGTTCGACTCGTGCAAGCGTTGCTTGAGTTCGGCGACCCGGCCGCGCTGGCGACGGATGTCGATTTCAGTCACCTGCTCGGCGTGGATCAAATCGTCCAGCAAGTCCGCACCGATCTGGGGACCCAGTGCCCGCAGCAATTCATGGGCATAGGTGAGATGCATGTCGGCGGTCAGCCGGAAGCCCAAGCCGAACTCGGCATTGTCCTCAAACAGCGAGTTCGACCACGCCGGCCCGCGCCCTTCGCTGTTGACCGACCACGGCGTGGTCGGCAGGTTGCCGCCATAGATGGAGGAACAGCCGGTCGCGTTGGCCACCAGCAGCCGGTCGCCGAATAACTGCGACAGCAGCTTGACGTAGGGCGTCTCGCCGCAACCGGCGCAGGCGCCGGAGAACTCGAACAGCGGCGGCAGGAACTGCACCCCCCGCACGGTCGAGAAATCCACCCGACCGCGATCCACTTCCGGCAGGGTCTCGAAGAAGCCAATATTGGCTTTCTCGTTCTCCGCCACCGGCTCCTTGAGCGCCATGTTGATCGCCTTGTGGCCGACCTGCTCCTTGCTCTTGGCCGGACAAACCTCCACGCACAGCCCGCAGCCCGTGCAGTCTTCCAGATAAACTTGCAGGGTGTAACGGATCTCCGGGAAGCCGCGAGCGTCGATCGGCGCGGTCTTGAAGGCTTTCGGCGCTCCTTCCAAACTGGCCTCGTTGTAGAACTTGGACCGAATCACCCCGTGCGGACAGACCATGCTGCAATTACCGCACTGGATGCAGATGTCGGGTTCCCAGATCGGCACGAAGTTGGAGATGTTGCGCTTTTCCCATTGGGTGGTGGCGCTGGGATAGGTGCCGTCCACCGGCAGGGCGCTGACCGGCAGTTCGTCGCCGCGCCCGGCCATCATCATCGCCGTCACGTTGCGCACGAACTCCGGCGCGTCGGCGGACACAGTCGGCGGCAGTTCGATGGTGCTGGTCGCCCGCGCTGGCACCGCCATCTCGCGCAGGTTGGCCAGGGTGTTGTCCACCGCCTCGAAGTTCTTGCGCACCACCTCTTCGCCCTTGCGCATATAGCTCTTTTTGATCGAATACTTGATCTTTTCAATCGCTTTATCGCGCGGCAACACGCCGGAAATGGCGAAGAAACAAGTCTGCATGATGGTGTTGATTCGGGTGCCCATGCCGTTGTCGCGGGCCACCTTCTCGGCGTTGATGCCGTAGACCTTCAACTGTTTGGTGATAATTTCCTCCTGCACCGGCCGCGGGATCCGGTCCCAACTTTCCTCCGGCTCGTGCGGGCTGGTGTTCAACAGCAACACGGCGCCGGGGGCGGCGTGTTTGAGGACATCGCCCCGATTGAGGAAGTTGAACTGATGACAACCGATGAAGTTGGCCGATTGCACCAGATACGGCGCGCGAATCGGGTCCGGTCCGAAGCGCAGGTGCGAGACCGTCTGCGAGCCGGATTTCTTGGAGTCGTAGACGAAATAGCCCTGGGCGTAAAACTCGGGATCGTCGCCGATGATCTTGATCGAGTTCTTGTTGGCGCCGACCGTGCCGTCCGCGCCCAACCCGAAGAACATCGCCCGCACCGCTTTATCGGATTCGATAATGAAGTGCGGATCCACCTCCAGACTGCTGTGGGTGACATCGTCGTTGATGCCGACGGTGAAATGGTTCTTGGGCCGGTCCTTGCTCAGCTCGTCGAACACCGCCTTGCACATCGCCGGGGTGAATTCCTTGGACGACAGTCCGTAACGGCCACCGATCACCCGCGGCAGAACCGCGGTCGGGAGGTCGCCAGCGATCTGGGCCTCCACCAGCAGGCTGACGATCTCCAAATACATCGGCTCGCCGGTGGCGCCCGGCTCCTTGGTGCGATCGAGTACGGCGATGGATTTGACGCTGGCCGGCAGCTTCGCCAGGAAATGGGGAGCCGACAGCGGCAGGAACAGGCGGACCTGGATCACACCCACCCGCTCGCCGCGCGCGCTCAGATATTCGGCGGTATCGCGGGCGGTTTCGGCGCCGGACCCCATCAGCACGATGACCCGTTCGGCGTTCGGGTCGCCGAAGTAGTCGAACGGGTGGTAGCGACGGCCGGTCAGGTCGGCGAACTTGTCCATGGCGGACTGAACGATGTCCGGCACTTTGGCGTAGAACGGATTGACCGTCTCGCGGCTCTGGAAATAGACATCAGGGTTCTGCGCCGTGCCGCGGATGAACGGCCGGTCCGGATTCAGCGCCCGGGCGCGATGCGCCAGCACCAGATCGTCGTCGATCATCGCCCGGATTTCGCCATCGGTCAGCAGAGTGAGCTTGTTGACCTCATGCGAGGTGCGGAAGCCGTCGAAGAAATGGATGAAGGGCACCCGCGCCTCCAGCGTGGCCGCCTGGGCGATCAGCGCCATGTCGTGCGCTTCCTGCACCGAGCCGGACGCCAGCAGGCAGAAGCCGGTGGGGCGGATCGCCATCACGTCCTGATGGTCGCCGAAGATCGACAGGCCCTGGGTCGCCAGCGAGCGGGCGGCGACGTGGAACACCGCCGAGGTCAGCTCGCCGGCGATCTTGTACATGTTGGGGATCATCAACATGAGCCCCTGCGACGCGGTGAAGGTGGTGGTCAGCGCCCCGGTTTGCAACGCGCCGTGCGCCGCGCCGGCCGCGCCGCCCTCGCTTTGCATTTCCATCACCACGGGCACGCTGCCCCAGATGTTCTTGAGGCCTTCCGAAGCCCACTGGTCGGCCAGTTCAGCCATGGTCGAGGACGGGGTAATGGGATAGATGGTGCAAACTTCGTTGACCCGATAGGCGACGTAGGCGGCGGCCTCGTTGCCTTCGATGGTAGTGACTTGCCGTTCGGTCATTACTGTTCTCTCTGAGAGCCCGCATGGGTTGGGCGGGCGGTGGTTATCTGCGAACTGGAGCGGATGCCGCGAGCGAGTTGCGGGAGTCGGCGGGCGGCGACCATCGTCGACCGCGCGCCGGCTCCCGGATGGTTAACTGGTGGGTTCCGCCGACTCGGCCGCCGGCTCGGGGATCATCTCAATGGCGTGGCAGGGACACTGTTCGAAGCACACCGCGCACCCGGTGCAGAGCGCGTAGTCGTAGCGGTAGCGCTTGCCCGGTCCCAGCTTGATGACGGCGTCTTCCGGGCAGGCCCCGTAGCAGCCGTCGCATTCGTAGCAGTTGCCGCAGGACAGGCAGCGCTTGGCCTCGTACAGCGCTTCCTTGGGACTCAGACCGGCGACGACTTCCTCGAAGCCGCTGATGCGCCGCTTCAGGTCCAGATGGCCCTGCGGGCGCTGGGCGGCGTCGGTGTAATACCAGACGTGCAGCTTGTCGAAGGTGGCCAGATCGTGCTTGGGCGGTTTGACGTGGGTATCGCCGCGCAACCAGGCGTCGATGTTGCGGGCGGCTTTCTTGCCGTGGCCGACCCCGATGGTGACCGTGCGATCGGACGGCACCATGTCGCCGCCGGCGAACAGGCCCGGATAGCCGGTCATCATCTGGTCGTCGACGGCCACCACCCCGTCATCCTTGCACTCCACGCCGGGCATTTTGCGCAGGAAACTGGTATCCACATCCTGGCCCAAGGCCATGATCAGCGCGTCGGCCTCCAGGGTTTCGAACTGACCGGTCGGGCGGGGTCGACCGTTCTCATCCACCTCCATCACCTCGACCGTGAAGGTGGTCTCGTCGATGTTCTTGATGGTGCGCAGCCAGTGGATCTTGACATCTTCCTCGAGCGCTTCGTCGGCCTCGAAATCATGGGCCGGCATGTGGGCGCGGTCGCGGCGGTAGATGATCAGCGGCTCGTAGCCCAGGCGCTTGGCGACCCGCGCGGCGTCCATGGCGGTGTTGCCGCCACCGTAGATGGCGACCCGGCGCCCCAATTTCGGCGCGTTGCCGGTTTCCACGTCCTTGAGGAAGCTGATGGCGTCGAGCATCTTGCCCGCGTCGCGGGACGGGATCTCGGTGCGCTTGCTGAGGTGGGCACCGACCGCGACGAACATCGCGTCGAACTTGCCCGCCTCTTTCTCGGCCAACAGGTCGTCCACCAAGTGGTTGAGGACGATCTTGACCCCCATGTTTTCGATGCGCTTGATCTCGCCGTCCAGCACGTCGCGCGGCAACCGGTAGGAAGGAATGCCGAAGTGCATCATGCCGCCGGCCATCGGCCCGGCTTCGTGGATCTCGACGCTGTGGCCCATCCGGGCCAGGTGATAGGCGGCGGACAGGCCGCTGGGACCGGCGCCGACCACCAACACCCGCTTGCCGCTGGGGGGGGCGGTGACGCTGAACTGCCAGTCTTCCTGCAGGGCCAGGTCGCCCAGGAACCGCTCGACGGCGTGGATGCTGACCGAGGAATCCAGCTTGTCGCGGTTGCAGGCGGTCTCGCAGGGGTGATAGCACACCCGGCCATGGATGCCGGGCATCGGGTTGTCATGGGTCAGGGCCTGCCAAGCCTCCTTGAATCGGCCGGCCTGCGCGTGCGTCAGCCAGGCCTGGATGTTCTCGCCCGCCGGACAGGCATTGTTGCAGGTGGGCAGCAGATCCACGTAGATCGGCCGTTGGATGCGCTGCGGACCCACGTTGCGTTTCTCGTGCGTGAGGTCCAGCGGGCGCGTCATGTAGATGGGCTTGTCAGTCATCGTGCATCTCTTTAAATCGTCTGGTAGTGAGGAGCAACCCTTCGGCCCTGGGAGCGGAAAGGGTCTGGGGATCATCACCCGCGCCGCCGACCATGGTCGTTGTTCTCGAAGGTTTCCAGCAATAGGAGCAAGGTCCGGCGGTCATGCAAAGCCGGCCATTTCGCACCTCTAAAGATAGACCATTTTGGCGGGAAGTGAAGGCAAGCCACGCGGGTGGGCGGCTTTTCAGCTGGTGCCGGCTGGGTCGATTCCCGTCAATCTCCTCGACCCGTTGTCCTATACTGTTTTGAAGCCCGATGCACTCTTGCGTCGTCCACTTCGGGAGAAAATCTCAACATGTGCAACGTCTGCGGTTGTGGCCAGGGAGAGGTCCGCATCGAAGGTCAGGGACACGAGCATCCGGAATCCGGCCATCCCCACGACCACAGCCATCCCCACGACCACAGCCATCACCACGATCACGACCATCCCGCCGCCCTCGTCCAATCCTTGCCTGGTTCCGATCCAACGCGCCTGGTGCGGATCGAACAGGATCTGCTGGCCCACAACCAGAGATTTGCCGACGCCAACCGACAGTCCTTTACGGCCCGAGGGGTTTTGGCGCTGAATCTGGTGTCCAGCCCCGGTTCGGGCAAGACCAGCCTGCTGGTGCGAACCCTGGAAGCGCTGCGGGAGGAAATGCCGCTGGCGGTGATCGAGGGCGACCAGCAGACCAGTCGCGACGCCGATCGCATCCGGGCGACCGGCGTCCCGGCGATTCAGGTCAATACCGGCAAGGGTTGTCATCTCGACGCCCACATGGTCGGTCATGCCCTCGATTCGCTGACGCTTCCCGAGGGCGGGGTGCTGTTCGTCGAAAACGTCGGCAATCTGGTCTGCCCGGCCGGCTTCGATCTGGGCGAGGCGCATAAAGTGGTCGTGTTGTCGGTGACCGAGGGCGAGGACAAACCGCTCAAATATCCCAACATGTTCGCCGCCGCCGATCTGTTGCTGCTGAACAAGATCGATTTGCTCCCGTATCTGGATTTCGACGTGAATCTCTGTCTTGAATATGCCCGGCGCGCCAATCCCGACTTGACCATCCTGCAACTGTCGGTGCGTAGCGGCGAAGGGCTGGACGGCTGGCTGGACTGGCTGCGGGTCGAGCGACAGGCGGTAATCCAGCGCCAGGTCGCCGGGCTGGAGGCGCAACTAAACGAGGCGCGTTCCCGGCTGGCAGCCCGAGCGAGCGGCTGATCCGGTTAGGATTGGACGTCGATGACGGTCACCGCGCGATCGGATGCTCCCCAGCGGCTGACGATCCAAATCCGCGGCCAAGTCCAGGGCGTCGGATTCCGGCCGTTCGTCTATCGGCTGGCCCGCGAGTTGAATTTGGGCGGCTGGGTGCGCAACGACGCCGCCGGGGTGACGATCGAGGCGCAGGGTCCGGTGCCGCGGCTGGAGCAGTTTCTGACGGCGTTGCGCCAGCCGCCGCCCTTGGCTCGCATCGATGCCCTGCGCGCCACGCCGCTCCCTGCGCAAGCTGAAGACGACGACTTCACCATCCAGGCCAGCGGCGCCGGTTCGGTTCTGGCGGAAATTACCCCCGATACCGCCGTCTGCGCCGAGTGCCTGGCCGAACTGTTCGATCCCGCCGACCGCCGTTACCGCTATCCCTTCCTCAACTGCACCCACTGCGGCCCGCGCTACACGATCACGCACACCCTGCCCTACGACCGCCCCAACACCAGCATGGCCAGCTTTCCGTTGTGTCCGGATTGCGCCCGCGAATACCACGATCCCGCCGACCGGCGCTTTCACGCCCAGCCGGTCGCCTGTCCGGCCTGCGGACCCCACCTGACCCTGCGCGATGTCTGCGGCGAACCTCTCGCGGTCGCCGATCCCATCGCCGCCGCGCTGGAACGGCTGCGGAACGGCGCGATTCTGGCGATCAAGGGCTTGGGCGGCTTTCATTTGGCCTGCGACGCCCGCGCCGCCGCCGCGGTCGCCCAGTTGCGCCAGCGCAAGCAACGAGAGGCCAAGCCGTTCGCGGTGATGGCCGCCAATCCGGCCTCATTGACTCCCTGGGTGGAATTTCGTGAAGAGGAACGCCGGCTGCTGGAAACGCCGGAGCGGCCCATCGTGTTGCTGGCCAAGCGCCCCGGCGCGGATGCCGTGCTGGACGGCGTCGCACCCGGCGTGGACCGGCTGGGAGTCATGCTGCCCTACACGCCGCTGCACTACCTGTTGTTTCACGAAGCCGCCGGCCGGCCTGACGGCCGCGACTGGCTCGCGCGACCCTGGCCGCTGCTGCTGGTGATGACCAGCGCCAATCCGGGCGGCGAACCGCTGGTCATCGACGACGCGGAGGCCAGCGACCGTCTGGCGGGCATCGCCGACGGATTCCTCACTCACGACCGGCCCATCGTCGCCCGCTGCGACGACAGCGTCCTGCACTGGAACGGCACCGCGCCAGCCTTCATCCGCCGGGCCCGCGGGTATGCGCCGCGCCGCATCGCCTTGCCCGCCCCCGGTCCCTCGGTGCTGGCCTGCGGCGGCTGGCTGAAAAACACCCTCTGCCTGACCCGCGACGCCCAGGCTTATTTATCGCCGCACATCGGCGATCTCGACAACGCCGCCGCCTGCCGCGCCCTGGAAGAGATGGCCGAACGGCTGCTGGATACGCTGCGCATCGTCCCGGAACGGGTGGCCTGCGACCGGCATCCGGATTTCCACAGTAGTCGCTTCGCGGCCGCCTTCGCCGCCGACCGGGATCTGCTGTGTCTGCCGGTCCAGCACCACCACGCCCATATCGCCGCCATCGCCGCCGAACACGGTTTGAACCGACCGGTCCTGGGACTGGCGCTGGACGGCGTCGGACTGGGGGACGATGGCGGCAGTTGGGGCGGGGAGTTGTTGTGGGTGAACGGCGCGGATTACCGGCGGTTGGGGCATTTTGCTCCTTTACCTCTGCCCGGTGGCGACCGCGCCGCCCGCGAGCCGTGGCGAATGGCCGCCGCCGCGCTGCACGCCCTCGGCCGGGGCGCGGAGATTCCCCGCCGCTTTCCCGGACCGCTGGCGGAACCGGTGCGCCGGTTGCTGGAACGGGGCGATGCGACCCATTGCCCCCCCGCCAGTAGCGCCGGGCGGGTGTTCGACGCGGCGGCGGCCCTGCTGGGCGTGCGCCTCACGAGCGATTACGAAGGACAGGCGGCGATGGAACTGGAAGCGCTGGCCGCGACTTGCGGTCCCGTCGCTCCGCTGCCCGATGGCTATTCAATGACCACCGGCGGTCAACTCGACCTGTTACCGTTGCTGGCCTGGCTGGCCGATCATGCCGCCGAACCCGCCCAGGGCGCGGCCCGGTTCCACGCCACGCTGGCGCTGGCGCTGGCGGATTGGGCCACGCAAGTCGCGCGGCGAGAGGGGGTGAGCGACATCGCCCTGGGCGGCGGCTGTTTTCTCAACCGGCTGTTGAGCGGTCAATTGCGAAACGTGTTGGAAGCGAACGGCTTGACCGTCCATGAAGCCCGGCAGGCGCCGCCCAACGACGGCGGTTTGAGCCTGGGACAAGCCTGGGTCGCCATGCAGTCCCAGTGTTGACGGTCGCGCTGGCGACCGGCGCCTTCAATAGATCGCGCTGCTCCCCGGCTTGATCGCCTCCAGCACCTCGAACCACTGGAGATTCACTTCAAACGCGAGGTCTTCGAGGACGGCTTCGCTCTGACCGCAAATCGCCCAGACCCGGGGATCCACGGCTTGGGCCGCCGCGCTCGCCCGCGCGGAGAGGTTGGAGTCGGGTTCCAGCGCTTCCGCCAGCGTGTTACCGATGTAGACCAGCGCCGCATCGACCTCGAACTGTTGGGCCGCAAGGGGATCATGATGATAGCGGACCGGCTCCCACAGACTCGCCGGCATTTTCCAGGCTTTCAACAGTTCGGCGCTGACCTCGGCATGGGTGAATCCGAGTTCCCGCTGCTCCAGCGCACAGCGATCCGCCGCACCCGCGCGCAACTGGTTCAGGATGTTCCGGGCGGCTTCCGGCAACCGATGATAGATCAACAACTGACCGATATCGTGTAGCAAGCCGATCACGAAAATCCGCTCGCACTGGCGAATCCGGCAACGTTCCGCCAGCGCCCGAGACGCCAACGCGCAACAAACGCTATGCCGCCAAAAGGCTTCCATGCTCACGAGCGTATTGGGGATATCGCGGAACGCCTGCGCCGCCGAGGTCGCCAGAATCAGATGCCGCAACTCGCTGGTACCCAACAAGGTAATCGCCTGGGCCACGGTTTCCACCCGTTGCGGCCGGCTGTAATAGGAACTGTTCGCCAGTTTGAGAATACGCGCCGTGAGGCCAGGGTCATGACTGATGACCCCAGCCAATTTTTCCGAGGTGCAGGACGGCTCGTCAATGAGGCGATTGGTTCTGTAGTAGATGTCTGGCAAGGAAACAATCTGGGTGAAACTGTCCACCAACTCACAGGCTCGCATGAACTTAAACCTCCTCAACCCCGCCAATTCCCGAGCAATTTTTACTTTCAAGTCATCATTATGGATCATTCACACTTCCTTGCGCCACTAACGATCACCCGGCCAACATCAACTCATCAAAAATCTTTCAAAATTATTCTAAAATCGTCGCGCAAACCCCCTTGACGCAGTGCAATACGCATTTTATACTGCACCGCAACATTCCTAGTGAATGTTGTCCTCTAAACCTCCTTTGGTGGTTATTGGCCGAGGCGCAACCCGCCTCGGCCTTTTTTTGTACGATCCAAAAAACTTGATGCGCCGCAATAAATTGAGAACGCATAGCCCGAGGCATCCGGGGCGCGGTTGAGGAAGCCCAGATAGTACAAGTCCGCGGTGACCCGGCTGTCCAGCGCGGCGCGGTATTCCGGCGACTGGGTGAAGCGGGGCAGCACTTGACCCCAGGTCGCGCCCTGTTGGAGCTGATCAAGCCAGTAGGCCAGGCCCTCCGCATCCGGGGCGCGGCCCAGGACGTTTTCATACAACCGGGTGACGAAACCCAGCGGGTCGGTGAGTCCCTGATCGAGGAATTCGCCGCTGACCACGAAGAATTCGGCGATGTGGTCCAGGGTGTCGCCAGCCTGCCATCGGTCGACCCAGTAGGCCAAGCGGGCGTCCGGGGTGCGATTGAAGACCGCGTGGTAGAGCCGGGCAATGCGCCCATAACGCAATGGTTTGGCTTAAAAACAGAGTATTTTGGTAGGTTTTACGCACTGCGGTCTGCTTTGCAGGGGTAAACGCCGCCCGGTCAGCGCCAGCTGCGGGCCTGTGCTATCGTGAACGCCAGCCCCTGTACGCGAATGGGAGCCCACCGCCATGAAATTCCCCTACGCCTTAAACGACTTCGGTACGCTGATCCAGGAAGGCTACTTTTACCAGGATCGCACCGACCGGATTCCCCAATTGGAAGACGCCGGACGGCAACTGATCTTCATCCGCCCGCGCCGGTTCGGGAAAACCCTGCTGCTCTCCATGCTGGAGCATTACTACGACGTGAACCGGGCCGACCAGTTTGACGCCCTGTTCGGCAAACTGGCCATCGGTCAAAACCCGACGCCGCTGCACAATCAGCACTTCATCATGAAGTGGGATTTCTCGCTGGTGAACGCCCAAGGCAGTTTGCCGGAGATCAAAGCCGCGCTGTATCGCCATGTGAACACCGCGATCAAGGCGTGCGCTGCCGAATATGGTTGGTCGGATATTGAGATTGCTCCAGATGACGCGGTCGATTCCTTATCGTCGCTGCTGATCCGGGTGCGTCAGGAAGCCCATCGCCTTTATCTGTTGATCGACGAATACGACAACTTCGCCAATGAAGTCCTCATGTCCGGACGCCGGCAGGAATTTTATGAAGGCTTGCTGTATGGCGAGGGCGTGCTGAAAAGCCTGTTCAAGGCGGTCAAGGCCGGGGCCGGGCGCGGCATCGACCGGGTGTTCATCACCGGGGTGTCGCCGATTGTCCTGAGCGACATGACCAGCGGCTATAACGTCGGGGAAGATATTTATCTCAAAGCCATCTTTAACGACCTATGCGGGTTCACCGAGGCGGAAATCGCCACCGTGCTGGAGCGGCTGGCGGCGGAAGGCGGGTCCTGGCCGCCCAGCGAAGCTCTGGACCTGATGCGCACGTTCTATAACGGCTACTGCTTCAGCGAGGACGACGGGGAACGGCTCTATAACCCGACCCTGAGCCTGTATTTTCTCAAGACCCTGCAGAGCGAAGGGCGTTATCCACGGGAGATGTTGGATGAGAATCTGGCGATGGATCGCGGTAAATTGCGCTATATCGCCGAATTGCCGCATGGGGAAGAGGTGCTCATCCAAGCCCTGAATGGCGAGGAAGGCATTGCGATCCCGCAACTGGCCAAACGCTTTGGCGTCGCTGATGTGCTGGCTGCGGTCAAGGATCAACCGTTCATGGCGTCCTTGCTTTACTATTTCGGCGTCCTGACCCTGACCGGCCAGACCGACTTTGCCGAGAGTATCCTGAATATCCCCAATCTGGTTGCCCGCTCGCTGTATGTGGAACGGTTACAGGAAACGTGGTTGGACACCTACGAAGACAAAACCTGTATTCCCCAAGTGCGCAAGCACTTCTGTCAGACCGGCGACCTCCAGCCGCTGGTGGACTTCATCGAACAGCGTTACTTCCCGATCCTGTCCAATCGGGATTATCGCTGGAACAATGAACTGATGGTCAAGATCGCCTTTCTAACCCTGCTGTTCGATGACCGGCTGTACATGATGGTCTCGGAAACCGAGATGGATCACGGCTATATCGATCTCAGCCTGATCGTGCGCTCGGATCAGCGAGGTGCAAAAGCGCTGGATCTGTTGCTGGAGTTCAAATATGTTGGTCTGAAGGAGCTGAAGTTGACCGGGGAACAGGTGCGGGCAAAGTCGATGGACGAACTGGCGGCGCTGGCGGTGGTAAAAGCGGAACTGGATGTAGCGGCGGAGCAGGCCCGGCGGTATGGCGGGGCGCTGGTGGAACGCTACGGCCTGACCGACTTGCGATTGTATGCGGTGGTCGGCGTGGGTCTGGAGCGGGTGGTGTGGCAGACCGTGGCGACCGGTTGACCGTGAGCATCACTCGCCCACGATCAACCGCTCCACCCGTTGAAAGCCGCGTGGCAAGGGTTTGCCCCGTCGGCCCCGCTCGCCGATATAACCTTCGAGATCAGCCGGCTTCAGTTTCATATCGCGCTTGCCGGCGGTCAGGATCAAACCCCGTTCCGGCGGCGCGAGAGCGAGCATCAGCAACCGCTCTTCACCCAGCAGGTCGATCATCTTGTTGCCCTTGCCCTTGGGCAACCGCGGCAGATCTTTCACCGGAAACAGCAGCAACCGGCCACCGCCACTCACCGCCGCCAACCGATCGGAGTCCAGACCCATGACTGGCAAGGGCGGCAGGATCGTCGCGCCGCTCGGCACGGTCAGCACCAGCTTGCCGGCTTTGTTACGGCTGAGCAGATCGTCAAAGGCGCAGATAAAGCCATAGCCAGCATCGGTCGCTAACAGGTAGAGATCTTCGGGATTGCCCAGCAGCACGCTGACGAAACGCGCGCCATCCGGCGGATTGAGCTTGCCGGTCAGCGGTTCGCCGTAGCCGCGCGCCGAAGCCAATCCCGCCACCGGCAGGGTATAAGTCCGCCCGGTGGTGTCCAGGAACACCGCCGCCTGATTGCTGCGGCCCCGAGCCTGATCGAGGAATCCATCGCCGGCTTTGTAACTGAGCGCTCCGGCGTCGATTTCGCGGCCCTTGGCCGCCCGCACCCAGCCCTTCTGCGACAGCACCACCACCACCGGCTCGCTGGGCGTCAGGCTGGTCTCGTCCAGGGCCTGCGCCGGCCGCCGTTCCACCAGCGGACAGCGGCGGGGGTCGCCGTAACGTTGGGCGTCCTCCTGAATCTCCTTGCGGATGAGTCCCTTCAGCCGCTTTTCGGAACCCAGCAACTGTTGCAACTGCTCCAGTTCCTTGCGCAGTTGGTCCTGCTCGCCGCGCAATTTCATCTCCTCCAGCCGGGCCAGATGCCGGAGTTTGGTTTCCAATATCGCCTCGGCCTGAGCGTCGGAGAGTTGGAAGCGGGCGATCAACGCCGGCTTGGGTTTTTCCTCGGTGCGCAGGATGCGGATCACCTCGTCCAGATTGAGATAGGCGATCAGCAACCCATCCAGAATATGCAGGCGCTGTTCGACCTGGTTGCGGCGGTAATCCAGCCGCCGGCGCACGGTGATAAGGCGATATTGAAGCCACTCGTCCAGAATTTGGCGGAGATTTTTGACCCGCGGCCGGCCGTCCAGGCCGATCATGTTGAGATTAACCCGGTAGCTTTTCTCCAAATCCGTGGTGGCGAACAGATGATCCATCAGCAGGTCCACGTCCACCCGGTTCGAGCGTAGCGCCAGCACCAGTCGGGTCGGATTCTCATGGTCGGACTCGTCGCGCAAGTCCTCGACCATCGGCAGCTTCTTGTCCCGCATCTGGGCGGCGATCTGTTCCATGATCCGCGCCCCGGAGACCTGGTGCGGCAGCGCGGTGATCACCACATCGCCGTTCTCCCGTTCGAAGCGGGCGCGCAGCCGCACCGCGCCGTTGCCGGTTTGGTACAGCTTGCGCAACTCCTCGCGTGGAGTGACGATTTCAGCGCCGCCCGGATAATCGGGCGCCGGTACGAGCTCGTACAGCGCGTCGTCCGCGCAGTCGGGATGGTCCAGGAGATGGATGCAGGCGGCGGCGATTTCGCCGAGATGGTGCGGCGGAATGTCGGTGGCCATGCCCACGGCGATGCCGGTCGCGCCGTTCAGCAGCACGTTGGGCAGACGGGCGGGCAGCAGGACCGGCTCGTCCAGGGTGCCGTCGAAATTGGGCGTCCAATCCACCGTGCCCTGACCGAGTTCCGCAAGCAGCACCTGCGCGAACGGCGACAGCCGGGACTCGGTATAGCGCATGGCCGCGAAGGATTTGGGATCGTCCGGCGAACCCCAGTTGCCCTGCCCGTCCACCAGTGGATAGCGGTAGGAAAACGGCTGGGCCATCAACACCATCGCCTCGTAGCAGGCCAGATCGCCGTGTGGATGGTACTTCCCGAGCACATCGCCGACCGTGCGGGCGGATTTCTTGTGCTTGGCCCCGGCGTTCAGGCCCAATTCGGACATGGCGTAAACGATGCGCCGCTGCACCGGCTTCAGCCCATCGCCGATGTGCGGCAAGGCCCGGTCGAGAATGACGTACATGGAATAGTCCAGATACGCCTTCTCGGTGAAAACCCGCAGCGGCAAGCGTTCGGCGCCGTCGGCGGTGAAAGTCAATGGCTCGGTCATTCAGGAACTTCACTCAAGGGTTGGGAAATAGTTCGGCCAGATCGATGACGGCATCGGGACACAGGATCGGTGCGATCTGGCCAGCGCGGCGGCACTCCCGTTGCCGGTACTGGCCCCGGACGGGCTCGCGATAGATCTCCAGTTGCCGCTGCTGGAGGTCGAGCAGCCAGACTTCCGGGATGCCGTGACTGGCGTAGAGCGGGACTTTTACGTCGCGGTCGTAGCGGAGAGTGCTGTCAGAGACTTCGATAATCAGTAACACATCTTCCGCATGGGGATTCGCTGTTCGATAAAAATCATCGCGCCAGCGCAATAAGGCAATATCCGGCTGAGGCTCGGCATGTCCGCCGAGTATGATGGGGTCCTGAACGGATACAATCGCTTTTCCATGCAATAGAGAAACCAGCTTGTTATTAAAATACTTGACCTCACCCCCATGAGAACTACCAATCGGCGCCATTTCCATGATCTCCCCATCGATCAACTCCACCCGCGAATCTTCATTCAACAAACCGACTTCGCCCATGCGGTGATATTCCGCTACCGTCCAGCGGTGACGCGGCTGAAGATTCAGCGATTCCCGCTCCAAGAATGGTGTTGACATGGTTCGTCCTCCCGCCAGAAGGGTTTGAATCGGCAAGTGGTTATTCGACCTTGAGGTTCAACAGCTTTTGCGCCAGCGAGAAAAAACTCAGTAATCAGCCAAGGTTTTCAACACGGCCCTCATCAATCATTATGCCAGGCTATCCCGGTCGATTTCATGGAGAATAACTTCCACGGCGACCCGCAGGTTGGGTAAATCACGCTCAATGATTTCCCAAATACGGCTCAGACTCAGCCCCAAATAATCATGAACCAGAACATTCCGAAAGCCGGCAATAGCAGGCCAGGGAATTTCAGAATGTTTTTCTCGCAGATAAATCGAGAGCCGTTGAGTGGATTCCGCCAATTCCTGGAGTTCACGGAGAGTGGCTTTGCGAGTCTTCCGATCAGTCAAAAACACATCGCGCCCTTGAGTGTTGTAATCCTGGATGGCTTCAATGCACTCTAGAATATGGTGGAGATAAACCCGCTCATCCTTCATAACGGCGTCGCTTCCTTCAAAACTCGATCCCGCAATTCTTTACGAAGCGCGTTCGTTTCCACCACATCCACCCGGCAACCTAACAGCGCCTCCAGTTCGGCCACCAGACCGCCGGGAAACCACGGTGTCGTAGGGCCTGTGACATCGATCAGCAAATCCAGATCGCTGTTTTCCGTGGCTTCGCCCCGCGCTAAGGAGCCGAACACCCGCACTTGGCCTACGCCATGCCGCCGCGCTATTTGCAGGATGGTCTCCCGCCGGGCCTGGATGAACTCGTCTAACTTCATGGACTGATGACTCGATAGCCCGTTATTCGAACTGCGTTATACCAAAATACGGCACTTTTGATCACGGACGTAAGAAGGTTAGATCTGTCATCTTCCCCGCCGCCGTTCCAACCATCCAAGCATTCTCTCTTTCAGGCTTCATTTCGCCGAGGGCGGCCTGATCCCCGCTTTCGGGAAACGCCCCCAACCCCGCCTCTTCCCACATTTGCCGCAGTTGGGCCTGATCGTCGGGCGGAGCGCACAGGGAGCCGTCCCACAGGCCGGCGGTCTCGGGGCAACTCGCGGGGGTTGGGGCTAATTGGGGGTAGGTGGATTCCGCGATCGCGAACGCCAGCCCCGCGTAAGCCACGGCGGCCAGATGCGGCGTCCACCGGGTCGGTCCCCCTTTTCCTTGCAGAGCCGGTCGCGCGAGGATCAGGATGGTCCAGTCCATCGCGATTTTGACAAAGACATAAAGAACGGTGATCGCTATCGCCAAAAACCCGAACCATTTGACCAGATATTCCAGGGTCTCCATGTCGTTCTCCCGAAGCCATTTTTCAAGGTGGATCACAAACGGGGCTGGGTAGTAAAAAAACCTGACTGAATGACCCTACCCGATTGTCCGTCGGCTGTTGGGATCCTGAAGGGCGGCGCTCGGTAATGTCCCCCTGAGTAGCTCGATGATCCGCCCCGGCGGCACCGGGCGACTTAAGTAGAAGCCTTGTACTTCATCGCACAGATTGTTCTGCAAGAAAACCAACTGCGCCTGATTTTCCACGCCTTCGGCGATCACCTTGAGCCGCATGTTGTGCGCCAGGCTGATCACCGCCAGCGTGATGGCCGTATCATCTTGATTGTTGTTGACATCATCCACGAAAGATTTGTCGATTTTCAGTTGGTCGATCGGGAAGCGCTTGAGATAACTCAGGGAAGAATATCCGGTGCCGAAATCGTCGATGGACAGCCGCACGCCCATCGCCTTGAGCGTGCGCAAGGTGACAATGCTCCCCTCCACATCCTTCATGAGCAGGCCCTCGGTGATCTCCAAATCCAGATGACCGGGCTCCATCTCGGTTTCCCGCAGGATCCGCCCAATTAAATTCACCATCCCCGGTCGCAGGAACTGGCGGGGCGAGAGGTTGACCGCCATCCGCAATGGCGGCAAGCCTTCGCATCGCCACGCCCGGGCCTGCTCGCAGGCGGTGCGAAGCACCCACTCACCGATGGTTTCGATCAGACCCGTTTCCTCGGCCATCGGCACAAATTCCATTGGCGATATCAGACCCCGTTGGGGGTGTCGCCAGCGCAGCAGCGCCTCGACCCCAATAATGCGTCCCTGATGCAGTTCCATCTGCGGTTGGTAGTGCAGTTCCAGTTCCCGGCGTTCCAATGCATGGCGCAGGTCCTGTTCCAGCTTCAGCCGTTCCAGCGCCCGAACGTGCATGTCCCAACCATAGAACTGCACGAGGTCCCGGCCTTTCTCCTTGGCCTGATACATCGCGACATCCGCGTTTTTCAAAAGCGTCTCCACATCCTCACCGTCCCTGGGAAACACGCTGATGCCGATGCTGGCGGTGATGAAACACTCATGACCTTCGATCTGGAAGGGGGGGGCGAGCGCATCCAGGATCCTCCGCGCGAGCGTGGTGGCCCGTTCTTCCTGATTCAGGTTTTCCAACACGATGACAAATTCATCGCCGCCCAATCGGGCGATGGTATCTTCCCGGCGTCCGCAGCCCAGCAACCGCTCCGCCGCCGCTCGCAGCAGCACGTCACCGGCGGTATGGCCCAGGCTATCGTTGACTTTTTTAAAGTGATCCAGGTCCACGAACAGGACCGCCATGCTTTGATTGGCGCGGCGAGCGTGAGCGATGGCGCGGTTGAGTCGATCCTGGAACAGATAACGGTTCGGCAGTTGGGTTAGGGCGTCGTGGGTCGCCTGATACGCCATTCGTTCGGTCATCTGGCGCGCTTCGGTGATGTCGCTGAACGCGACGACCACTCCCTGCGTTTGCCCGCGCTGATCGTGGATGGGCGCCGCCGAGGCGCGCACGGCGTACTCGCGTCCCTCACGATTGACCAGGACGCCGTTCTCGGGCAACCGGAGCAACTGATTCCGCTCCAGACACAGGGCGACCAAGTCCAGTGGGGATCGGTTGTCGGGATCGCCATCGAGACGAAAGACCGCGCCCAGGGGTTGGCCTCGCGCTGTCTCCAGGGTACAGCCGAGCATGGATTCCGCCGTGGGATTCAGGTACTCGATGACGCCCTGCCGATCGGTGGAGATCACGGCGTCGCCGATGGAATGCAGGGTGACCTGGCTGCGTTCCTTTTCCGCGAACAGCGCGCGCGCCGATTGCTGCAAGCGCCGCCAGCTCCACAATGGACAGCTCAACCCCTGAGCCAGCAGCGCCGCCGTCGGCGGAAACCAGCGGTGCGCCCCGTACATCAGTGCAAAACTGACGACGAGCGTCAGCAGCAACCCCAATCCGGCCAACGGCAAGGTCCAGCGAGACGGGAAGGCGGCATACCACAACAGCGGCAGCAGCACGAGCGCTCCGGTCAACAGCAAACACCAGTGCTGGGACAACGGTTGGATATTTAGCCCACGCCGCATGGCGTCGAGCACGTTGGCATTGAATTCGACCCCAGGCATCAATCCATGGCCGGACACCGGCGTGGGCAGCATGGCTCCTAAGCCGTCGGTCGTGATCCCGACCAGAACCCACTGGTCGCGAAACGTGGACGGGGCAACGCCGCCACGCAACGCATCGACATAGGACACGCGCCGAAAATGGCCCGGTGGACCGGCGAAGGAAATCAGCAGGTGATAATCACGCTGCCAGGCATACAGGGAGGATGGAATCATCGGCGGAGCCCGTTGGCCGGTCAGCCTCTGCCCGCTGGCGGGTTCGCCGATTTCCAGCAGGGCCAGGGCCAGGGTCGACCAGTGCGGCTTGCCGAGACCCGCTTTCAGATGGACGCCGCGGGCGATGCCGTCCGGGTCCAGTTCCACGTCGACGTGTCCCAACCCGGCCGCTGCTTCGGCCAGCGCGGGAATCGGCAGCGTTTCGATCAACTGGCCGTTTAGCCGCACCTGCTCGTTGAGCACCGGCAACACCACGCGGCCGTTATCGGCCAAGGCGGCGGCCAAGTCCCGGTCAGCCTCGGGGTCGGTGGCGTCGGGTTCGGCGAACACGATGTCCAGGGCGACCGCTTTCGCGCCCGCCGCGGTGAGCGTGCGGACCAGGTCGGCGTGAACGCGGCGCGACCAAGGCCAGCGCCCCAACTCGCGCAGGCTCTGCTCGTCGATAGCGACGATGACGATGTCCTCGGCCGGCACCCGCGACTGATGCCCCAGGTTCCAGTCGTAGAACAGCAGATCCCAACGGTTCAGCACGCCCGTATAGCTCAAGGCGAGCGCCAGCGCGACGAGCGACAGCGCCAAACCAATCTTTTCGAACCCATCGAGACAGGATCGGAACCGTCCGGTCATAAAGTCAGAATCAATCCCAGAATCGTTAAGATGCGGGTGCGGGAAATCAACCGGGGACTGGATCGTGAGGTCATAAGGCCAGAATCAGTACCAGAATCGTTAAGACGCCCAGCGGCCAATAGCTTGCGGGTGGAATATTGACCCGCTGGGTCGGGCCATACGGTCCTATATAACCATCGACGTCGACCGTGCGCACCCGCAGGTAATGAAAACCGGATTCGGGCCGGGCAATGGTTAACTGTGGTTCGGATACCCGCTCGTTCGCGATGATGTTCTCGAACTGGGCGTCCTTGGCCAGTTGGAATTCATACTGTTGGCCGGGCAATCCGGCACTCCAACGGAAGGTCACGGCCCTGGTGGCGACCTCGGGCGCTTGCAACCTCGGGGTCGCTTGCACTCGGAACGACTGGGGATCGCCGAACGGTCCGGTCCGGCCCGCCGTGTTACGGGTGGCCACCCGCCAGTAATAGCGGCCCGGCTCCAACGGCCGATCGGGGGTCAAACGCGACCTGACCTGCTCCGGCAGGTCGAGCAACGGCGTCGCGAAGCGCTCGTCCGCGGCCAACTGAAAATGGTAGGCCGCCGCCCTTTCCGGTTCCGACCACTCGAAGGCCAGCGCGTTTTCGAGGACCGCGCTCCGGTCGACGGGACTCATCAGGAAGGGGGGTTCGGGGCGGGCGTGCAGGCGAAACCGATGCTGGGCGTCGAGTCCCTCCAGGCCCTTGGCATCGATGCCGCGCACGCGCAGCACGTAATCGCCATCCGGCAGATCCGGACCCCGCACGGCCGGCATCGGCGAAACCCCATCGAACAGCAAAGTCTCGAACTGCTCGGTGGGCGCGATTTGCGCGCGGTAAGCCGTTGCACCCTTCAGGGGGGAAAAGCTCAACTGGATCGGCGCGCGCGCGACGACGGGCGGCAGATCGGCGACGTCCGGCGGCGCTAGCAACGGCACGACTGGCGCCGGCGGTTTGCCAGTCTCGGTTAAAGTACCGAACCCCTTGGCCACCGTCCGGGTTTTACGAGCGCCCTGGACCTCGACCACACCTTCCAGCACTTCCGTCCGCGCTATCGCGGTGGCGGAATCCATGCCGAGCCGATAGTGAGTGCCGCGCACGGCCGAGGCGGCGGCGGGCGTCCAGATCTCAAAGCGGGTGAGGGATCCTCTTGGGGCGACAACCTGGCTTTCGACGCGCCCCTGTTGCAACCGCAGGCGGGTATCCACGAAACGGGTCCGGCCGTAGGCGTTCAAGGCGTCCAGATGCAACGCGCTATCGGCCTGCAACAGCAGTTGGGAACCGTCGCCGAACTCCAGGGTGACGTTGCCGTCGGACCCCGTCTGAATTTCATCGCCGCTCTGCACGAATTGCCCCAAACTGACCGGAACGGTTTGACCCGTGGCCGCGAGGACAGTCCACGCCTGCCCTTGTACGTGCGTGATTTGGGCCGATGCCGGCAGACGCTTGAGCCAAGCGACGGGAATGCGCAGCTTCATTCCCGGCGGCAGGCGTTCGGGATCGGCGACCTGATTCAGGGCCTGCAATCGCGGCCAGTAGTCCATCCGAGTCAGATAATCGGCTGTGATATTCCATAGATTGTCGCCGGGACGAACAGTATAGAGCCATTCCTGGGCAGAAACCGGGGGAGCCACGACCAACCAGAAATGGAACAGCGCCCCCAGCAAGATGAAACGCTTCTTCTTTAGAGCGAATATCGCGGATAGCCGAATAATCATGCTCGAACTCCTTGATATTAAATTGAAATTCTTAAAAGGTCTCCGCTTCGGTTCTGGTGGGGCTTTTCATAAAAGCAATTATCGTGCCGAACAGATCGAAGCGCTTGGCATGATCGGTCTCCTCGATCCGGTGGGGATCACGCTGAATCAGGCCGGGATATCCGCGTGGAACACGCCAATCGCCCCAACCAGGAACTGAGAGCGAACAGACGTGGAAAAGCATCTTTTTACTATTGATTTTTATCATTTTTATGATGATTTATCAGAAATTTATCCTACCGGAGGCATGGGATTTATCGACGTGCCGACCTCCCTGAACTTAACCCTGTCGAACATATCCTATAATTCGGCTGAACTGTCCTATACTTTACCCGAGTTTGGTGTTACTCGAAGCCGCTCCAAGTCGATCATTCCACATCGATCATTCCACATCAATCATTCCACATGCACACCCTTTCGCCCAAGCCAGCTACTCTCCACACGGACGCTGTAAACCTGCACGGATCGCCCCGCCTTTCGCGGTCTGGAAACCGGCTGCGCTGCCAACCCGACCTGCCCTTGACTCAAGCAAGCCTCAATCACCTGACGGGCATCACACCGAGGAGCTGAAGTATGGAAATCATCAAAGCAGACGTCGCGATCGTCGGCGCTGGAGGAGCGGGGTTGCGCACCGCAATCGCGCTCGCCGAAGCTGACCCGAAGCTTCGTATCGCCTTGATTTCAAAAGTTTATCCCATGCGTAGCCACACCTGCGCGGCCGAAGGCGGGGCCGCTGGCGTCATCAAATCCGACGACAGCATGACGGATCATTTCAACGACACCGTCGGTGGCGGGGACTGGCTGTGCGATCAGGATGCGGTCGATTTTTTCATCGCCGAAGCGCCCAAGGAATTGATGCAACTGGAACACTGGGGTTGTCCCTGGAGTCGCGAGCCGGATGGGTCGGTCGCGGTGCGGCCGTTCGGCGGCATGAAGAACAAGCGGACCTGGTACGCCGCCGATAAATCCGGCTTCCACATCCTCCACACCCTGTTCCAGACTTCGCTCAAGTATCCGACCATCCAGCGCTTCGACGAATATTTCGCCACCGACCTGCTGGTGGACGACGGGCGCTGTCAGGGTCTCACGGCCATCGCGATGATGACCGGGCAGATGACGCAGTTCCAGGCCGGCGCCGTCATCATCACCGCCGGCGGGGCCGGGCGCATGTTCCCCTTCACCACCAACGGCGCCATCAAGACCGGCGACGGCATGGCGCTGGCCTATCGCGCCGGCGTGCCGCTCAAGGACATGGAGTTTGTCCAGTACCATCCCACCGGCCTGCCGAACACCGGGATTCTGCTCACCGAGGGCTGCCGCGGCGAAGGCGGGATCCTGGTCAACAAGGACGGCCGCCGGTATTTGCAGGACTATGGCATGGGGCCGGAATCGCCGATCGGCCAACCGGTATTGAAAACCATGGAACTCGGCCCGCGCGACCGGCTGAGCCAGGCCTTCTGGCACGAGCAACGGAAAGGCAATACCGTGCAGACGCGGTGGGGCGACTGCGTCTTGCTGGACATGCGCCATCTGGGCGAGAAGAAGATCAACGAACGGCTGCCGTTCGTGCGCGATCTATCGATCAGCTATCTCAGCGTGGACCCCGTTAAGGACCCGGTGCCGATCCGCCCGGTCGTGCATTACATGATGGGCGGCATCCACACCGACATCAACGCCGCCACGCCGCTGCCGGGGCTGTTCGCGGCCGGCGAATGCGCCTGCGTGAGCATCAACGGCGCCAATCGACTCGGCTCCAACTCCCTGACCGAGCTGCTGGTGTTCGGCCGTCAGGCGGCGCTGAGCGCCATGGCCTATCTCGAGTCGGGAGCGAGTCCGAGCAACGACGCCGCGCTGGCGGCCCAGGCCGGCGAAGCGCAGGCCCGGATCACCTCACTGTTCGCCAAGAGCGGCGGCGCCGAAACCCTCTCCGGGCTGCGCAAGGAAATGATGGACCTTATGGAGGAACACGCGGGGATCTACCGAACCGGCGAAGGTTTGGCCGCGGCCTGCGATAAAATCTTCGAGCTGCGCCAGCGTTACGCCGACATCGAGCTGCACGACAAGAGCAACGTCTACAACACCGACCTGGTGCAGGCCCTGGAACTGGGCGCGATGCTGGACTGCGCCGAAGCGGTCACGGTGGGCGCGCGGGACCGCAAGGAGTCGCGGGGCGCGCACCAGCGGCTCGACTTCACCGAACGGGATGACCAGACCTATCTCAAGCACTCGCTGGCCTACTACCAGCCCAAGGAACCCCCACACATCGACTACCTCGATGTGGTGATCACCAAGTCCCAGCCCGGGGTCCGCGATTACTCAGGAGCCAAGAAATGAGCGAACGCCAGATCCAACTGGAGGTCTTGCGCTACAACCCGGAAACTGACAGCGAGCCCCGGTTGCAAACCTACTCCGTGCCCTGCCTGAACGAATGGGTGGTGCTCGACGCCTTGAACTACGTCAAGGACAACCTCGACACCACCCTGAGCTATCGCTGGTCGTGCCACATGGCGGTTTGCGGCAGTTGCGGGATGATGATCAACGGCGAACCCAAACTCGCCTGTAAGGCCTTCATCCGCGAATATGCCGACCAGATCCGCGTCGAACCGTTGGCCAACTTCCCCATCGAACGGGACCTGGTGACCGCCGTCGAGGATTTCATCGCCAAGCTGGCCAGCGTCAAGCCCTATCTGATCCCCAAGGAAGACAAGCCGATCGAGGCCGGCGAGTTCAAGCAAACGCCGACGGAACTCAAGAAGTACAAGCAATACACGCTGTGCATCAACTGCATGTTGTGTTACGCGGCGTGCCCGCAGTACGGCCTGGTTCCAGAGTTCCTCGGTCCGGCGGCGATTGCGCTAGCGCACCGCTACAACCAGGATTCGCGGGATGGCGGTCGGGATCAGCGCCAGGAAGTCATCGCCTCGCATGAGGGGGTGTGGGAGTGCTCGTTCGTGGGCGCCTGCTCCGAGGTCTGTCCCAAGCATGTGGACCCGGCCGGCGCGCTCCAACAGGTTAAGATCGCGAGCACGATCGATTGGTACAAAGAACACTTGATGCCATGGGTGAAGAAATGAGCAGCAAACCCTATATCCGGGAAATTTCCAAGACCAACTGGTTCTACGGGCAGCCGCGCTACATGCGCTACATGGCGCGTGAAGTCACCTGTATTTTCATTTTCGCCTACACCTTCCTGCTGATCTGGGCGCTCCGTGCCCTGGCGAACGGACCGGAAGCCTACCAGGCGTTTCTGGCCGCGCTGAACAGCCCGTTGGGCATCCTGTTCAATCTGGCGGTGTTGGTGGGAGTGGTGTACCACAGCATCTCGTGGTTCAGCCTGACGCCCCAAGCCATGCCCCTTCAACGGGGCGAGGAGTTCGTGCCGGGCAACCTCATCATCGGCGCCCATTACGGCGGTTGGGCGGTGGTTTCACTGATCGTTCTGTTCCTGGGGGTATGACGTCATGGCTAAATCCAACAAACCCATTGTCTGGGGGCTGTTCGCCGCCGGCGGCACGATTACGGCGTTCCTGCTGCCGGTCGTGGTTCTGCTGACGCTGTTCGCCGCGCTGGGTATGACGCCGGATCTATTCACCTACGAATATCTTCATGCCTTCGCCGCCAACTGGCTGGGCAAGCTGGTGATATTTGGCGTCATCTTCCTGTCGCTCTGGCACGCCGCACACCGCTTGCGGATCACCATGCACGACTTTGGCCTCCGTCAGGATCTATGGATCGCCACGACCGTCTATGTGCTTGCGGCCTTGGGCACGATCATGACGTTCTTTTACCTGTTGCGAATCTGATCGATCCATGGGATTTCGCTTCGCGGGTTCCTAATCCCACGCGGTGTTAAGGCGATCCCGCCGTTCCCCTTCATCCAACCCCTGCTCCTTTCCGAGGAGAGGGGTTGTTCTATTCACAGGCTCCAAGGAAGCTTTTGCACGATGAGTTCCCAACCCGCCCAATACACCGCCACCCTGCCCCGCCCCCCCTCCCTGGATAAAGGTGCCGGTTCGGAATCGGCGACCACCGGCGACGAAGAACTGGCCAGTCTCGACGACTCCAGCGAGACGACCCCATTTTCGGCACCGGTTCCGCTGCCGGCGTATCTCCAACAAACCTACTGGTGGGCGTACCTGCATCCCGCCTCGGTGCGCATCTTCGAGCGGCAATGGCTGGTTAATCTGATCCTGTGGGGAAATTTCGCCCGGCTGCGCGATCTGGCCCTGGACGAAATCGGCCCTTCCATCCCAGGTGCGGTCCTGCAAGTCGCTTGCGTTTATGGCAACTTCACCGAGCGCCTGGTCGAGCGGCTGGAACCCACCGGGCGGCTCGACGTGGTGGATGTCGCCCCGGTGCAGTTGGAGAATCTGAAGGAAAAACTCAATGGGGCCACGCGCATCGGGGTACATCATCAGGACTCGACTAACCTCCATTTCGCGGATGCCAGCTACGACTGCGTCGTAGTATTTTTCCTACTGCACGAACAACCGGAAGACGTGCGGGCGCAGACCATCGCCCAAGCGTTGCGGGTGGTCAAACCCGGCGGCAAGGTGGTGTTCGTCGATTACCATCGCCCGGACCGGACCAACCCGTTCCGCTACGTCATGGTGCCGATTCTCACTACTCTGGAACCCTTCGCCATGGACCTGTGGCGGAAGGACATCGCCGAATGGTTGCCCGATGGAGGACGCTCCATGACAGTCGCCAAGGAGACCTATTTCGGCGGGCTCTATCAAAAGGTAGTCGTCACCCGCCAGGAACAGGCATAGACATGCTGAAAGGTTATTGCTCCATGATCGCCGCCCGGGTGAGCTTGGCGAAACGCACGCCCCGCAAGCCGCTGATGGCCTGAATGAGCTGCTCGATCTCGGCGGGCCGGCCCCGCACGATGATGGTTTCCAAACAGTGGTGGTGATCCAAATGGACGTGGGTGCTGCACAGGACATTGACAAAACAATGATGCTGCAAATCGGTGATGCGCTCGGTCAGCCCATGCTGGTGGTGGTCGTAGCTGATCGTCAGCACCCCCACTACTTCCTGGTCGCCGCGCGCCCAGCGATCTTCCACTAACCGCTCACGGATCAGATCCCGCACCAACTCCGAGCGGGAGGCGTAGCCCTTGGCGATGATGCGCCGGTCCAGTTCCGCCAGCAGGCTATCCGGCAGGGAAATGCTGATGCGGGCGAGGGTCTCGTCGTGGTCCATGGCGCTCAGTTCCAGTCGTGCGCGTGTTCGTGGGAGTGACTGAGCGCGCCGTGGTGGTGGCGATGCCGATGCGTCAAATTGGCGCGCACCAGCAGCGGCTGGTCCCGCAGGGCCTCGTCGATGAGACCATCGAACAACAAACGATGGTCTTCCGCCAGGATCAGGCAGCGCCGGCCCAGTTCCGGTGCCAGGCTCAGATTATGGGTAGTAACGACGGTCGTGGTTTTCAGGTCTGACAAAAAGTCGATCAGCCAGCCGGTGGCGCGGGGATCGAGATGGGCGATCGGCTCGTCCAGCAGCAGCACGCCCGGTTCCAGGGCGAGCAACGCCGCCAGACAAACCTTTTGCTTCTCGCCGCCGGACAGGCGGTAGGACGGCAGGTCCAGCAAATTCACCAGACCCAGCGCCCGCGCCCACTGCTCGACGCGCTCCCCGGCATCGGCCAAGCCCAGTTGCCGGGGGCCGTAGGCGATCTCGTCGCGCACCGTGGGATTAAACAACATCGCATCGGGGTTTTGGAACAACAGCGCGACGTTGCGGCGAAAATCCCGCGACCAGGCTCGATCCCGAAACCGTTCTCGCGTGACTGGCTCGCCGTGATACCGGTATGCGCCCCGGTCCGGGAACACCAGTCCGTTGAGGATCTTGAGCAAAGTGGATTTGCCACAGCCGTTGGCCCCCAACACCACCACCCGCTCGCCTTCGCTGATACGCAGGCTCAGGTCCGCCAGCGCCGGGGCACCGTCGGACCAGGCGTGGCTGACCCGCTCAAGCTGGATCATCGAAAAATCCCCGGGAGCGCATGGCCTGGGTGGTTTCCGTGGCACCGTGCAGCGCCTTGTCCAACAAATCAGCGCCCTGCGTGGCGGCGTGACGCAGTCGCGTCCGCATATCGGGCGGTTCCAGGTTCCGGCTGCGAAAGGCTTGCTGGTAATCGTCCACCATCCGTTTCAGAGCGAGTCCCTGGCCGCAGGCCAGCGTGGCGAGAAAACTCAGGGTCGGGGAGAAGGCGAGCGCCTGCAACAGATTGACGCGGCTGACGAACCAGAACCCCAGATAAACCATCAGCAGCACACGCAGGTTGATCAGGAGCAGGTATGCGGGCGAAAACTCCCCGCGCAGCCCGGCGACCAGTGCGTAACCCAGACTCACGACGCCGTTGAACATGACCACGGCGCACACGGTGCGGCGGACGAGACGCCAGCGGTCCCGCCCACTGGCGATCACTGCAACGAGCAGGGTGCCGCCCAGCCAGTACGGATCGTGGACGAGCGTGGCGGCGAGCAAGGCCGCGGCATAAATCAGCAGCCACACCCGCGCGCTCACTGCGGACGGACTCCTCACCCTTGGCGCTCCTCGTTCGGTACGCTTTGGGCGGCCGGTGCGTGCGGCGCGTGCGGACTATCGCCGGATCGAGCCAGCCATCCCCGCGTCTTGGCGTAGCGCCAGACCAGCACCGTCAGGGCGGCTTCCGCCACGCCCAGGAGCAGATGCGGCAGCACCACGGCGGGCAGGGTGATGGCCAGACCAAAGGGGAAAAAGCGCGGTGTGCCGTCAGGCGCGCTGGCGATCAGCGGTTGAACGCCCAGCACCAGCGCGATCAGCAGCGCGGCGACCGTGACGGAACCCCAGGCGGCCAAGGCCACGGCGGCGGTTTCGTGACGCGGCGCGAGCAGGCGGTAAACGCCCACCGCCGCCGCCGCGCCCGCCAGCCCCATGGCCAGGGCGTTAATCGGTAGCGCCGTGAGACCGCCCGCACCAAACAGCAGCGCCTGGAGGGCCAGCACCAGGCTGTAGGCCAGAAAGGCGGTCCACACCCCGAACAGCAGGGCCAGCAACCCCACGCCGAGGACATGGGCCGAAGTGCCGCCGGGCAGAGGCAGCATCACCAGGCTCAGCGCGTAGACCAGGGCGGTCAGCACCGCCAAGCGGGGCACCGTCTCGTCGCCCAGCGCCTGGCGCACCCGCTGGGCTGCGTAAACCCAGGCGCAGCCGGCCACGGCGTAGGCCGGCAGGTAGGTTTGCGGGCTGATGAAGCCGTCCGGGATGTGCATGTTCGTTCAGCCCTGGACCCGCGATCGGCGACTGGCCAGCTTTGATTTGAAAAACAACTGGTAAAGCCCGAACAGGCCCAAGATGACCGCTATCCCGGCGAGGAGTCGGGGATAGCGTTCCGCGAACGCGCCGCGTTCCAGCGTCACCGCTCCCATGGCGGAAACCTCAATGCGCGCCTCCAGACCGTGGCCGTCCTCGGAGTGGGTTTTCAGTTGCCAGGCGTTCGAGTGGTCGGCCAGAAAGACGATGCGTCCGCGCGCGTCGGTGCGGCCGATTTGCGCGGGCAAGTCCTCGCCCTCGCGGTATAGTTCGTAGCTCTCGTAGGCGAACGGCTCGCCGCCGTCGTAGTACAGCTTCACCACCACCGCTTCGGCCGCGCCGACCTGGTGGCGCAGATCGTGAGCGGACAGCGGTGGCGCAAGCAGGATCAGGATCGCCGCGAGTAGCCCGTTCTTCATTCCGGCAATTCCAGCATCAAGGTGGCGTAGTGAAGCGTGGTGTCGGCCAGCCCATCGGCGCGGGGTTCCTCGAAGCGGGCGCTGAGGAAACGTAAATCACCGCGCTTCAGGCGGACACTGACTTGGCCCGTAGCGTCGCTCACGCCCTGGAACTCGCCGTCGCGAGTGACCGCCACGCCCTCTTGGGGTTGTCCCGCCAGGGTGATCAGCAAACGCAGTGGACTGCCGGGAGCGAGGGCGGCGGGATCGGCGAGCGGGGTGATTTCCAAAGCCTCCGAGAGCGGCGCGGCGAGGGCGGGCGACCAGGAATTCAGGCGTTTGATGCCGGTCAGGGATTCCCAGCTTTTGATCGCGCCAGTCAGCTCGCTCCGCGGCTGGTTGCGCAGACCCTGGGTGGTGCGCGTCCAGTAGCCGGTGGACGTGAGGACATGCAGCGCGGCGCAAGGTCCGGCGATGCGCGCCGGGTACGCGGTCGGAGGGTCGATGGTCCGGCGCGCGCCTGCTTCATCGGCACAAGTGATCGCCTTCACGATCTCCGGTTCGTAGGCGACCCGGTCGTCGCCCGCATGGTTCGAGTGACGATGGCCTTGATAGAGTACGTGGTCGCCGTTTTCCCGCTCCAGCCACAGATCGTGGGCCATGGATGGGGAAACTGTCCAACCGAGTATGAAGAATAAAAAAATAATAATATTGATGGCTTGCATGAGCAGTGACCGATGCGTGTTGCCTGATGGTGGGTTGAATACGCCAAGATCCGCATTTTTCAAAAATCATCTTGCCACATCCCGCCGCCTAGAACCATGCTCGTCCAAGGATCGGCGAGGGTGGTGTAAGGGTACCGCTTTGGCAAGTGTCGATTGGCCTTTTCCCCGAACCGTCTGTTCGGCTGCGCTACAATGGATCGAAAACCTTGGGTTGCAGAGTTGAGTGGCCGTCGTGCGGGTTAGCGAGCATTATCCTTGGGGTACCCAACCCGCATGAGACTCGACCAGCCCACTTGAGAAACCATTAGGAGAGCAATGTCCATGCTTTCAGTTCGCGTTGTGGGGGATCCCGCTCGTCCGATGGGACACGCCATCGTGAGCGTCGGTGGTCTGCCACGCGTTCTGGAAACCTTCGAGTTCGCCTTGAGTCGCGATGGCTTTGCCGCCAACTATCTCGGCCTAGCGGGCTGGCAGGATGTGGAATGCTGGCTGCGGCCCGGAGAAAGCTGGTACGACGGAGAGATCCTGAAGTTCGGCGTTGCCGCCGATCTGGCGTCCCACCTGGAACACCGGCCCTACCGATTGACGGTGCGAGGCCGGGGTCTGGCGGAAATCGCAACCGTGAATTTCGTCTGGCCATCGGCGCTGGAACCGGACTTGCCGACGCGCGTGACGCCGGGCCGGCGCGCGGTGGGCGACCCCTTGCCGACGCGGACTGTAACCCCCGGCGCGCGACCCGTCCGACTCGCCCGGGCCGTGGCGACCGATGTCGATGCCGAACCCACCCGTAGAGCGCCCGGACGTCGGGTTCCACTCATTGGGGGTAGAAAGGGTGGTCGGGAGGCGGACGGGGAGGCCGCGCCGGTGGAAATTCCGCCGGACCCGGAGCCAGCCCGGGAGCCGTCGCCTCCAGCGGTGCCCCGGAGCGAGCCTGACGGTGAAATAGCCCGTCCGGATCGGGTCGGAGCGACTGACGAGCAGCGGCACTGGAAGTCCGGGACGGTGTGGATCGGACTGGCGATCCTGGTGGGATTGGCGGTTGCGGCGACCGCGGCGACGGGATGGTGGTGGCGCACCCATCCTCCTGTTCGTATCTCTCCCGCAACCGAGCCCGCGTCGCGGGAAACACCGCCCGATGTGCGGGATTCACTCTGGCTCAAACCCGCGCCCGAGCCCGTACCGGCACCCGAGCCCGTACCGGCACCCGAACCCGTACCGGCGCCCGAACCCGCGCCCGCGCCCGAGCCCGTACCGGCACCGGCATCCAGGCCGGCCGCGCCGACCCACGCCGGTATCGCCAAATGACCGTTGATTCTGAATCCGCCCGGTCGCTGATTCGCACCGTTTGCGGCTCTCGCCAAACCGCCCGACCGTGGTTTGATGGAAACATTGTGGAAACATTGTGGACGCATTGCGATCATTATTATTCGATCTAACCAATCAGAAGGAGTTGGAGCGGTGACTTCCGTCGCCTGGGACCGCCTTGATGGGGCGTGGGATAGCGCGCCATGGATGGCCATTTCAGCCAATCTGAACAAACCTGAGGAATGCTTTCATGAACAGACTATTAATTTGTGGCCTATGGTCCTTACTGCGGCTCGTCGCTGATTCGATGCGGATACCCTGCGTGATGGCTTCCCAGTCGCCCTCGCCGGGCGCGGAATCCTCTTCCTCGAATACCCCGGAAGAACCACGGCGTGGCTTGTCCGGCGCGTTGATTGGTCTGATCCTGATCGGGGCGGTGGCGGGTGTGGCGGCCGTGGGCTTATGGGCGCTCAATCAGTTGGCGAGCCGGTCTCCGGCTCCGCAAGAGACGGTGGTACCCCCCGCGGTGCCGGAGACGCCCGCCGCGCCAGACCGTGTTCCCGTGGAACCCGAACCGGTTCCGACTCCCGCCGATCCGCAACTCACGCCAGAGGCGACGGAAGCCGCGCTGGAGGAGATGGAAGCCGCGCTGGAGGAGGCGGAAGTCGCGCCAGAGGAAGCGGAAGCCGCGCTGGAGGAGGCGGAAGCTGCGTTGGAGGAGGCGGAAGTCGCGCCGCGACCCTGATAAAACCCGCATGAACCCTGTAGCGGCGCCGGGATTCTTACCGAGACGACCCGGAGCGGTGGCGATTCCCGGCGGACGCTGCGAGAATTGAGCGAGAGGTTACGACAGATTCTCGGTTCCGCGGCGTTTCAGAAAAGCCAGACGGTTTTGCAGCAATCCATGGATGAGGGTGATGTCGAGCTGTTCTGAACGCCATGGTCGGCTTGCAACCCAGTGGGTAGCATTTGATGAGGAGAGCGTGATGGGGTTGACGCGGATGGGATGGATGGTGCTGCTGGCGATGCTGGCCATTTCCAGTGGCGGCGCTTGGGCGCAAGATGGACGGTCGGATGCGCGGATGCGGTTTTCCAGCACTTCGTTTGGTCTTTTGGTCGGCTACAGCCAGGGACAGGGGGTCTTGGAGTTCCAGGGCGAACAGTATCCGTTTACGATCTCGGGGTTTAAGCTGGCGACGGTCGGCATCGCCCGGGTCGACGCGCTCGGTCAGGTCTATCGGTTGCGGGAAGTGGACGATTTCGCCGGCCGTTACGTGGCGGTCGACGGCGCGTTGACCCTGATCCAGGGGGGCGGTGGCACCATGCTGCGCAATGGCCACGGCGTGACGATCTACTTGCAGAACGTTCAGAAAGGTCTCGATCTGACGCTGGGTGGAGGCAGCTTCTCGATCACTCTGGCCGAAGCCGCCGATCCGGCGACGCCTTGATCGCACGAAACACCCTCAAGTCTTTATTCGATCCATCGCAATGCTAAAGAACATTGCCTCATCGGGAACTCCTTGTCGATCCCGGTCGTTGTGGAACCGCGTTTTGACTGAAACAGAGACTCACAAACATGCAAATCAAGCAATTGTTGGAAGAATGGGAGCGGACCGGCGCGGTGCGTTTGACCGCGCGGGAATACCGGGTGCGGTTGCCGGTCCGCGACGCCGCCCGGATCGCCGCCCTGCGGGTTTTATATCCGCGCAAGACCGAAGAACAATTGGTCACCGAGTTGCTGGGGGCGGCGCTCGACACCCTGGAAGCGGCGTTGCCTTATCGACAGGGCGAGCGGGTGATCGCCGAGGATGAGTTGGGCGATCCGATCTACGAGGATGTCGGACCCACTCCACGGTTTCTGGCGTTGACCCGGCAACATGCCGCCCGCTTGTCCGGGGAAAAAGAAGCCGGTTGATGTGGCGCGGCTGTTCTGGCTGATCTATAACTTCAGGCTGATGATCGTTGGTAAGAATACCGAGAGTGATTGCCATGTGGATGCGCTTTGCCAAACGGCTTATTTTTTTGGTTGCCTTGACAGGACTGGTCGGCGCTTGCGCTTCGCACACCGTTCAGAAAGTCACGCCGCCTTCGGTAGCGATGAGTCGCCCGGCGACGCCTCAGGAATCCTGGTTGCTGGTGGATACCCAGGCCAATACCTTGAGCGTCATGTGGGGCGACCGACCGGTCGAGGTGTTCGATCGGATCGTCGTGGGCAGCAGTGGTGTGGGCATCAAGCAACGGCGCGGCGATAACAAGACGCCAATTGGGGTATTTCGGGTGGGTTGGATCAACGAACGCAGCCGATTCAGGACCTTCTTCGGTCTCGACTATCCCAATCTCGACCACGCGGAGCAGGCGTTACGGGACAATCGGATCGACTGGCTGACCTACCAGCGCATTCGTGCGGCTTTGCTCGACGGTCGCACGCCACCGCAGGATACGCCATTAGGTGGGCAGATCGGCATTCACGGGGTGGGAAACGGCGATCCGGCCGTCCACGCCGCCGGCATTAACTGGACGGCCGGTTGCGTGGCTTTGGACAATCGGCAGATCGACGCGCTTCGCCCTTGGGTTCAGATGGGCATGCGCGTCGAAATTCGTTGAATTTCGCATTGGAAATTGTCTGCAAACGGAACTCTCTGTCCTATATAATCCGACGTTGCGGCAGCCTTGCCGCCATCGGCCACATTTCTTTGTAACAACAATACCCTTGAAAAAATTCGAAGGAGTTTGAAAATGTCCATGAAGACCTTAACCAAGGTTGCCGCGCTGGCGCTGGTCGCCGGTTTGACCGTGGGTTGCGCCAGCACCAGCGATCTACAGAAAGTGCAGAACGACGCCAACGAAGCCAAATCCATGGCCCGCAATGCGATGGATACCGCTAACGAAGCAAAAGCCATCGCCGGCGAAGCCCGATCCATGAGCATGGCGACCGAAGAGAAAATCAGCCGGATGTTCCAGCGTTCGATGTATAAGTGATCCGAACGCCTAAGACGGCAAGGTGGAAAAAAACCCCGCGATCTGACGATCGCGGGGTTTTTTAATGGTCGGCCTTCACCACTGGCTGGCTGGAGGGCGCTCCACGGGCAGTGGCGGGTAGGGGTCCGGTGCGAGTGGCAACCCTGGGCGCGGCGCGGCTAGCATTCTGGGATAGGCTGTTGTGGGGCTTGGAGCAGGCCGATAGGCTGGCGGGATCGCGATGGGTGGCGGCTCAAAATCCGCGTATGTGGAGGCGTAACCCATGGTTGAACCTCGGTAAGGTGGGGCGGATCTGGGAAGCGTCCCAGGTGACGGCCGATCGGGCGGGGCAGTCGCTGCTGAAGGGTGGTTTTGGCGGGGCGGTGGGTAAGGACGGTACGGACCCTCCGCCGGTGGCCTGGCAATCGGCAGTCGGTTGGATGTCGGATGCTCGGAATAGAACTGACGGCCGGGCGGCGCGTGAACGGTCCGATGGTCCCTGGTCGAGCCCGGTCCGGCGGAGATGGAAACGGCGATGCCGCTCACTTGTTCGACCGCCACTTGCAGGATGGTTTGATCGACCCCGGCCAGCTCCGGGCCGACCTTGGCGGCGACGGCCTCTCGGACCTGCTCCAGGGTGATTCGTCTCGGCAAGTCGGTTTCTTCCAGCGGTTCGTGTATCGCGATGAAGAGTTCGCCACGCAACCGCCCGACCTTGATCGGCTGGTCGATGATGCGCACCGTGACCCCAACCGGAACCATGCCGAACAGGCGCTCGACATCTTCGGGGTACATCCGCACACAACCATGGGTCACTCGCATGCCGATGCCATACGGGCGGTTGGTGCCGTGGATGAGATAACTCGTCAGGGAGAGCCGCAGGGCATGGCGGCCCAGCGGATTATCCGGGCCGGGCGGCACCACGTCCGGTAGGGGATCGCCGCGGGCGGCATATTTGGCCTTGATCGAGGCCGGCGGCCGCCAGGGTGGATCGATCTCCTTGCTGATCACCCGGGTCACGCCGAGCGGCGTTTTCCAGTCCATCTGGCCGATGCTGACTGGATACGTGTGGACCACCCGCTGCCCGTCGGCACCGGCGGGTGGATAGTAATAAAGCCGCATTTCCGGAAGATTGAGCACGATGCCCTCGCGGGGCGCGTCGGGCAGGATGTGCCGGGTCGGCAGCACGATCGGCGTTCCCTGCCCCGGCATCCAGCGATCCACGCCCGGATTGGCGTGAATGATTTCTTCATATCCCAGACTATGACGGCGAGCGATATCGAGCAGGGTGTCTTCCTGGTTGGCGTACACCACTCGGACCTGTCCGACGACATCGTTGTCAGGCGACGGCAGGGGGTAAACCGCCGCCGCCGCGACGCTGGTGGTCAGCCAACCCAGCAGCAGCCAGTAAAAGGGTTTCAGAAAGGAGCTTGGCATGAGAACGTCTCTTGTTCGGTGGCGAGAAGCAAATGGTGAAATTCTGCCTGTAATCTCCTGGCAACGCCAGCATGTCTAACGCGGCAGCAAAGCGATAAGGGGAGAGTGATGAGTAACTCAAGATTCGATACATCTACCCACTGTCACGTTCCCTGATTTCTTGACTGGAAACATCAAGATTTGTGGTTCCAGCGGATGCGACGAAGATTTTCCAAACTTGGACTATGCTTTGAAGGGTTGTTATCGAACTGTCATTTACAAGCGCCCGTCCACGTCCCTGCGCCGGCGGATCGGCGAACCAACGACGGAGGTGGTCCATGGCGGAACCCAGTCCGCTTGCTCAAACTATTGACGAGATCGTTCGGAGCCACCACGGCCTGTCGACCCGACTGCTGCAAATCTTGCGCGAGGTTCAGGATAAGCTGTCCTGGCTATCGCCCGAAGCCATGGATCGGGTGGCCGAGGATCTCGGCATTTCGCCCGACAAGGTACGCCGGGTGGCTGAGTTTTATTCCTTTCTCTACACCCAACCGCATGGCTCCTACGATATTCTCTTCAGCGACAATATCACCGACCGGATGCTCGGCAACCGGGAGCTGTTGCGCTACCTCTGCGATCGGCTGGGCGTTGGAATTGGTGAAACCCGCGCCGATGGTCGGGTCACGGTCGGCGTCACCTCTTGCACCGGCATGTGCGATCAGGGGCCGGCCGCGTTGGTCAACGGCTACGCGCTGACCCGCCTCGATAAACCCCGTCTGGATCAAATCGCGGAACGGGTCGAGCGGCTGGCTCCGCTGCCGGAATGGCCGCGCGAGTTCTTCGAGGTGGTCAGCAACATCCGCCGGGCCGATATCCTGCTCGGCCGCCATTTTGCCGATGGCGCGGCCTTGCGCGCCGTTCTCGAACGCGGTGGACGAGCCATCGTCGATGAGTTGATCGAGTCCGGCCTGCGCGGTCAGGGCGGTGCCGGTTTCAAACTGGCGCTCAAATGGATGTCCTGCCTGGACGCGCCCGGCGATGTCAAATACGTGGTCTGCAACGCCGACGAGGGCGAGCCGGGCACCTTTAAGGATCGGGTGTTGATGCAGGAGTACGCCGACCTGGTGTTCGAAGGCATGACCCTGTGCGGTCGGGTGCTCGGCGCCCGCCAGGGCTTCGTCTACCTGCGCGGCGAGTATCGCTATATGTTGGACGCCCTTAAGGCGACCTTGCAACGTCGTCGTCAGGTGGGTCTGCTGGGCGCGGCGATTCTGGGCGATCCGACCTTCAATTTCGACATCGATATCCACCTCGGCGCAGGCGCCTATGTGTGCGGCGAGGAATCGGCGCTGATCGAATCGCTGGAAGGCAAGCATGGGACTCCGCGCATCCGCCCGCCGTTCCCGACCACCCACGGCTATTTGAACAAGCCGACCGTGGTCAACAATGTTGAGACCTTCGCCATCACCGCCAAGATTGCGGCCGAGGGCGGCGCGTGGTACGCCAGTCGCGGCACGGCCGAATCCAAGGGCACCAAGCTGCTCAGCGTGAGCGGGGACTGCGCGCGGCCCGGCATCTACGAATATCCGTTCGGCGTGGCCGTGCGGCAGGTGCTGGAAGATTGCGGCGCGCGGGACGCGCAGGGCGTCCAGATGGCCGGTCCCGCCGGGCGCACGATCGCCCCCAGCCATTACGGTCGGCAAATCAGTTTCGAGGATTTGGCCACCGGCGGCTCGTTCATGGTGTTCGCCAAGCATCGCGATATTCTGGACGGCATGCGCAATTTCGCCCATTTCTTCGCGCATGAAAGCTGTGGGTTCTGCACGCCCTGCCGAGTCGGCACCTCGCTGATGCGCGATCTGGTGGATAAGGTGCATACCGGCCGCGGGACGCGTGCCGACCTGGAAGAGATGCGTCGGCTGGGTCGAATCATGAAAGCCGGTAGCCACTGCGGGCTGGGCCAGACCGCGCCGAACTCGGTGTTGTACAGCCTCGATCAGTTTCCGGAGGCCTGGGAGCGGCGCCTGCGGTCCACGGCCTTCGAACCGGCCTTCGATCTGGATGCGGCGCTGGGCGAGGCCCGCCGGTTGAGCGGGCGGGACGATCCGGAGGCGCATTGGCTGGATGCGCACGACGACGATCTGGTGCGCTTGGCCAAACTGCTGCCCGCGCGGGACGCATCGACCGTACCCGACGATGATCGGAACTTGCTGGGAGCCATGCCATGAGCCAGGAACAGTCTTTTACCCTGGACGGGCAACCGGTCTCGTTTGAGGACGGTCAAAGCATTATGGTGGCGGCGCGAGCCGCCGGGATCTACATCCCGCATCTGTGCTTCAACCCGGAATTCAAGGCGCACGGCAGTTGCCGGGTCTGTCTGACCAAGGTCAACGGCCGAATACAGGCGTCCTGCGCCACCCCGGCGGCGGCCGGTCAGACCGTGGAGAGCGAAACCGAGGAGTTGCGCGACATTCGCTGCGGCATCCTGCAAATGATGTTCGTCGAAGGCAACCATATTTGCCCGGCCTGTGAAAAAAGCGGAGCCTGCCAGTTGCAGGCGGTGGCCTACTACGTGGGGATGCTGGAGCCGCATTATCCCCACTTCTATCCGCGCCGGACGGTGGACGCCTCGCACCCGGATGCGGTGATTGATTTCAACCGCTGCATTCTGTGCGAGTTGTGCGTGCGGGCCAGTCGCGACGTGGACGGCAAAAACGTGTTCGCGGTTCACGGGCGGGGTATCCACGCCCATCTGGTGATCAATACCCCCTCCGGCCGGTTGGGCGCCACCACGTTCAGTATCACGGACAAGGCTGCTCAGGTGTGTCCGACCGGGACGATTCTGATCAAACATCGGGGCTATGAATCGCCGATCGGGCGACGGCTGTACGATCGCCAGCCGGTCGACGTGGCGGGCGATGTCGCGCAAGTGCCGGAAAGCCAGGGAGGACGCCGTCATGACTAAACCCCGTCTGAAGCTCGCGACCTGCTCGCTGGCCGGTTGCTTCGGTTGCCACATGTCGATCCTCGATCTCGATGAACGACTGATCGAGCTGTTCGAGCATGTGACGCTGGATCGCAGCCCGCTGACCGACATCAAGATTCTTGGCCCCTGTGACATCGGTATTATCGAGGGTGGCGTCGCCAACGCCGAGAACGTCCATGTGTTGATGGAGTTTCGAGCGCGCTGCAAAGTCCTGGTCGCGATGGGCGCGTGCGCGATCAACGGCGGTGTGCCGGCGCTGCGCAACCAGTTCGATCTCAAGGAGTGCCTGGAGGAGTCGTACCTGCACGGGATCGCCCTGGTCGACGCGCAAATTCCCAACGATCCGGAAATTCCGTTGTTGCTAGACCGGGTGCGTCCGCTTCACGAAGTAGTGAAGGTGGATTACTTCCTGCCCGGCTGTCCGCCGTCGGCGGATGCGATCTGGACTTTTATCAACGAATTGCTGGCCGGGCAGCCCGTCGCGTTGCCTTATCAGCAGCTGCACTACGATTGAGCGAGGTCGGTTATGAATATCGCGGAAACCGTTGCCGAACCGGAAAAGTTGCGGCGCGTCGTCATCGAGCCGCTGAGCCGGGTCGAAGGTCACGGCAAGGTCACTTTGCTCTTGGACGAGGAGTATCACATCCGCCAGGCGCGCTTGCACATCGTCGAATTTCGCGGCTTTGAAAAATTTATTCAGGGCCGGCCCTATTGGGAAGTGCCGATCATCGTGCAGCGCTTGTGCGGCATTTGTCCGGTCAGTCACCACCTGGCGGCGGGCAAGGCGGTGGATCAATTGGTCGGGGTGGATGAGTTGCCACCGACCGCTGAAAAAATTCGCCGGTTGCTGCATCTCGGCCAGACCCTGCAATCGCACGCGGTGCATTTCTTTCACTTGGCCTCTCCGGATTTCCTGTTCGATTACGATGATCGGGTGGCACATCGCAATGTGGTCGGGGTGATTGCCGACCATCCCGAAATCGCCCGCCGGGGCGTGCTGCTGCGCAAATATGGCCAGGAAGTCATCCGGGTCGTCGCCGGCAAGCGGGTCCACGGCATCGCCACGGTGCCGGGGGGGGTCAACAAGGCGCTGACCGTGGCGGAACGCGACTACCTGCTGACCGATCTCGACCAGATGATCGAATGGGGTCGCGACGTCATTAAACGGATGCGCCAAGCCTTTGAGAAGAACCCTGGCTATTTCACCGATTTCGCTACCATCCGCAGCCACTATCTCAGCCTGATCCGCGCCGACGGGGCGCTGGATCTCTATCACGGTGGGTTGCGGGCCAAAAACCGGCGCGGCGGCCTGATTTTCGATCATCTCGACTACCAGCGTTACGAACAGGTGCTCCGCGAGCAGGTCAAGCCGTGGAGCTATATGAAGTTCCCGTTCATCAACTCGCTGGGACCCGAACAGGGCTGGTATCGCGTTGGACCGTTGGCCCGGATCAACAACTGCGATTTCATCCCCACGCCGCTGGCCGAACAAGAACGGCGGGATTTCATGGCGATGGGTCGCGGGCAACTGATTCATGTGACCCTGGCTTATCACTGGACCCGGATGATCGAACTGCTGTATGCGGCCGAGGCGATCAAGGAGTTGCTGCACGATCCGGACCTGCTCGGCAGCGAGTTGGCGGCGCCGCTCGGCCCGCTGGCGCAGGAAGGTATCGGGGTGGTGGAAGCACCGCGCGGCACGCTGTTCCATCATTACCGCATCAACGAAGACGGCCTGATCGAGAAGGCCAATCTGATCGTGTCCACCACCAACAATAACCAGGCCATGAACGAGTCCATCCGGCAGGTGGCGGAACGTTATCTGAACGGCAAGGAGTTGACTGAGCCGCTGCTGAACCAGATCGAAGTCGCGGTGCGAGCCTACGATCCCTGCTTGTCCTGCGCCACCCACGCCCTGGGCCAGATGCCGCTGGTGGTGGAACTGGTGGAGGAAGCGAGTGGGACCGTGGTGGATTGTTTGGTGCGGGATGCGGATGGGACCATCCGCAATGCCGAATTTCCGCGCGTGCTGGAGCCAGGATTAGCGTGAAGACGTCTGGCGCTGGGGTGCTGATTCTGGCGATCGGCAACCCCAGCCGGGGCGATGACGCCCTGGGACCGTTGTTTCTGGAGCGGTTGGCGGAACGGCGGGAACCGCGCGACGACCGGGACGCCGTCGAGCTGTTCACCGATTTTCAGCTCCAGATCGAACATGTCGTCGACCTGGAGGAGCGGGATTTGGTGTTGTTCGTGGACGCCAGCGTGTCCTGTTCGCCGCCGTTCCAGTTCACTCGCCTGCGGCCGGCGCAAGACACCAGCTACACCAGTCATGCGTTGTCGCCCGCCGCCGTCCTTCACGTTTACGCGCGAGTCCATCACGCCGCTCCACCACCGGCTTTCCAACTGGCGATTCGCGGCGAGTCCTTCGAGTTGGGCGAACCGCTCGGCGCGGCGGCGGAAGCGCATCTCGCGGCGGCGCTGGCATTCACCGAACGGCTGTTGGCGCGACGGGACGTCGAAATCTGGGAGCGGATTGCGGAGACAGGCGAAATGTTAGCGTGAAATCATCGGGTTTGTTGCCATACCAGCGGAAGCGACGGAGCGGGAGATTCAGCACCCCGATCAGGAACAACGACGCGTCGCGCGGTTGGCCCAACAATTACGATCTACGGACATCGACCCAGACCCTTTGCCGCCATCCGTGACGCGATGAAGGCCGGATTCCCGCACCCTTGGACGAGGGAGTCCTCCACACAGGGTGAAAGGCGTCCGCCAGCCTACCACCTCGGTTTTGAGCATCGTGCGCCAAAAGTTCCCCCTTCATGGTAATAATTGCGTAACCTGAAAAAAGCAGGTAGCGTACCGCGCTTTCCACGGACAGCGACGCAACGATCAAACCATGCGGATCGAATCCCCCTTATGCTTGTACACCGGCGCGGTGCCGCCCGAGTGGATCGATTACAACGGGCACATGAATGTCGCCTATTACGTGCTGGCGTTCGACCATGCCACCGATGCCTTCATGGACTATCTGGGGATGGGACAGGACTATCGCGAGCGCCAACAGTGCTCGACTTTCGTCGTGGAAGCGCACGTCAATTACCAACGCGAGCTGGTGGCCGGCGATCCGCTGCGCATCACCACTCAGTTGCTGGGCTTCGACAACAAACGCCTTCACTACTTTCATTACCTGTACCATGCGGGTAAGGGCTTTCTGTCCGCCACCACCGAACTGATGCTGATTCATGTGAATCTGGCGGAGCGGCACAGTACCTCAATGCCGCTGGCCATCATGGACCGGTTGAACGCGTTGATGACCGCCCACATTCAACTGCCGCAACCGCCGCAGTCGGGCCGAGTGATCGGGGTGCGGGCCAAGCATCCGACCCTCAAGCCTGTTGTCCCCGCGCTACGCTGGGCGTCGTCCCGATGACGGTTTGCGCGCACGATCACCGGTCAGACCACGGTCAGCGTCTGTTCAGTTTCGTGGGCTTACCATCCTGCCCATAACGAATTTATTCGTATTGGAGGGATTGATGATGAAAACGCTACCTTTGCTACTGTTGGCGGTGGCGCTTGGGGTGCCATCGGCGGCGCTGGCCGGTCCCCGGGGCGATGCGATCCTGGGCGGCGCACTCGGCGGGGCGCTGGGAGCGGCCATCGGTTCCGAATTGGGCGGGCGCGATGGCGCGATCATCGGCAGCGCCATCGGCGGCGCGACCGGAACCGCGTTGACCACGCAACGTTACCAGCGGCCGCACTCCGAAGTGTTCTACGTGGATCGGCCCGGCTATCACGCACCACGCGACTACGGTCCCCCGTCCCATTATCGGGGTCCACCCCCGTCTTACCGGGGTCATTATCGGGGTCCGCCCCCATCCTATCGGAGTCATTACCGGGGTCCACCCCCGTCTTACCGGAGTCATTACCGGGGTCCGCCTCAAGCCTATCGGGGTCATCACAACTATTATCGCCATTATTATCGTTAGTGATGGGTGATAGTCATGCAAGCAAGCGCCGCTGGCCGGATGACCCGACCAGCGGCGCTTGCTTTGCGTCAGTAGCGGGGAGCTGGACGATTCGGGTAGGGATCATAATCCGGTGAATAGAAGTCCGGTTGGTAGCGGGCCGGTGGATAGTCGCCCCGGCTGTCCCGCGGGGTATACGGCTGGGGTGGATAGCGGCCCGGTGGCGGCGCGTAGGGTTCGTAACGCCCGGCATGGGCTCCAGGAGGCGCGGGTTGGCGGCTCGGCGGTTGGTAGGCACGGCTTTCCTGCCCTTCGACCACCGGTCGGATGTACATTTCGACCCGACGATTCTGTTGCCGGCCTTCCGGCGTGGCGTTGCTGGCGATCGGCTCGCGCTTGCCGCGTCCCTCGGTGCGTAGCCGGTAATCGCCGACCCCACGCGCGGCGAGAAAGCCGGCCACGCTTTCGGCGCGGCGCAGCGACAGATCCAGATTGTACGCATCGGTGCCGATACTGTCGGTATGACCGATAATATGAATGACGGTCTGGTCGTATTCACGCAAGGTGCCCGCCACTCGATCCAATGAGGGGATGAAGGCGGGTTTGACCGCCGCGCTGTCAAAATCGAACAGCACCTCGCTAGGCAAATCGAGCCGGAGGCTGCCATCATCCAACCGCTCCACACGCAGACCGCGCTGGCGCTCGGCGGCCAGCGACCGTTCCAAGGCCTGCTGCTGCCGATCCATGTAACTGCCCACGGCGGCACCGGTCAGCGCGCCGACCGCCCCGCCTACAAAGCGGCCGGAGCGGCCGTCGAGTTGATGGCCGATCACCGCCCCGGAAACCGCGCCGATGCCGGCTCCCACCTTGGTATGTCGATACGGATCGCCTGCCGCGCAGGCGCTCAAGATGAAAATCACGGTCGCTATCAGGAAGAAACGGGGGAAGCGCATGGCAAACTCCTCTCGATCGTGGATTTCCTACGTCAGTCATGGATCGGCCGCCGCGACGGCATGGCGGTGGACCGAACGCGCCAAGCCTGCAGGATGGAAAATTGGGGCCAGTCGCAACCATTTTTTGTTATGCTCAAGTGAGATTAATTGACGGTATCGTACCCCAATCCTGACTTTGCATCTGACATCTGACATCTGATTTTGACGAATTTTGCCCGACGCGTCATGCCAGCGCTGGAAAATCGCTTGTCGCCGACGCTGTTCCGTGCCGAACTCTGGCTGCGCTTGGCCGTAGAGGTTGTCAGTGTCGTTCTGGTCATCGCGCTGGCGCGCGTCTTGGCCGGATTGACGTTGGCGTTACTGGTCGGCCCTTCACCCCCCACGGTGGGCATGACCGCGCCGGCACCATCGGGACCGGTGGTCGACCGCCCCAACCCGGATGTCCAACTCCCCCCGGATTACGCCGTCATTGGGGCATGGCACCTGTTCGGCCAAGTGGAAGCGGGCCGCCCGATCGCGACGGCGCCCGCGCCCTTGCCGGTCACGCCGCTCAATCTCCGTCTGGTCGGGGTGTTTTTCGTCGAGCCTGGGGAAAGAGCGTTGGCGTTGATCGCCGATGGCAACAGTCTCGAACGCGGTTACCGGATCGGCGCGTTACTGCCCGGAGGAGCCCGACTGGAGCAAATTCAGCACGATCGGGTTATCGTGTCCCGTAACGACCGGCGAGAGGTATTGAACCTACCGAAGTTGGAAGAGATTATCCGACCGGTGACTCCGGTGCTGGAGCCCGCGCCGCCAGTCGGTATCGAGCCGCCATCCGAGCCAGCCAGTTTCCAGCAATCCCGGGTGATCGACGCCAGCGCCGTCGCCGAGCGCCTGCGCGGAGAAGCGGCGGTTCGCCCCCAAGCGCTGGAGGATATCGCCTTCGCCAGTCCCTACGTCCAGAACGGCCAGTTTGTGGGTTTTCGGTTGCGGCCGGGACGCGACGCGCAACTGTTGCGCCAACTGGGTTTGAATAGTGGCGATGTGATCACCGAAATCAACGGTAGCCGTCTGAACAGTCCGGTCCAGGGTTTGGCCATGTTGCAGGCGGTACTGAACGCCGATCAGGTCGAGGTGCGCGTGCTGCGCGACGGCGCTGAGATTCCCCTGACCTTCTCGCTGGCGGGTTCCCCTCAATAAATACATCGTCCGCGGAGCGCTGACCCGCGGACGATCGATGGGTTTCCGTCGCTGACGTTTTACCGACCGAAATACTGATGATGATGATAACCGACAGGCTAAACCGATGGCGGTTGTTCCGCCGGCTGTCCATAAAAACCTTGGTCCTGTGGACGCTGTTGCTGGGTTCGATCCTCGCCACGCCATCAAGCGCCGCGCCGGTGACGCTGAATCTCAAGGATGCCGACATCAATGCCCTCGTGGAGAGTATGTCAGTGTTGACCGGCAAGAATTTTATCGTCGATCCGCGGGTCCGCGGTCGGGTGACTATCATCTCCGCCAAGCCGATGGATGAGAAGGAACTCTACGAAGTCTTTCTCGCGGTGTTGGCGGTGCATGGTTTCGCCGCCGTGCCGGGCGATCGGGCGATCAAGATCGTCCCGGCGGCGGGTGCCAAGCAGGAGAACATACCGACCGTCGACCGGCGCGGCATCGTCGAACCGGACCAGATCGTAACCCGGGTCATCCAGGTTCAAAATGTCTCCGCCGCCCAGATCGTACCGATCCTGCGACCGCTGATTCCCCCGCAAGGCCATCTGGCGGCCTATACGCCGACCAATGTCCTGATCATTTCCGACGCGGCCGCCAACGTCGAACGGATCGCCAGCATCATCAGTCGGATCGATCTGGCCAGCAACGAGGAAATCGAAATCGTGGCGCTGCGACACGCTCCGGCCACCGAGATCGTGCGGGTGCTGACCGCGCTGGAACAGGGCCGGACCCGGGCCGATCCCGCGGCCATGAGCGGCATACCGCTCCGGATGGTGGCGGACGAGCGCACCAACAGCGTCCTGCTGAGCGGCGATCAAACCTCGCGGTTGCGGCTGCGGACCCTGATCACGCATTTGGATACCCCGGTGGATGTCAGCGGCAATACCCAGGTCATCTACCTGCGCTACGCCAAGGCCGCGGATCTGGTGACGGTCCTGCAAGGGGTCAGCCGGACGCTCGATGCCGAGGCCGCGCGCAATATGCCGACGACGCCTGGCCAACCTGGCGCGCCCGGGGGTGGGGGTAGTTTGATCGATATCCAGGCCGACGAGGCGACCAACGCCCTGGTGATCACCGCGCCGCCGGACATTATTCGGTCTCTGCGCTCGGTGATCGCGCAATTGGATTTGCGCCGCGCCCAAGTGTTGGTGGAAGCGGTGATCGCCGAGATTTCCGCCGAGAAGACCGCCGAACTCGGTGTACAGTGGTTGATCGACGCCAGCAGCGATGGCGTGGTGGGCATCACCAATTTCGACGCCGGCGCCTCCAGCCTGGCCAATATTCTGGGGCTGGCCGCTCAAATCGATAGAGGTGACATAGCGGGCGCGGCCGGGCGTATCCCGCAGGGTATTCAGCTCGGCGTGGGCGACTTCACCGGTCGGAACCGCTTCGGTGCCCTGATCAGCGCCCTGGCCAGGGATGCCGATACCAATGTGCTATCCACGCCGACTATAGTGACCCTGGACAATGAGGAGGCCGAGATCATCGTCGGCCAGAACGTGCCGATCGTGACGGGTTCCTTCCTTCCCACGACGGGGGGGGAAGGCGCGCCGGGCGGCAATCCGTTTCAGACCATCCAGCGGCAGGATGTGGGCATCACCCTCCGGGTCAAGCCGCAGATCAACGAAGGGAATGCCATCAAGCTGGAAATCGTTCAGGAAGTGTCCAGTGTCGCGCCTTCGGCGCTCGCTCTCACCCAAGGGCTAATCTTGAACAAACGCGAGATCAAGACCACCGTGCTGGTGGAAGACGGGCAAATCCTGGTGTTGGGCGGGTTGATCGACGACAAGATCGACGAAACGGCCTCCAAGGTGCCGCTGCTGGGCGACGTCCCGGTACTGGGGAATCTGTTTCGCTACCGCAATACCTCCAAGCTCCGACGCAATCTGATGGTGTTTTTGCATCCGGTGATCCTGCGGGAGCCGGCGCAGGCCACCCTGTACACCAACGACAAGTACAGTTACATCCGCGCCCAGCAGTTGGCCGCCCGCGATAAGGGCTATTTGTTGCCCGACACCCAGCCACCGATGTTGAGGTCGCCGGAGGAGGTTAGGACCCAAGGTTCGATTCTCGACCTGCGGTCCGCCGCCCCCTCGGTGCCGCCCATCAGCGACGCGCCTCCGGCTCCGGTCCCCGCGGCCCCGCGCCCGCCGAGGCGAACTGTGGAACCGACGGAATTCGGGTTCAACAACCGATGAACGTCGAAGCGATGACCGGTATGGTGAACGCACGCGCGCGGCTGCCGGCGAATCATCTGCCGTATGCCTTCGCCAAGCGTCATGGGATTCTGGTGCTGGACGGCGCGGTCGAGGATGGGGGAATTTGCGTCGCTTATCGGCCGGACGTCAGTTCCCGCAGCCTGGCGGAACTGCGCCGTTTTCTGGGCGCGCCGTTCAAGTCGTCGTCGGTGTCGGCCGAACAGTTCGAGCGCCTGCTGCAGGATCGCTACGAGGGCGACAGCAACGGCGCGGCGCGGATGATGGAGGATCTGGGCGAGGAGATGGACCTCAATCAGGTCGCCATGGCCCTGCCCGAACCGGAGGATTTGCTGGAAAGCGCCGACGATGCGCCGATCATCCGCCTGATCAACGCACTGCTGACCGAGGCGATCAAGGAAAACGCCTCGGATATTCATATCGAATCCTTCGAGAATCGCCTGCTGGTGCGCTTTCGGGTGGACGGGGTGCTGCGTGAGGCCCTGCAACCGCCGCGGGCGCTGGCGCCGCTGCTGGTGTCGCGGGTCAAGGTCATGGCCCACCTGGATATCGCTGAAAAGCGTCTGCCGCAGGACGGGCGGATTTCGCTGCGGGTCGCGGGCCGACCGGTGGACGTGCGGGTCTCGACCCTGCCGACCGGGCACGGCGAGCGGGTAGTGCTGCGGTTGTTGGACAAGCGCGAGGGCCGACTGGATTTGCAGCATCTGGGCATGGAGCGCTCCGACGAAACCCGTCTGCTGCGGCTGATCCATCGCCCGCACGGAATTCTGTTGGTGACCGGACCGACCGGCTCCGGCAAGACCACGACGCTGTATGCTGGGCTAACGCAACTCAACGACCGCAAACGCAACATCATGACCGTCGAGGATCCGATCGAGTATTACCTGGATGGGATCAGCCAGACGCAGGTCAACACCAAGGTCGAAATGACCTTCGCCCGCGGGCTGCGCGCCATTCTACGCCAGGACCCCGACGTGGTGATGGTCGGGGAGATTCGCGACCTGGAAACCGCCGAAATCGCGGTCCAGGCGTCGTTGACCGGCCATCTGGTGCTCTCGACCCTGCACACCAACAGTGCGGTCGGGGCCATCACCCGCTTGCGCGACATGGGCGTCGAACCCTTTCTGCTGTCTTCATCGTTGATCGGCGTCCTGGCCCAGCGGTTGGTACGCAAGCTGTGCCCGCATTGCAAGCAACCCCATCCGGCGACGCCCGCCGACTGCGCGGCGCTGGGCGTCGATCCGACCGCACCGCCGACCCTGTACGCGCCCGGCGGCTGCGACCGGTGCAACCAGTCCGGCTATCGGGGCCGCACCGGCATTTTCGAACTGGTCATGGTGGACGAGATGCTGCAAACCCTGGTTCATGAAGGGAAGGGGGAACAGGAGATGGAGCGCCACGCGCGCCGTTCCAGTCCCAGCATCCGCGACGACGGTCGCCGGCGGGTGCTGCTGGGGGATACCGCGCTGGCCGAACTGGTGCGGGTGACGCAGGAAGATTTCCCGGAGATCGCAGGACTGGAATGACGCATCCAGAATCGCAAGTCTTGAAATTTGCAGAGACCGCTCATGCCCGCCTTTCAATACGCCGCACTGGATGATCGAGGCCGCCAGCGCAAGGGGTTGATCGAAGCCGATACGCCCCGGATGGCGCGTCAGTCCCTGCGCGAGCGCGGCCTGAATCCGTTGAACGTCGAGGAAGTCGCCGGCCGCGAGCAACGGGGTGACCGCCCGTGGTGGCGCGGGCGGACGCGGATCAGCCCGACCGATCTGGCGCTGATCACCCGGCAACTGGCGACGCTGGTCGGCTCCGGGCTACCGCTGGAAGAAGCCTTGGGCGCGGTGGCGCGGCAGGCCGAGCGGACGCGCTTGAGCGGCTTGCTGCTGGCGGTGCGCGCCCGGGTATTGGAGGGCCATACGCTGGCGACCGCGCTGGGCGATTTTCCCCAGGCGTTTCCGGAGCTGTACCGCGCCACCGTGGCTGCCGGCGAGCAGTCCGGCCATCTGGACGTGGTGTTCGAACGGCTGGCCGATTACACCGAAGCTCGCCAGCAAATGCGCCAGAAAGTCAGCCTGGCGTTGTTCTATCCCTTGCTGTTGACCGGAGTCGCCATCCTGATCGTCGCTGGTCTGCTGACCTACGTGGTGCCGCAGGTGGTGCAGGTCTTCGGCAGCCTCAACCAGCAGTTGCCGGCGCTGACTCGGGGGCTGATCGCGCTGAGCGACTTTCTGCAACGCCATGGGTGGGTGGTCTTGACCGGGCTGGCGATCGGCGCGGTCGCCTGGGTTCAAGCACTACGGCGGGTCGGCTTCCGCCGCCGGGTCCATCAGGGATTGCTACGGTTACCCTTGCTGGCGCGGCTGGTTCGTGGAACGAATACCGCCCGCTTCGCTCGGACGTTCAGCATTTTGATGGCCAGTGGGGTGCCGGTGCTGGAGGCGCTGCGGATTTCCGCGCAGGTGTTGAGCAATCTGCCGATGCGGGAAGCGGTGGAAAAGGCGGCGGCGCGGGTCAAGGAGGGTGCCAGCCTGCAAAAAGCCATCAGCGCCAGCGGCTATTTTCCGCCGATGACCGTGCAATTGATCGCCAGCGGCGAGGCCAGCGGGCGGTTGGAGAACATGCTGGAGCGGGCGGCGGCGCAGCAGGAGCGCGAAACCGAGACCCTGATCGCCGCGCTGCTGGGGATTTTCGAGCCGGTGCTGATTCTGCTGATGGGCGGCGTGGTGCTGGTCATCGTGCTGGCGATCCTGCTGCCGATCTTCGATCTCAATCAACTGGTGCGCTGATCCGCCGCTTACGGCAGCGCCGTCCAGTCCACCGCGCGGTGATCCAGGCCGTGCCGGCGCAACGCCCACAGGGGTGACAGTTCCCGCAACCGGTTTACTGCCGCCGCGACCGCGCGCGCGGTGTAGTCCACTTCCGCGTCCGTGGTGTAGCGCCCCAGACTGAAGCGCACCGCGCCGCGCGCCCGGAATTCGTCGCAACCCATGGCCCGCAATACATGCGAGGATTCCTGGCTGGCGGAGGTGCAGGCCGAACCGGTCGCCACCGCCAAGTCCGGCAGGGCCGCCAGCAGCGCCTCGGCGGGGAGGCCGGTGAAGCTGACGTTGAGAATGCCGGCAACGCGACGCTCGGGATGACCGTTCAAGACCACATCCTCCAGCGCCGACCAGGCTTGCCAGAGCCGGTCGCGCTGGTTGCGGATGCGGGCCTGTTCGTCGGCCATGGTTTCGCCGGCGATGCGACAAGCCTCGCCCAGGGCGACGATTTGATGGGTGGGCAAGGTTCCGGCCCGCAGACCGCGTTCTTGACCGCCGCCGTACAGCAGCGGCTCCAGCCGGACGCGCACCGGGTATTGCCGGACGTAGAGCGCGCCGACGCCCTTGGGGCCATACAGCTTGTGGGCGCTGAGACTGAGCAGATCCACCGGCAGCACTTGCAGGTCGATCGGCAGTTTGCCGGCGCTCTGTGCGGCATCGACGTGCAGCAAGACCCCCCGCGCGCGGGTGATCTCGCCGATGGCGGCCAGATCGTGAATCACGCCGGTCTCATTGTTGACGTGCATCAGCGAGACCAACACGGTGTCGGGACGCAGCGCCGCGGCGACCCTTTCCGGCGGAATCAAGCCATCCGGTTCTGGGTCCAGCCAGGTGACCGTGCAACCTTCCCGTTCCAAGCGCCGGCAGACGTCCAGAACCGCCTTGTGCTCGGTGTGGCCGGTGATCAGGTGCCGGCCGCGCCGGAGGTTGGCGCGCATGACGCCGAACAAGGCCAGATTGTTGGCCTCGGTGGCACCGGAGGTCCAAATAATCTCCCGGGGATCGGCACCAAGCAGGGCGGCGACTTGCGCGCGGGCGCTTTCAACAGCGCGCGCCGCCGTGAGGCCGAAGGAATGAGTCGTGGAGGCGGGGTTACCAAAAACCCCACCTTGATTGAGATACTGGCTGAGTGAAGCGGCGACTTGCGGATCGACTGGGGTGGTCGCCGCATAATCCAGATAGATCGGCAACGCCAGCACGCCTTGGTGGACTGGATCGGCGGTTGGGCCCGCCACGTCTAGCCTACATCATGGCGGGCGCGATGAAACGCTCGGAGGATCGCTCGCGCCGACGGGAACCGCTCTGGTGCTGTGGCAGCAGGTCATAACTCGCTGGGTGATCGACGAATTGCGCCAGCGTGATCCCTTCCAGAAAGTTGAAAATCTGCCGGCTGAGATCGGTCCACAGCTTGTGGGTCAAACAGCGCTGGCCATTTTGGCAGTTTTCGTTACCACAGCAACGGGTCGCGTCTATCCGTTCGTCCACCGCGCTGATGATCGTGGCGACCGTGACCTGATCGGGCGAGCGCGCCAGCCGATAGCCGCCGCCGGGTCCGCGAACGCCTTCCACCAGACTACGCTTGCGCAGCTTGGCAAACAATTGTTCCAGATAGGACAGGGAGATACCCTGGCACTGAGAGATCTCGGCCAAAGTGACCGGACCCCGTTTGTCATGAATGGCTAAATGCATCATCGCAGTGACTGCATAGCGGCCCTTGGTTGAAAGTCTCATGGCGTTATCCTGCTGGTGAGGTTTTCTGGAAAGTAAATTCCTGACTATTAACTAGGGAAACTATATTAACCTAGTAGGGTAGTCAACTAATCCGGCGAAATTTTAATGCGCGAATCCGGAGCCAGAATCTCTATCGCTGATTCAAAACGAGCCGTCGGATTGCTCGGTAAACCGATGACCTTGACGCAAACAATAGGTTAGCCACTTAAAGAGAAAGCGGTTGATCCGCCAGCGAGCCAAGAGCGGCGGAGTGTCCACCTGCGTTTGCCTGGAGATAAAATCAGTGGAAAAGGGTGGGTAGCGTCGTGGTCGAGCGGCCATGACTTCAGCCAGTCTCGCATCGTGGTAAATGCGGATGCGGAGATTGGGTTCGGCGAGCGCTGTACCATCGTTCTGGCTGAATTGGTAGGTCAGAATCAGCTCGCTGGTATAGCGGCAACGTTCGATCACGCACAGATATAGATCGAGGCCTCCCGGCGCTCGCGATACTCGCGAGGCCGACGCTGGCGGCATGACCGGCAACAGGCGGCGGAGATTGATGTAGTTGCGCTCGTATAAGTCCATCAGCGCCGCGAAGGTGCCGGGCGTGTCGTGCGCGATGAGTTCGGCGGGGGGGTGGCGGAGCAGGATCATCGGTTCACGCGTCGGGCAACGGCAGATTTTCCAGGCGCCAGCCGTCTGCGTCGTGGCGCAGCACGCTGCCTTGCGCGAACCAGTCGCCCAGGACGGTCCGCCGCGCGGGTCGGCCGTCCAACGTCCACTCGTGCAGGCCCGGCCGATGGGTGTGGCCATGGATCAGGTGACGAACGCCGTGGGCGCGCAACGCGGCGTCCACGGCCGCCGGATTGACGTCGGTGATCTCCGCGGCTTTCCCTTGGGTGGCTTGCCGGCTGGTTTCCCGCAATTGACTGGCCAGCACCCGCCGTTGGGCCAAGGGTAGCGCCAGGGTTTGCGCCCGCCAGGCTGGGGCGCGGACTCTGGCGCGGAATTTTTGATACTCGGTATCGTCGGTGCAGAGCGTGTCGCCATGCATCAGCAGGATGGGCTCGCCGGCCAGTTCGATGACCGTGGTTTCCGGCAGCAATTGCATCCCGCTGGCGGCGGCGAACCGCGGGCCGAGCAAAAAGTCCCGGTTGCCGTGGATGAAGAAGAGCGGGACTCCGGAATCGCTCAGGGCGCGCAGCGCGTCGGCCACCACACCGCCCAGTTCCGTGTCGTCGTCATCGCCGATCCAGGCTTCGAACAGATCGCCCAGAATGTACAAGGCCTCGGCCCGCCGGGCGCGCCCTTGGAGAAAGTCGAGGAATAGCGCGGTGATGGCGGGCCGAGTCGGCTCCAGGTGCAGATCGGAGATGAACAACGTAGTCACGGTCGTCACTCGTCGACGATTTCGACTTGCGTGATAACGACATCGTCGACCGGTACGTCCTGATGGCCGCGCCGGCTGGTGGTGGGTACTTTGGCGATGGCTTCGACGACGCCCATGCCCGCCACGACCCGACCGAAGACGCAGTAACCCCAGCCCTGGTTGGTGGTGCCGCGATGGTCGAGGAAGCCGTTGTCCTTGAGATTGATGAAAAATTGCGCGGTGGCGGAATGCGGGTCGGCGGTGCGGGCCATGGCGACGGCGCCTACCTGGTTTTTGAGGCCGTTGTCGGCCTCATTGCGGATGGGCGCCCGAGTGGCTTTCTGGCTCATGTTCTGGTCGAGGCCGCCGCCCTGGATCATGAAATTGGGGATGACCCGGTGAAACAGGGTGCCCTCGAAGAACCCTTCCTGGGCGTATTGGAGAAAGTTGGCGGCGGTGACGGGCGCGCGGGCGCGATCAAGTTCGATGCCGATGACGCCGAGCGAGGTGTGCAGGTTGATCATGGAAGGGGACTCAACTGGCTTTTAGGGTTGGACGGCTGGCGCGTCGGGCACCGCTGGGGTTTCGGGCTCTGGCGATGGGAGCAGGGTCACGGATTCGATGATCACCGGGGTGACCGGCACATCGGCAAAGCGTTTTCCTGGTCCTCCAGCGCCGGTGGGAACCTGGCGGATCTGATCTACGACGTTCATGCCGTCGATCACTTTACCGAACACGGTGTAGCCCCAGCCCTGTGGGGTCGGTGCCCGATGATCCAGGGCCGGATTATCCTGGACGTTGATGAAAAACTGGGCGGTGGCGGAGTGGGGGTCGCCGGTGCGGGCCATGGCGATGGTTCCGCGCTGGTTCTTGAGACCGTTATCGGCTTCGTTCCGAATCGGCGGGCGGGTCGCTTTTTGCTGAAAATCAGCGGTGAAGCCACCGCCCTGGATCATAAAACCGTCGATGACCCGATGAAAGATCGTGCCGTCGTAGAAACCTGCGCGGACATAGTCGAGAAAATTCGCCACGGTCTTGGGGGCCTGGTCTTCAGCCAGTTCCAGGGTGATAGCGCCCAGGTTGGTGTCCAGACGGACCTGGGGACCGGCCAGCGCCATCGAGCTGACCAAGCCCAAAATAGCCGAGATGAGTAACGGAAATCGTTTGCGCATGAGCAGTCACTAGGTGGTGGGATGGGATGGGATGAAGCGATCATGATAGTCAGTGGATGCGCCGGCCGCCAGATTTGGTGAGCGGAACGCTTTCCGATACCATGACTCCCCACTATGACCATCATGAATGTCAAAACGCGCTTCGCGCCCAGTCCGACTGGCTATCTGCATCTGGGCAACGTCCGCACGGCGCTGTTCAATGCGTTGCTGGCCCGGCGCTGGCGCGGCCGGTTCCTGCTGCGCATCGAAGATACCGACCGGGAGCGCAACCGTCCCGAATTCGTCGCGGCCCTGCTGGAAGATTTGCGCTGGCTGGGCCTGGATTGGGATGAGGGACCGGAAGTCGGCGGTCCGCACCCCCCCTATGCGCAGTCGGAACGAACAGCGATTTACGCCGCATACTATCAGCGATTGGCCGACGCGGAACAGGCTTACCCGTGTTTTTGCACTCCGACCGAACTGGCGCTCAGTCGTAAGGCGCAACTGGCGGCGGGCCGCCCGCCGCGCTATGCGGGGACTTGCGCCCGGTTGAACGAGGCCGAACGGCGGGCGCGATGGGACCGCGGCTTGCGCCCGACGCTGCGCTTCCGAGTACCGGTCGGGCGGATGGTGGAATTCACCGACCGAGTGCGCGGCCCGCAGCGCTTCGCCAGCGACGACATCGGCGATTTCGTCATCCGCCGGGCGGATGACAGCCCCCAGTTTTTTTTCGCCAACGCCGTGGACGATGCGCTGATGGGAATCACGCACGTCCTGCGCGGCGAGGACCATCTGGCCAATACCCCGCGTCAGTTGCTGGTGCTGGAGGCGCTGGGTTTGCCGGTGCCGGATTATGGCCATCTGGCGCTGATTGTCGGGACCGACGGCGGTCCTCTGTCCAAACGCGCGGGCGATCTCAGCCTGCGCGAGCTGCGGGCCGCCGGTTATCTGCCGGAGGCGCTGTTGAATTATCTGGCGCGGCTCGGCCACACCTATCCTGGCGATGCCTGGATGGCGGCCGAAGCGCTGGCCGCCAACTTCGCACTCGAGCGCCTGGGACGCGCGCCGGCCGGTTACGATGGCGCGCAACTATTGCACTGGCAGGCCGAGGCGGTCCGGCACGCAACGCCCGAACGGTTGTGGGCCTGGATGGGATCGGCGGTCCATCAGCGGGTGCCGCCCGCCAGTCGGGATGAGTTCGTTCATGCGATCTGGCCCAATATCCGGTTTCCCGCTGACGCCGTCTTTTGGGCGGAACGGTTGTTCGGTGCGGAGTTACCGTTCAGTCCCGAGGCGCGGGCGGTTATTTTGCAAGCCGGTCCGGAATTTTTTGTCCGAGCGCTGGCCGTTTATGACGAACACGGCGCGGCCTATCAACCGCTGATCGAGGACTTGAAGCGCCTCACCGGCACCAAGGGCAAGAGTCTGTTCATGCCGTTGCGGGCGGCGCTGACCGGCGAAACCCACGGCCCGGAACTGGCGCGCATTCTGGCGCTGCTGCCGCCCGAGATCGCCCGCCGCCGTTTGCAAGCAGGTTGCTGATGCAGGACTGCGGTTGGCCGGGCGAGGATTTTCGAACCCGTTCCGATTCTTGTGACCCACGCATAGCTTCGAGAGAGCCGTCCATGCTCCAGATTTTCAACAGCCTGACCCGTCAGAAAGAAGAATTCAAATCCATCGAGCCGGGTAAAGTGCGGATGTACGTGTGCGGCATGACCGTCTACGACTACTGCCACGTCGGCCACGCCCGGGCGATGGTCGTATTCGACGTCGTGGTGCGCTGGTTGCGCGTCAAGGGCTACGACGTCACCTACGTGCGCAACATCACCGACATCGACGACAAGATCATCCACCGTGCCCAGGAGAGCGGCGAGGACTTTCAAGCGTTGACCGCGCGTTTCATCGCCGCCATGCACGAGGATCTGGCGGCGCTGAACATTTTGCCGCCGACGCACGAACCTCGCGCCACCGAGGCGATGACGGATATGTTGGCCATGATCCAGACGCTGCTGGAGAAGGGCTTTGCCTACGTCGGAACCACCGGGGACGTTTACTACGACGTCAGCCGCTTCGCCCGCTACGGGCAATTGGCGAATAAAAAACTGGAGGATTTGCGCGCCGGCTCCCGGATCGACGTCGAGGACGCCAAGGACGACCCGCTGGATTTCGTGTTGTGGAAAGCCGCCAAGCCCGGCGAACCCAGTTGGCCCTCGCCGTGGGGAGAAGGCCGACCGGGCTGGCACATCGAATGTTCGGCGATGTCCACCCACTGTCTGGGGGCGCACTTCGACATTCACGGCGGGGGCATGGATCTGAAATTCCCCCACCACGAAAATGAAATCGCTCAGTCCGAGGCGGCCAGCGGTCACCGCTACGTGAACTTCTGGATGCACAATGGCTTCGTCCAGGTCGACGATGAGAAGATGTCCAAATCGCTGGGCAACTTCTTCACGGTGCGCGAGGTGTTGCAACGCTATCGACCCGAAGAGGTCCGACTTTTTATCCTGTCCAGCCACTACCGGGGACCGCTGAATTACTCCGACGAGAATCTGGAGCACGCTAAGGCCTCGCTGAAACGGCTGTACACGGCGCTGCGTGGCTTGCCCTTGGTCGAAGCGCCGGCTGTCAAAGAATGGCAAGCGCGGTTCGAGCAGGCCATGGATGACGATTTCAACACCCCTGAAGCCTTGGCGGTGTTGTTTGATCTGGCTCGTGAAATCAATCGATTGCGAACCGAGGATGAGACGTCGGCGGCGCGACTCAGCGTCACTTTGCGGCGGTTGGGCGAGGTGATGGGATTATTAACAGATGACCCCGAAGGATTTTTTCAAGGGGCATCCGGTGCGTCGGTCACGGCTCCCCCCGCAAGGGTCGACGTTACGGCACAGAACCCGAATATCCCCGTCACTCTCGCCAAAGAGCGGATTGAAGCGCTGATCGCCGAACGCGCCGCGGCCCGCAAAGCGAAAAACTGGGCTGAAGCGGATCGGGTTCGCGCCCTGTTGCAGGATGCCGGAATCGTGCTGGAAGACACCGCGAAGGGTACCCTCTGGCGGCGGGAGTGAAAAATCACCTTGACGTGGGTCAGGCGTAAAAATAGAATTACAAGTCCTGCAAGGAGGCGCGGGTTGCCTGATTTTTTATCATCCGAGCACGGGGTATAGCGCAGCCTGGTAGCGCACCTGCTTTGGGAGCAGGGTGTCGGGGGTTCAAATCCCTCTACCCCGACCAAAACCCAGTATGGTTAGGGCCGGGTCCGCTGGTTGTGGTACGCGACGCCGCGCCCGTAGCTCATGTGGATAGAGCATCAGCCTTCTAAGCTGAGGGTAGCAGGTTCGAGTCCTGCCGGGCGCGCCAAACCCCGGCCAATCAGTTGTTGAAGTTGCAATGGTGGGCGTAGCTCAGTTGGTAGAGCCCCGGATTGTGGATCCGGTCGTCGTGGGTTCGAATCCCATCGTCCACCCCAAAAAAGCCACGTTTGATTTCCAATATGTTCCTTGCCGCCATCCGCATATCCCCTTGGGCCGTTAGCTCAATTGGTAGAGCAGTTGACTCTTAATCAATTGGTTGTAGGTTCGAGTCCTACACGGCCCACCATCCTCCCCCAAGCGGTTGAACTCTTTCCCTTCCTGGAGAGCGGGCGTCTCAAGCAGCGTTGCGGCCCGATTCCTGTCCGGGCGGCGTGTTGTCCTGTATACTCCATATCAACGGAATCGATGGCCGCCGCGCCCGGGTGTTGTGGTATTAATCCCTGTCTTGTCGCGAAAGTGGCGGAACTGGTAGACGCGCTGGATTTAGGTTCCAGTGGGGCAACCCGTGAGAGTTCGAGTCTCTCCTTTCGCACCATTCACGCCGCGGATCGAGGAAATGACTCGGCTTAGTCCCTGTGCGGAACATTCGCCGCGCCGTCGTATGGCCTCGCCAACAATACTTACTTAATAATCGCTCAATCAGGCTTTGAGGTACATCAATGCAGGTTTCAGTCGAGACGTTGAACGATCTGGAGCGCCGGGTCACCGTACAGATCCCCGCCGAAACGTTCACCAAGGAAATGCAGGATCGAATGCGCTCCCTGTCCAAGACGGTCAGATTGGACGGTTTCCGCAAGGGCAAGATACCGATCAAAGTCATCGACCGGCTCTACGGAGACCAGGTGCGGTACGAAGTGGTCAGCAAACTCGTGGAAAACAGCTTGCAGGAGGCGCTGGTCCAGGAAAAGCTGCGTCCTTTGGATGGCCCGAAAATCGAACCTCAACCCTTTGAGGAAGGACGGGATTTCGCCTACAGCGCCACTTTCGAAATCCTGCCTGAATTCGAGCCGACCGGATTTGAAGAGATCCACATCGAGCGGCCGGTGGCGGAAGTCACCGAACAGGACGTGGACAACATGATCGAGACGCTGCGCCAGCAACGGGCGATTTGGAACGTGGTGGAACGGCCGGCCCGCGAGGGTGACCGGGTGCGCGTCGATTTCGAAGGAAAGATCGATGATCGGGATTTTGCCGGTGGCAAGGGCGAGAATACGAATTTAGTGCTAGGCAAGAGCGCCCTGCTCAAGGACTTCGAGGGGCGGTTGCTCGGCCTGAGCGCGGGCGCGGAGATCGTGTTCGACCTGACTTTTCCCGCGGATTATTACGCCGTGGATGTTGCCGGAAAAACCGCGCGCTTCCAGGTCAAGCTGCATGCCGTTGAGGAATCTCATCTGCCGGAAGTGGACGAGACTTTCATCGCCGGCTTCGAGATTGGGGATGGCGGCATTACAGCCTTGCGCCAAGCCCTGCGCGAAAACATGGAACGCGAGCTACACAACGGTATCAAAGCACGGGTCAAGCGTCAGGTCATGCAGGGCCTGTTGGCAGCTAACCCTTTCCCACTGCCGCAAGCGCTGATTGCCGCCGAAATCGAGAATCTGGCCCGGCAGATGAGTTTTCCACCCGAAGCCAACGACGAAAAGAGCCAGCAACTGAAAACCCAATTGTTTGAGCCCGAAGCCCGTCGGCGAGTCGCTTTAGGGCTCCTGGTTTCCCGGTTGGCGGTGACGCAGCAGATCGAGGTGGACGGCCAGCGCGTCCGCAGCCATCTGGAATCCCTGGCGGCCAGCTACCAGGATCCCGCCGAAGTCTTACGTTGGTACGAGAAAACGCCTCGGGCTCTCGATAGCGTGCGCGCTCTGGTGCTCGAAGAGCAAATCGTGGAGTGGGTGCTGGAGCGGGCGCAAGTCAGCGCGAGTCCCAGCACCTTCGCCGAAATCATGAATTCAGTCCAACCGCCGACGGGGTCGGTGCGACAGGAGTCTTCCGCATGAGCGACAACGGTTCCGCCGCCACCATCCGAGCACTGAATCTCGTCCCCATCGTGGTGGAACAGACCGCGCGCGGCGAACGCGCCTACGATATCTATTCCCGACTGCTGAAAGAGCGCGTGGTGTTTCTGGTGGGTCCGGTCGAGGACTACACCGCCAACCTGGTCGTGGCGCAGCTGCTGTTCCTGGAAGCCGAGAACCCGGATAAGGATATTCACCTGTACATCAACTCCCCCGGCGGTTCGGTCAGTGCGGGCCTGGCCATCTACGATACCATGCAATTCATCAAGCCGGCCGTCAGCACCATGTGCGTCGGTCAAGCGGCCAGCATGGGCGCGTTGCTGCTGACTGGAGGAGCGGCGGGCAAGCGCTTCTGTCTGCCGCACTCGCGCGTCATGATCCATCAGCCACTGGGCGGGTTCCAGGGACAGGCGAGCGATTTCGACATCCACGCCCGGGAAATCCTGCTGGTCCGCGATCGTCTCAACCGAATCCTGGCCAAACACACCGGCCAACCGATCGAAAAAATCGCTATCGATACGGATCGTGATAATTTCATGGGCGGAGCCGAAGCCGTCGAGTATGGTCTGATCGATGAAATGCTGAGCCAGCGGGTCTCGGCGAACTGACGCGCCAGTCGGACAACCATTTTTCCAGTAGAGGATCCTGGCGGGGTGCCTACTCCCGCCAGATCCATCGACCGCGCGATGATGAGGATGGCCGTTATGAGCAGAGACCGAAGTGACAGGAACGACAGCGACAAGTTGTTGTACTGCTCCTTTTGTGGCAAAAGTCAGCACGAAGTGCGCAAGTTGATCGCCGGACCGAACGTATTTATCTGTGATGAATGCGTCGAACTGTGCAATGACATCATTCGCGAGGAGATGGAGGAAAGCGCTCCCGTCGCCACCAGCAAACTACCCAAGCCACACGACATCAACCAGGTTCTCGATGAATATGTGATCGGCCAGGAGCGCGCCAAGAAGGTGCTCTCGGTCGCGGTTTACAATCACTACAAGCGTCTGGATCTCCGCCACGCGAGCCACGCCAAGAACCCCGAGATCGAAGTCGCCAAAAGCAACATCCTGTTGATCGGTCCCACCGGTTCCGGCAAGACGCTGTTGGCTGAGACTCTGGCCCGGTTGTTGAACGTCCCCTTCACCATCGCCGACGCCACGACGCTCACCGAAGCCGGCTACGTCGGCGAAGACGTGGAAAATATCATTCAAAAACTGTTGCAAAAGTGTGAGTACGACGTCGAGAAGGCCCAGTCCGGGATCGTCTACATCGACGAAATCGATAAAATCTCGCGCAAATCCGACAATCCATCGATCACCCGCGACGTCTCCGGCGAAGGCGTGCAACAGGCGTTGCTCAAGCTCATCGAGGGCACCATCGCCTCGGTGCCGCCGCAGGGCGGTCGCAAGCACCCGCAGCAGGAGTTTCTGCAGGTCGATACCTCCAATATTTTGTTCATTTGCGGCGGTGCGTTCGCCGGTCTGGACAAGATTATTCGCAGCCGTTCGGAAAAAGGCGGCATCGGCTTCTCGGCCGATGTCAAAAGCAAGGATGGGAACAAAACGTTCGGTGAAGTCTTGATGGAGGTCGAACCCGAGGATTTGATCAAGTACGGGCTGATTCCGGAGTTCGTCGGCCGCTTGCCGGTCGTGGCGACCCTGACCGAACTGGATGAAAACGCTCTGGTACGGATCCTGACCGAGCCCAAGAACGCCATTGCCAAGCAATTCAACAAGCTGTTCGACATGGAAGGCAGCGAGCTGGAATTCCGCGATGAAGCCTTGCGGGCGGTCGCGCGCAAGGCCATGGAACGCAAGACCGGCGCGCGCGGCTTGCGCACCATCCTGGAACAGATTCTGCTCGATACCATGTACGATTTACCGAGCATGCAGAATGTCTGCAAAGTGGTGATCGACGATTCCGTGGTCGAAGGCCGCGCCAAACCGTATTTCATTTACGGCAACACCGAACGGCGCGCCGCGGCCCACGATTGAGGTTGCACGCGGGTTCCCACCGGCGGCGAGCGCCGCTGGATTTCACGATGTCCCATCCCGAGCGGCGAAGTTCTGAAAACCGATCGCTGGTGTCCACCGCCGCAGCGCCGGGGTGCGCCGCAGGTGCCTGGAAGCGCCGCTGTTCGTTCCGTCGTCCGGTTTAACCGCGGAGGGTCCGCTGTGAAGCAAAGCGAAGCCAAGTTCGACAGTTTGCCCAGTCATGCGCTGATGCCGGTGTTGCCGCTCCGCGATGTCGTGGTCTATCCCCACATGGTCATCCCGCTGTTTGTCGGTCGCGAAAAATCCATCCACGCGCTCGATCTGGCCATGCAGAACAACAAGCGAATCGTCCTGATCGCGCAGAAAAGCGCGGAAGTGGATGACCCAGGAATCGGCGATGTGTACGCCATCGGTACTCTGGCGAACGTCCTGCAATTGCTGCGGTTGCCGGATGGAACGGTCAAGGTGCTGGTGGAGGGCGGCCAGCGCGTGTGCATTCACCACTTCACCGAAACCCAGGCCTGCTTCGTCGCCGAGGTCTCGCTATTGCTGGAGTCGGCGCTGGAAGAACGCGAGGCCCAGGAAGTGCAGGCGCTGATGCGCTCGTTGCTCGGGACTTTCGACCAGTATGTCAAGCTCAACAAGAAAATTCCGGGTGAAGTGCTGACGTCGGTGTCCGGCATTGAGGATCCCGGTCGGCTGGCCGACACCATCGCCGCGCACATGACGCTCAAATTGGATGAAAAGCAGCGAATTCTGGAAATTCAGAGCCTGCACGAGCGTCTCGAACAATTGCTGGCCTTGGTGGAAGGCGAGATCGACCTGCTCCAGGTGGAAAAGCGCATTCGCAGTCGCGTCAAGCAGCAGATGGAAAAAAGCCAGCGCGAGTACTACCTGAACGAGCAGATGAAAGCCATTCAGAAGGAACTCGGCGATCTGGAAGACGTCCCCAACGAAATCGAGGAACTGGCGCAGCGCATCGAAAAAGCGGGAATGCCCAAGGAGGCCAAGGCTAAGGCCCAGGCGGAACTCAACAAGCTGCGGATGATGTCGCCGATGTCGGCCGAAGCGACCGTGGTGCGCAACTACGTCGACTGGCTGGTGAGCGTACCCTGGAAAAAACGCACCAAGGTCTATCACAATTTGACCACCGCCGAGGGCATTCTGGAAGCCGACCACTATGGTCTGGAGAAGGTCAAGGAACGGATTCTCGAATATTTGGCCGTACAGCAGCGGGCGCGCAAGCTTAAGGGTCCCATCTTGTGCCTGGTCGGCCCGCCGGGCGTGGGCAAGACGTCGCTGGGGCGCTCCATCGCCCGCGCCACCAATCGCAAGTTCGCGCGCATGTCGCTGGGCGGCGTGCGCGATGAAGCGGAGATCCGCGGGCACCGCCGGACCTATATCGGCTCGCTGCCGGGTAAGGTGATCCAGAATCTGGCCAAGGTCGGGGTGCGCAATCCCCTGTTTCTGTTCGACGAGATCGACAAGATGTCGATGGATTTCCGCGGTGACCCCTCCTCGGCGTTGCTGGAAGTGCTGGACCCCGAGCAGAACAACACTTTCAGCGACCATTATCTCGAGGTGGACTTCGACCTGTCGGATGTGATGTTCGTGGCGACCGCCAATTCGCTCAATATTCCCCCGCCGTTGCTGGATCGGATGGAGGTGATCCGAATTCCCGGTTATACCGAGGATGAAAAGCTCAACATCGCCGCGCGTTACCTGGTGCCGAAACAGGTGGCCAACAACGGTCTGCGCAAGGACGAACTCGCAATCCCCGATGATACGCTCCGCGACGTTATTCGCTTTTACACCCGCGAGGCCGGGGTCCGCAATCTGGAGCGGGAGATCGCCAAGGTTTGTCGCAAGGTGGTCAAGGAAGTGACCCTGCAACCGGTCACGCAAACGATGACCGTCACCCCTGACCTATTGGACAAGTATCTGGGGGTGCGGCGGTTCCGCTATGGCTTGGCCGAGGAGGAGGATCAGGTCGGGCAGGTGACCGGGCTGGCCTGGACCGAAGTGGGGGGTGAACTGCTCAGCATCGAAGCGGCCCTGGTGCCGGGCAAGGGCAAGCTGATTCATACCGGTCAGTTGGGCGAGGTGATGCAGGAATCCATTCAGGCGGCGATGACCGTGGTCCGCAGTCGCGCCGGGGCGCTCGGCATCGATCCGGAATTCCACCAGAAGTACGATGTCCACATTCACGTCCCCGAAGGCGCGACGCCCAAGGATGGCCCCAGCGCCGGCATCGGCATGTGTACGGCGCTGGTCTCCGCCCTGACCCAGATTCCGGCGCGGGCCAGCGTCGCCATGACCGGCGAGATTACGCTGCGCGGTGAAGTGCTACCGATTGGCGGGCTCAAGGAGAAACTGTTGGCGGCGCACCGGGGTGGTTTGTCGACGGTGGTGATTCCGGAGGAGAATCGCAAGGATCTGACCGAAATTCCGGCCAATATTCTGGCCAAGCTGGAAGTGCGACCGGTGCGCTGGATCGACCAGGTCTTTGATATTGCGCTGCAAGCGTTGCCCGCCCCCAAGCCTCGGGACGGCGTGGAAGCAGACGCCGCGGCCTCCGCGCCGGACTCCGCCAAACCGGGTACGGCCCTGGAAAACGTCCGGGCGCACTGATGGAATTTTGCTCGATCTTCACCGCTCGCCCCGTTCCACCTATGGATGGGACAGGGGTGGGAAAAAATATAAGCCAAGGTAGAGGGTTCTGAGTGCCCATGGTCCGTTGACACTGCTTTAAACGCCCTGCTATAAGGAATCCAGCGATCATCTTCATTCTAGGGCGGGATCAACGCGCGCCATGCCGAGCGCTGTTCAAGTCCAATAACGTAAAACTTGCATAGGAAGGGGCTCATGAACAAAACTGAACTCGTCGACGCCGTTGCGCAGGCTACCGATCTTTCCAAAGGAGCCGCCAGTAAAGCAGTATCCGCGGTTCTGGATACGATTCAAAGTGCGCTCGAGAAAGGCGAAGCTGTGGTTTTGACCGGTTTTGGGACGTTCGCAATCCGGGAGCGCCCCGCCCGAACTGGCCATAATCCCAAGACCGGCGAATCCATGGAAATCAAGGCGAGCAAGTCGCCCGTTTTTAAGGCTGGTAAAACACTTAAGGATGCAGTAAATTAAACTTCTTTTTCAGGGTGCTTAGCTCAGTTGGGAGAGCATCGCCCTTACAAGGCGAGGGTCGCGGGTTCGAGTCCCTCAGCACCCACCACGGTTTGAATGCCGGAGCGGTAGTTCAGTCGGTTAGAATACCGGCCTGTCACGCCGGGGGTCGCGGGTTCGAGTCCCGTCCGCTCCGCCAATTTCCCACATCCGAGTTGCTTGTTTGGTCTTTAGCCGTTTAAGTCTCTCAGTGGGTCCCCACATCCGGAGCGGTAGTTCAGTCGGTTAGAATACCGGCCTGTCACGCCGGGGGTCGCGGGTTCGAGTCCCGTCCGCTCCGCCAGTCCCCAAGGGTATCGTCAAGATGCCCCCATTCTTTAGTTTGTCGATCCATTTTTCTGAATTTTCCATAGGTCATTCCGACCTGAAACCGGGTACTTGCCATGCTACAGTTCATCCGCGAGCGCGCCCGAGGCTGGGTTGCCTATACCATCGTCGGATTCCTCACCGTCCCGTTCGCCTTATGGGGCATTCACTCCTACTTCGAGGGCGGCGCGCCTAGCGAAATCGCCGAAGTCGGCAAGGCCAAGATTTCCCTTCAGGAATTTCAACGGGCCTACCAAAATCAGCGCCAGCGCCTGCAGGCGCTGATGGGGGACGATTTCGATCCGGAGTTCCTGGAAGGAACGCGTCTGAGGCAGGAAGTGTTGCAACAACTGATCGACGAACAAGTGCTGAACCGCGCGGCTCGCGAACAGGGCTTCCGGGTCAGCGACCGGCAATTGTTCGAGGCCGTGCGGGCGTTGCCGGTTTTTCAGGAGAGCGGCGGATTTGACGGGGAGCTGTACGAACGACTGCTGCGCCACCAGGGTATGACGCCGAGCATGTTCGAGGAGGGACTGCGGCAGTCGCTGGCAACCGAGCAACTGCGCACGGGCGTGATCGTCTCGGCGTTGTTCACGCCGGCGGAGCAGGCGCAATTGATCGCCTTGCTCCGGCAGCAACGGGAGCTGCACTACACGGTGTTGCCCTTGGAAAACTATCAAGCCGCGGTCCAGATGGACGACGCGGCGATCCAGGATTATTTCGCGAATAACCCAACGCGCTTCGTCAACCCCGAGCAGGTGCAGGTGCAATTCATCGAGCTGCATCTGGAACGAATCGCCGAAGAACTCACGGTCGGCGAAGAGGAATTACAAGCGGCTTACCAGGATCAGGCCGCGCGATACAGTCAGCCGGAGCAGCGTTCGGCGTCGCACATTCTGGTGCAACTGCCGCCGAGCGCCAGCGCCGCCGAGGTGGAAACGGCGCGCGCCCGCGCCCAAGCGCTTGCCGAGCGCATTCACTCCGGCGAACAGAGCTTCGAAGAGGCCCTGCGGGAGGCGCAAGCTGACCCAGCAGGCGGCGTGGAAGGCGGCGAACTGGGCGTTATCAGTCAGGGATTGTTCGACAGCCCGGCATTCGAAATCGCCCTGTACGCCTTGGAAGAACCGGGCGCGGTCAGCGAACCGGTGCGGATGCCGTCGGGATTTCACCTTATCCGACTGGACCAGATCACGCCCGCGCAAGTCCAGCCCTTTGCCGAGGCCCGCGCGGCCGTGGCTGCGGAACTGCGCCAACAGAAAGCCGAAAACCACTTCTACGATATTATTCAGACCCTCGCCAACCTCAGTTTCGAGCATCCGGATACGTTGGAGCCCGCCGCGCGGGCGTTGGGCGTGACGATCCAGGACAGCGACTGGTTCGGGCGCACTGGCGACGAGGGGATCTTCGCCCATCCCCGGGTTCTCGCCAGTGTGTTTAGCGATGATGTCCTGCGCCGCAGGATCAACAGCGAGCCAATCGAGCTGGAGCCAGGCCGTGTGGTCGTGCTGCGCGTGCGGGAGCATCAGCCCGCCGCACCTCTCACCTTGGAGGAAGCCCGCGAAGACATTGTCGCGACCCTGCGCGAGCAGCAGGCCCGTGAAGCTTTGAGTCGGGACATCGAGACGGTGCGGACGCGCGTCGCCCAGGGCGAGCACTTGCAAACCCTGGCGACCGAGTTTGGCGGGGAATTTCGGGACGCCGGTTTAGTGGGCCGCGACGCGCTAGCAGTGGATCGCACCGTGCTGGACGCCGCGTTCCGCCTGCCGCAACCGGAGGCCGGGCAGATGGCGCTCGGTTCGGTGATCCTGACGAATGGCGATCGGGCTGTGTTGGGCGTGACCCAGGTGGTTCCCGGGCGGCTGGATGCTTTTTCCGAGGAGGAACGCCAAATATTGACGCGGCAACTGGCCCAGCAGATGGGTGTGGAGCAGTTCGACAGCCTGCTGGCCAGCTTGCGCCAAAACACCAAGATCGTCACGTACCCGAATCGGATGTAATGGCCACCGTCAGGGCGGCCCGGCGCGCAAAGCGCATCCGGGATCGCCCCCCCGGTCGCCGTTACTCCACCGCGCCCGATGCGACGGTGTTGAAGCCGCCATCGACATAGAGGATTTCGCCCGTGATGCCGGCGGCCAGATCGGAGCACAGGAACGCCGCGGCGTTACCTACGTCCTCGATGGTGACGCAGCGTCGCAGGGGCGCGGTGTGCGCGAAGGCATCCAGCATCTTGCGAAAGTTCTTGATGCCGGACGCCGCCAAGGTGCGGATCGGTCCGGCGGAAATGGCGTTGACCCGGATGCCTTCCGGTCCCAGCGTCTGCGCCAGATAGCGGACGTTGGCGTCCAGACTGGCCTTGGCTAGCCCCATGACGTTGTAGTTGGGCACCGCCCGCACGCCGCCCAGATAAGTCATGGCGATCAATGCGCCCCGGCGGCCCTTCATCAACGGCCGCGCGCCCTTGGCCAAGGCCGCGAAGCTATAGGAACTGATGTCGTGGGCGATGCGGAAATTCTCGCGATCGACGCTGTCCAGAAAATCTCCCTCCAGCGCTTCGCGCGGCGCATAAGCCACCGAGTGGACCACAATATCCAACCCGTCCCAGGGGGTTTGTAACGCCTCGAACAGGGCGGCGATTTCCGTGTCGCTTTCCACTTCGCACGGCAGGACGATGGCACTGTCCAGTTCGGCCGCCATCTTCTCGACGCGGGGTCGCAGTTTGTCGTTTTGATAGGTCAAGGCGAGTTCGGCACCCTCCCGGCGCATGGCTTGAGCGATGCCCCAGGCGATGGAACGGTTGCTGGCGACTCCCACGATCAGGGCGCGTTTGCCGGCTAGAAAGCCCATAATGAACTCCTATGCTGTTTTAGCATCGTTTTAAGTCGGGTCATCAATTTTGCGAACTGTAAAGGATAGTGCATGACGCGTGCAAAAGTCCGTTTTCCTTGGCGACTGGCTGCTGTTTTGCTGGCGTTGTGCGGCATTCTGGCGACAGCGCTCGCCACCGGGGCACCGGTGCATGGCATCGCCCTGCACGGCCAACCGAAGTACGGGCCGGATTTCCCGCATTTTGACTACGTCAACCCCGACGCGCCCCAGGGAGGCGAGGCGCGGCTGGCCGCCATCGGCAGCTTCGATACCTTCAATCCGTTCAACATCCAGGGCCAAGCCGCCGCCGGCATCGGCCAGTTGTTCGAAAGCCTGATGACCAACAGCGCCGACGAGCCGTTCAGCGAGTACGGCTTGATCGCCGAGAGCGTGGAGATCGCCGAGGATCGCGGGTCGGTGATTTTCAATCTGCGGTCGGAGGCAAAATTCCACGACGGCAGTCCGATCACCGCCGATGACGTGCGGTTTTCCTTCGAGACGCTGAAAACCCAGGGCAGCCCGTTCTTCCGCTTTTATTACGCCAACGTCGCCGCGGTCGAGAAACTGGGCGAGCGGCGGGTGAAATTCACGTTCGGCGCCGGCGACAATCGGGAGTTGCCGCTGATCATGGGCCAGATGCCAATACTCTCCAAAAAGTACTGGGAGGACCGCGAGTTTGGCGTGACGACGCTGGAACCACCGGTCGGCAGCGGCCCGTACCGGATCGAGCGCTTCGAACCGGGGCGTTTTATTGTGTACCAGCGCGATACGGATTACTGGGGGAAGGATCTGCCGGTCAATCGAGGCTTGTATAACTTCGGCCGGCTGCGCTACGACTATTACCGCGATGTCACCGTGGCGCTGGAGGCGTTCAAGGCCGGCACCTACGATCTGCGGGCGGAGAACGTCGCCAAGCACTGGGCGACCGGTTACGATTTTCCGGCGCTGAGCCGGGGACTGGTGAAAAAGGAAACTTTTGCCAACCAGTTGCCCTCCGGGATGCAGGGGTTCGTGTACAACCTGCGCCGGCCGTTGTTCCAGGATCCCCGGGTGCGCCAGGCGCTGGCCTACGCGTTCGATTTCGAGTGGAGCAACCGCAATCTGTTCCACGATCAGTACATCCGCACCCGCAGTTTTTTTGACAACTCCGAACTGGCGGCGCGCGGCCTGCCGTCGCCGGAGGAACGGGCGATTCTGGAGCCGCTGCGCGAGCAATTGCCGCCTGAAGTCTTCACCTCGGTCTACGAACCGCCCAAAGCCGCCGACAGCGGACAGTTGCGCGCCAACATGAAACAGGCCCTCCAACTGCTGCAGGAAGCGGGGTGGGTGTTTCGGGATCGCAAACTGGTCAACGCCGAGACCGGTGCGCCGTTTCGCTTCGAGCTGCTGATCAACGAACCAACCTGGGAACGGATCGGGTTGCCGTTCGCCCGCAATCTGGAGCGACTGGGCATCGAGATGAGCGTGCGTACGGTGGATTCCGCCCAGTACGAGAACCGGGTGCGCGACTTCGATTTCGATATGGTGGTGCATGTTTGGGGTCAGTCGCTGTCGCCCGGCAACGAACAGCGGGAGTTCTGGAGCAGCGTCGCCGCCGATCAGCCGGGCAGTCGCAATCTGGCCGGCCTGAAGAATCCCGCCATCGATCGATTGGTGGATCTGGTGATCGCCGCGCCCGACCGCGCCAGCCTGGTCACTCGGGTGCAGGCGCTGGACCGGGCGCTGCAATGGCATTTCGTGGTCATCCCGCACTGGCATATCCCCTATGCCCGGATCGCCTATTGGGACAAGTTTGGTTATCCGTCAGTGATCCCGTTGCAGGGGGTGCAGTTGAACGCCTGGTGGATCGATCCGGATAAGGACGCGGCGCTGGTCCGGCGCGGTCGGACCAGCGGCCAGCCGTAGCCGGCGGGTTGTTGTTCTTTGAGATCCCGGATTAAAACTCCCGGCGGACCAACCGTTCGATCAACGGTTGCAGGATCAGCTCCATGGCGAAACCCATCTTGCCGCCCGGCGCTACGATGGTATTACGCCGCGACATGAATGAATCGTGAATCATGCGCACGAGATAGGGAAAATCCGGCTGGGTCTTGCGCGGGTCCCGAAAGCGGATCACCACGAAACTTTCATCCAGAGTGGGGATATCGCGCGCCGCGAACGGGTTGGACGTATCCACCGTCGGCACCCGCTGAAAATTGATGTCGGTGCAGGAGAACTGCGGCACGATATAATGGGTGTAGTCATGCATCCGTCGCAGAATGGTGTCGGTCACCGCCTCGGCGCTGTAGCCGCGCTCGGCGGTATCGCGGTGAATTTTCTGAATCCATTCCAGATTGACGGTCGGCACCACGCCGATCAACAAATCCACGTAGCGGGCGACGTTGACCTGCTCGGTCACCACCCCGCCGTGCAAGCCCTCATAAAACAACAAATCGGTATCGGGCGGGATCGGTTCCCACGGTGTGAAGGTGCCCGGTTCCTGGCTGCGGGCGTTGGCCGCCTCCCAGTCGTGGAGATAGGCGCGTCTCAGTCCGGTGCCCCGTTCGCCGTATTCCATGAATAGCGCCTCCAACCGGTCGAACAGGTTGCCTTCGGGGCCGAAGTGGCTGAGGTTGCGATTTTCCCGGCGCGCCCGTTCGACCTGTCGCTGCATTTCCAACCGCTCGTAACGGTGGAAGCTGTCGCCTTCGATGAGGGCGACATTGAACCCGTCCCGCCGGAAAACATGTTCCATCGCCACCCGCACGGTCGAGGTGCCGGCACCGGATGAGCCGGTGATGGCGATGATGGGATGTTGTTTCGACATGGCCGCTCCACGCGTTGCCTCGGAGAACGGCGCATTATAACGCGGCTTATATTGCAGTGCAGCAAAAGCGGGAGGCAGGCCGAGATCGGAGGATGCCTCTACCGACCCGCCTGCTCCAGCAGACGGCGAACCTGATAGCGGTAGACAAACCCCGGGAGGGCGCCGACGGCGAACAGACACAGCGTCACGACATAAAATTCCCAGGATTGCGCGTGAACCGCGCCGGTCGCCTGGTGTTCGAAGCCGAACCCGATACCCAACATCAGGCCGTACAGCAACCCCCACTCAACCAGGCGCGGCCAGAAGGGCTTGGGACGCCCATCCCGCGATGCGATCACCAGAAACCAGCGTTCGCTAAGCCATGGCAGGTTGGCGGCGATCACCGCCAATCCCAGCCATAATCCAATGACGATCTCTTGCGACATCACGGATGAATCATAAAAAAGTCAGTCAAGACTCAGCCCGATAGCGCCAAGGCGCACCAGGTCATCAACGCGGTCGGGTACAACCCCAACGCCACCAGCAACAGGCCATTGGCGCTGATCGCGATTTCGGTATCCAGTTTCATCTGAATGGGTTCGCTCTGCTCTGGCCGGTCGAAATACATGCACCGCACCACCCGCAGATAGTAAAACGCCCCGATCACCGAGAACACCACGCCCAGGATCGCCAGCCACACCAGCCCGATGTTGACGATGGCCTGGAGCACCACCCACTTGGCGTAGAAGCCCACCAGGAACGGAACGCCCGCCATGGACATCATGATGACCATCATCAGGAAAGCCAGCCAAGGGTTGCGGTCATTCAGGCCCTTAAAATCATCGATATTCTCGGCCTCGAAACCAGACCGGCTCAGCACGATCACCACACCGAAGGCGCCGACCGCCATCAATACGTAAACGATGGTATAGAACATGGCCGCCGCGTAGCCCTCCGGCGTGCCCGCCAGGATGCCCATGAGCAGAAACCCAACATGGGATATCGTCGAGTAGGCCAGCATCCGCTTGATGTTAGTCTGGACGATGGCGACCAGATTACCCAGCACGATGGATAGCACCACCAGAATGATGAGCATCTGTTGCCAGTCGGCTTGCAGCGCGCCCAACCCCTCCACCAGCACCCGCATTAACAGCGCGAATGCCGCCAGCTTGGGGGCTGAAGCGATGTACAGAGTCACCGAGGTCGGCGCGCCCTGATAGACATCCGGCACCCACATGTGGAAGGGCACCGCGCCCAGCTTGAACGCCAGCCCGACCACCAGAAACACCAGCCCGAACACCAGCACCAGATTCTCCGTGCCTGGAGCGGCGATGACGGCGTCGGCGATGATTTGGAGATCCACGCTGCCGGTCGCGCCGTAGATCATCGAAATCCCGTACAGCAACATGCCGGAAGCGATCGAGCCCAGTACGAAGTATTTCATGGCGGCTTCCGAAGCCGTGGGCGAATCACGATTGAAAGCCACCAGGGCATACAGCGACAGCGACAGCAGTTCCAGACCCAGATAGACGGTGAGAAGGCTGTGCGCCGATACCATGACCATCATGCCCAGCACGCCGAACAGGCCCAGCACGTAGTACTCGCCTTTGAACAGGTCCCGCTGGCGCAGATAGTCGCGGGAGTACAGGAACACGGCGGCGGTAGCCAGATAGATGCACAGCTTGAGCACATCACCCATGGCGTCCCTGACGTAGTGACCGAACATGGTGGTCACCGGTGCGTGCGCGTAGGTCGCCAGCGTCAGTAGGGCCGCGCCCAACAACGTCAACTGGGCCAATCCATAGGTGATATGCCGTTGCCGCTCCTCCAGGAATACATCGACGACCAGGATGAAGCAGGCCAGGGTCAGGACGAACAGTTCCGGCAGCAGCGGCATGAAATCAGGGGCGACGAAATTCATGGGGTTTCCCTATTCTCCGAATTCTTCTCAGCGAGGGCGGCCGTTACAGCTTGGTCACGATGATGTGCTGCAACAAATTATCCACCGTGGCGTGCATCACCGAGGTCAGTGGATCGGGCCAGACGCCGAGCCCCAACACCGCCGCCGCCAACAGGCTCAGCATGAGGATCTCGCGGGTGTTGATATCCTTCAATTCGGCGACGTGCGGGTTGCCGATCTCTCCGAACACGACCCGCTTGATCAACCACAGGGTGTAGGCGGCCCCCAGCATCAGGGTGGTGGCGGCCAGGAAAGCGATCCAGAAATTAGCCTTGAAGCTGCTCAGGATCACCATGAATTCGCCGACGAAACCGGACGTGCCGGGCAATCCGGCGTTCGCCATGCAAAACAGCACCATGAACGCGGCGAACACCGGCATGGTGTTGACCACCCCGCCGTAATCCTTGATCTGCCGGGAATGCATTCGGTCGTACAGCACCCCCACGCACAGGAACAACGCTCCGGAGATGAAGCCGTGCGACACCATCTGCACCATGCCGCCCTGGATGCCCATGGCCGCGCCGCTCAGACTGCCGGTTTGCCGGTAGATGCTGAAGGCGATGAAGAAACCCAGGGTTACGAAGCCCATGTGGGCGATCGACGAGTAGGCGATCAGCTTCTTCATGTCCTGCTGGATCAGAGCGACCAAACTGATGTAGACCACCGCGATTAACGACAGGGTGATGATCAGCCAGTCCAGCGTCCCAGCGGCGTCCGGCGTGATCGGCAAGGCGAACCGCAGGAACCCGTAGCCACCGATTTTCAGGGTGATCGCCGCCAGGATGACCGAACCGCCGGTAGGCGCCTCGACGTGGGCGTCCGGCAGCCAGGTATGCACCGGCCACATCGGCACCTTGACCGAGAACCCCAACAGGAAGGCGAAGAAGATCAGCACCTGCTCGGTCAGGCTCAGGGGCAACACATGGAAGTCCAGAATCGCGAAGCTTTGCGCCTGATGATACAGATAGATCAGGGCGATCAACATGAACACCGAGCCCAGAAAGGTGTACAGAAAGAACTTGAGCGTCGCGTAGACTCGGCGCGGACCGCCCCAGATGCCGATGATCAGGAACATCGGGATCAGCATCGCCTCGAAGAACACATAGAACAGGATGGCGTCCAGCGCGGCGAACACGCCGACCATCAACCCTTCCATGATCAGGAAGGCCGCCATGTACTGGGCGACCCGATACTGCACCACCTCCCAACCGGCGATCACCACGATCACGGTCATGAACGTGGTCAGCAGGATCAACGGCATCGAGAAGCCGTCCACGCCCAAATGGTAGTTGACGCCCAGCATCGGAATCCAGGATATGGATTCCTGGAACTGCATCATCGCCGTCGTGGTATCAAACAGCGTGTACAGCGGGAGACTGATCAAGAAGCTCAGGATCGCCACCGTCAAGGCTAGCGCTTTGGCGCGGCTCGGGTTTTCGTCGCCCACGAACAGTACCGCGATGCCTCCCAGCACCGGGAACCAGATGACCAAACTCAGCAGGGGCAGTTCCGACAGCATGGTTATTCTTCTTCCAGGTTAGCGGGTGACGAACCACGTCAACAGGATCAGCAGACCGATGATCATCGCGAAGGCGTAGTGGTACAGGTAGCCCGTCTGCAGATGGCGAGCCACGGCCGCGAACCAGCCGACCAGCCGGGCCGTCCCATTCACCAGCACCCCATCGATCAAGCCCGCGTCGGCGTATTTCCACAGCACGCCGCCCAGCTTCTGGCTGCCGCGCATGAACACCACCTGGTAAATCTCGTCGAACAGGTACTTGCGGTTCATGACGTCGTACAATCCAGCCAGGCGCGCCTGAATCCGTCCCGGCAGATCCGGCCGCCGCAGGTACAGATACCAAGCCGAAACGGCCCCGGCGACGACCAGCAGGAACGGCGCGTGCAACATTCCGTGCAGAGCGAAACTCAGCGCACCGTGATAGTGCTCGGCCAGTTGCGCCAGCACGTCGCGGGTCGGCGCGACATAAATAATGTTCTCGAACACCGTGCCGAACAGCAGTGGCTCGATGGTCATGGCCCCGATCACCACCGAAGGAATGGCCAGCAGGATCAGCGGTACGGTCACGACCGCCGGCGTTTCATGCAGGTGCTCTCGGGTATGATGATCCATCCGCTCCGGGCCGTGGAACACCAGAAAGTACAACCGGAACGAGTAGAGCGCGGTCACGAACACACCCAGCAGGACCATCCAGTACACCACGCCGGCCCCCGGAATCTGGGAAAAACGCACGGCTTCGAGAATACTGTCCTTGGAATAAAAGCCTGAGAAACCCGGGGTGCCGACCAGCGCCAGCGTACCGAGCAGGAAGGTGAACCAAGTGATCGGCATGTAGCGCCACAACCCACCCATCTTGCGGATATCCTGGACGTGATGCAGGGCGATGATCACCGAACCCGCGCCCAGGAACAGCAGCGCCTTGAAAAAGGCGTGGGTCATGAGATGGAACATGGCGGCTGAATAGGCCGACACGCCCAGCGCCACCGTCATGTAACCCAGTTGCGAGAGCGTGGAATAGGCCACCACCCGCTTGATGTCGTTCTGGATGATGCCCAGGAACCCCATGAACAGGGCGGTGATGGCACCGATGATCAACACGAAGCTCAACGCGGTGACCGACAATTCGAACAGCGGCGACATCCGCGCCACCATGAAGATGCCGGCGGTGACCATGGTCGCGGCGTGAATCAGGGCCGAGATCGGCGTAGGACCTTCCATCGAATCCGGAAGCCAGACATGCAGCGGCACCTGCGCGGACTTACCCATGGCGCCGATAAACAGCAGGATGCAAATCACCGTCATCAGCGACCAGTCCAATCCCGGAATGATCTGCGTGGTCATGTCGGCCATCAGCGGCGCGGCGGCGAAGACGTCGGCGTAATCCAGACTGTTGAAGGCCATCAGGATGGCGGCGATCCCCAACAGAAAACCGAAATCGCCCACCCGATTGACCAGGAACGCCTTCATGTTGGCGAAGATGGCGCTTTCGCGTTTGTACCAGAAACCGATCAGCAGGTACGACATCAAACCCACCGCTTCCCAACCGAAGAACAGTTGCAGGAAGTTGTTGGCCATCACCAGCATCAGCATGGCGAACGTAAACAGCGCGATGTAGCAGAAGAACCGCTGGTAACCGTCGTCGTCGTGCATGTAGCCGATGGTGTAGATATGCACCATCAAGGACACGAAGGTTACGGTGGCGATCATCACCGCCGTCAGATTATCCACCAGGAAGCCAATTTCCAGGCGGATGCCCTCGATTACCATCCAGGTGTAGACCGTACCGTTGTACGGGTCGGCCCCTTCCCACACATGATGTTGGAGCACGATCAGCGAGAGCAGGAAGGAAATCGCCACGCCGATGATGGCGACCCAGTGGGCGCCGGCGCGGCCGATCTGACGGCCGAACAGGCCGGCGACGAGAGCGCCGAACAGGGGCGCCAGCACAATCGCGAGGTAAACGTTTTCCATGCGGCTAACCTTTCAGCGTATCGAGGTCGGTGACGTTGATGGTGCCCCGGTTGCGGAACAATACCACCAGGATAGCCAGGCCGATGGCCGCCTCGGCCGCCGCCACGGTCAGGATAAAAAAGACGAACACCTGGCCGGTGATGTCGTCGAGAAACCGTGAAAAGGCGATGAAATTGAAGTTCACCGACAACAGCATGAGTTCGATCGACATCAGCAGGATGATGACGTTTTTCCGATTCAGGAAAATGCCCGCCACGCTGAGACAAAAGAGGAGCGCCGCCAGCACGAGATAATCCGTAAGCGCGATCATCGATCCCTCCCTGTAATAGGGTTTATCTGGATATTGGTGTTATGGATTGGAGGCTGCGTGATGGCGGCGCGAAGGATTGCGAACACGCCATCCTGAGGCGCGGTCATGCTATTTCTTCTTTTTTTCCGACGCCATGCGCACCAGACGCACCCGATCATCCCGTGATACCCGCACCTGCTGGCCTGGATTCTGCGTTTTTGTCCCCTCCCGCTGCCGCATCGTCAGCGAAATCGCGGCGATGATCGCCACCAGCAGAATCACGGCGGCGATTTCGAACGGATAGACGTAGAAGGTATAGAGAACGCGGCCCAGTTCGCGGGTATTGCTGTGGTCGGCCGCCTGGCGGACCAGGTTGTATTGCTCGCCGCCGAAGTAACTGGAGCCGACGATCAGCGCCATCTCGATGAAGATAACCAGCGCCACCGCCGCGCCGATCGGCAAATACTTGCTAAAACTACCGCGCACCGGAGCGACATTGATATCCAGCATCATCACCACGAACAGGAACAGCACCATGACCGCACCCACATACACCAGAACCAGGGTGATGGCTAAAAACTCGGCCTCGAGTAACAGCCACAGCGCGGCGCTGGTGAAAAACGCCAGGACCAGGAACAGAGCGGCATGGATCGGGTTACGCGCCGTGATCACCCGTACCGCCGCGAACAGCAGAATCAGAGCGAAGACGTAAAAGAGAAATTTATCAAATCCCATTGTTTTCAAATCCCATGATTTTTAGGATTTAGGATTTAGGATTTATCCTTCATCCTTCATCCTTCTACCGATACGGCGCATCGGCGACCCGGTCGGCGGCGATCTGCGCCTCGTACCGGTCGCCGTGGGCCAGCAGCATTTCCTTGGTCATGATGTGCTCGCCGCGTTTCTCGAAATGGTATTCGAACACCCGGGTTTCCACGATGGAATCCACCGGGCACGATTCCTCACAGAATCCGCAGTAGATGCACTTGAACAAATCAATGTCGTAGCGCGTGGTGCGGCGCGTCCCATCCGCCCGCTGCTCGGACTCAATGGTGATGGCCAGCGCCGGGCACACCGCCTCGCACAACTTGCAGGCGATGCAGCGCTCCTCGCCGTTCGGATAGCGGCGCAGGGCATGTAGGCCCCGAAATCGGGGCGACAACGGGGTTTTCTCTTCCGGGTACTGCACCGTGATCTTTTTGGCGAACAGATAGCGTCCGGTGACCCGCAGGCCAAGCAACAGCTCCCACAACAGGAAGCTCTTGAAATAATACCGAAGGTCTTGCAGGGTCTTCATCAGTACTCTCCGCTCAAGCGAACCACGGGCCGACGCCTCCCAGTACGCCCAACCCGACCACCACCAGCCAGACCAGTGTCACAGGAATAAACACTTTCCAGCCCAAGCGCATGATTTGATCGTAGCGGTAACGAGGGAACGTGGCGCGGAACCATAAAAACAGCAATAACAACAATGAAATCTTGAGGACCAGCCAGATCGCGCCGGGAACGAAGGCGAACAGATCACCCAGCAGGGGGATGCCTTCAAAAGGCGACAGCCAGCCCCCCAGAAACAGGGTCGCTCCCAACGCCGAAACCAGGATCATGTTGGCGTATTCCGCCAGGAAAAACACCGCGAAAGCCATGCCGGAGTAATCGACGTGAAACCCGGCCACGATCTCCGATTCGCCTTCGGCGACGTCGAAAGGCGCGCGATTGGTTTCGGCGACTCCGGAAATGAAGGCTACCACAAACAGCGGAAACAGCGGCAGCCAGAACCAGTGCAGTAAACTTCCCTGCTGCGCCAGCACGATCTGGTTGAGATTCAGGCTGCCGGCGGCCATCAGCACCCCGACCAGCGCGAAGCCCAAGGCGATCTCATAAGAGACGATTTGCGCCGCCGACCGCATGGCGCCGAGGAAGGCATACTTGGAATTTGAAGCCCAGCCGGCAATGATCACCCCATAGACGCCCATTGAGGTCAGCGCCAACAGATACAGCAGGCCGGCATCCAGATGGGAGATCATCATGCCATCGCCGAACGGGATCACCGCCCATGCCGCCAGGGCCGGGCCGAAGGAGAGGATCGGTGCCAGGACGAACAGAAAGCGGTTGGCCCGGTTGGGGACGATGATCTCCTTGAACATCAGCTTCATGGCGTCGGCGATGGGCTGCAGCCAGCCTCCGGGGCCGACCCGGTTCGGGCCGATCCGCACCTGCATATAGCCGATGATCTTGCGCTCGGCGAAAGTCAAATACGCCACGGCGATCAGGAGCGGCATCAGCACCGCGAAGATTTTCAGCAGGATGACGGTGACCGTCAGCAAGATTTCCATGATCCGAGATCCCGATTGTTATTGGATGACCACTGGCCCCACCGCTGGACCGAGCGCCGCGCTGGCCGGCAGACCGGCTGGAATCCAGGCGCACCCCCGAGGAATGCTCTCGTCCAGGACCAGCGGCAACTCAACGGCCCGACCGTTCTGGCGCACCTGAACCTGCTCCCGCCCGACCACGCCCAGCGCTTGGGCCACTTCGGGATGCAATCGGACTTCGGCGGGCCGCATCAGCGGACTCTGTTGCAGGGAACGGGCGCGCCGCACCAGTGGGTCCGTCGCGTAGATCGGTACGTCCGCGACGCGCAACAGACCTTCGGGTTGGAAGGATTGCCAGTTCGGCAAGTCTCCGTTCGAGATATTGTCCGGCTGCACCGACTCACAGTCCCCCCAGACCTCGGCGAGCACATCCTCGGCGCTGACGTACTCAAACCCGGCCACGCCGCAGAGATTGCCCAACACGCGCAGCACTTTCCAGGCCGGCCGCGCCTCGCCAAACGGCGGGCTGGCACCCTGGAAGCTTTGCCATCGGCCCTCGGCGTTGACATAGGTCCCAGCGGTTTCAGCGAAGGTCGCCACCGGCAACACGATGCGGGAGTGACTCGGTGAGTCGCCCGCGCTGGCGTAAGGACTGAGCGATACCACGAATTCGGCACCGTGCAGAGCCGCGTGCGCCGCCGCGCCATCCCAGCAATCGAGTTCGGGTTCGACGCCCAACAACACATAAGCTTTTCGGGGCGACTCCAGCATGGCTCGCGCGTTCAGACCTAGGGTTGGCGCCGCCCGCCCGCCCGGTAACCGGTGCGGCAAGGCACCGACCAGCCACCCGCCCGCCGAATTGGCGGCTTCCGGCAGATAGCCCAGCCGAGCGCCGCTGCAACGCGCCACGAATCCCGCCAGCGCCCGCAATTGCGCGAAGGTGGGATGGGAAACCGCCAGGTTACCCAGCAGCACGGTGGCCGGCGTATGGTCGATCAGCGTCTTGGCCATGGCGCGCTCGACGTCGCTGGGCGAACCGGCGATCAGTCCCGTCAAACCCGCCGGCAGGGTTTCGCCCTGCAACTCCGCAACAGCCTGGGCCACACCCGCCAAGGCCGTCACCATCCCGGCGGGGTCGGCGATCACCTTCGCCGCTACGGGAAACCGGAACTCGAAATCGCGCGGGTTCACGAACATCACCCGTCCGCCCGCCAGGGCCGCCTTGCGCAGCCGCAGTCCAGCCAGCGGCTGTTCCATCCGGACGTTGCTGCCGATCAACAAGGCCGCCCCAACCTTTTCCAGATCTTCCAGCGCCTGCCCCAGCCAGGGGAAAACCGGCGCGGCGTCCTGGTCGCTGAAATCGGCCTGCCGCAGCCGGTGATCGATGTTGGCCACGCCGAGACCCCGCGCCAGCTTCTGTGCCAGATACAACTCTTCGACGGTCGCGGTCGGCCCCAGCAAAAACCCGACCGCCTCGGGACCCTGTTGGGTGATGACCGCCTGCAAACCCTTGGCCGCCGCTTCCAACGCGGTTTCCCAATCGGTCTCGGCCCCATCGACCCGTGGCCGGGACAGACGATCATCGCTGTAAATGCCTTCGTAACTGAACCGGTCGCGGTCGGAGATCCAGGTCTCGTTGACCGCATCGTTCTCGCGCGGCACCACCCGCATCACTTTGCCGCGCAGGGTATGAACGAAAATATTGGAGCCCACCGAGTCGTGCGGGGCGACGGCGGCGTGTTGCACGTACTCCCAGGAACGGCCCCGGTTTCGGGACGGCTTGGCGTTCAGCGCGCCGACCGGACACAGGTCGATCACGTTACCCGACAGCTCCGACGCCACGCTGTGGGCCACGTAAGTGCCGATTTCCATGAATTCACCGCGCCCGGTGGCCCCCAGCTCGCGCAGGCCGGCGATTTCATCGCCGAAACGCACGCAGCGGGTGCAATGAATGCAACGGGTCATATCGGTGGAGATCAATGGCCCGATATCCTTGTCCTTGATCACCCGCTTGCGCTCGGCGAACCGGGAGGCATCGGATCCATACCCCATGGCGAGATCCTGAAGCTCGCACTCGCCCCCCTGATCGCAGATCGGGCAGTCCAGCGGATGGTTGATCAGCAGGAACTCCATGGTGCCCTTCTGCGCGGCGCGCGCCTTGGGCGACTCGGTAAAAACCTTCATGCCTTCCATGACTGGGGTCGCGCACGCCGGCAGCGGCTTGGGCGCCCGCTCGACCTCGACCAGACACATCCGGCAGTTGGCGGCGATGGACAGTTTCTTGTGGTAACAGAATCGGGGTATGGGAATGCCCGCCGCGTCGGTGATCTCGATGAGCATCGCGCCCTTGCGGGCCTGCAGCGGGATGCCGTTGACTTCGATATTGACTGATTCCTCGCTCATCTTGTACCTGCTGCAACCGTATTGGGAGGTTCCGCGGCCTTAGGCGGCCAGGACCGTCGCGCCGCCGACCATGCTGCGCTTGTGCTCGATGTAATAGGCGAATTCGTGACGGTAGTGCTTGACGAAGCTGCGTACCGGCATGGCGGCGGCATCGCCGAGCGCGCAAATCGTGTGCCCTTCGATGCGGCTGGCCACGCTGTCCAGCAGATCCAGATCCTCGGGCCGCCCCTTGCCCTCGATGATGCGGGTGATCATCCGGTACAACCAGCCGGTGCCTTCGCGGCACGGCGTGCATTGACCGCAGGATTCAGAGAAGTAGAACCGCGAGATGCGTTGCAGCACCTTGACCATATCCGTGGTCTCGTCCATGACGATCACCGCGCCGGAGCCGAGCATCGACCCGGTGACCTTGGAGATGGAGTCATAATCCATGTTGGCTTGCAGCATCAGGTCGCCCGGCACCACCGGCACCGAGGAACCACCCGGAATCACCGCCTTAAGCTGGCGACCCTTCCAGACGCCGCCGGCCAGGGCCAGTAGATCGGTAAAGGGAATCCCGAGCGAGACCTCGAAATTGCCGGGCCTCTCAACGTGGCCGGACACCGAGAACGCCTTGGTGCCGCCGGCGTTGGTGGTGCCCAGATCGGCGAACCACTCGCCGCCGTTGCGGATGATCGACGGCACCGAGGATAACGATTCAGTATTGTTGATGGTGGTCGGCCGGCCGTAGAGTCCGTAGCTGGCCGGGAACGGCGGTTTGAAGCGGGGCTGACCCTTTTTGCCTTCCAACGACTCCAGCAGGGCGGTTTCCTCGCCGCAGATGTAGGCTCCGGCGCCCAGGGTCGCATACAGATCGAAGTCGATCCCCGATCCCTGGATGTTCTTACCCAACAGACCGGCGGCGTAGGCATCCCGCACCGCGTCCTCGAAGCGTTGGAAGGGTTCGTCCAGAAACTCGCCGCGCAGATAGTTGTAGCCGACCGTGGCGCCGATCGCGAAGCCGGCGATGGCCATGCCTTCCACCAGAGCGTGCGGGTTATAGCGCAGAATATCGCGATCTTTGCAGGTGCCGGGTTCGGACTCGTCGGAATTGCAGACGACGTATTTTTGGCCCGGCGCGGTGCGCGGCATGAAGGTCCATTTCAGGCCCATCGGGAACCCAGCGCCGCCGCGGCCGCGCAACCCGGATTTCTTGACCTCGTCGATCACCTGCTCGGGAGTCAGTTCACCGGCCAGGATCTTTTGCCAGGCCTCGTAACCGCCCACACTCCGGTAGGTCTCGATGGACCAGGGCCGGTCCAGACCCAGCGTCCGATAGCAGACTTCATTGGCCATCGCCGTTCACTCCAGGCTATCGAGCACCCGATCGACCTTTTCGGGCGTCAAATGCTCGTGATAGACATGGTCGACCTGCATCATGGGCGCTCCGCAGCAGGCGGCCAGACATTCTTCTTCCCGCTTCAGGTAGAACTTCCCATCCGGGGTGCTCTCCCCGAGCTTGACGCCGAGTTTCTTTTCGAGGTGCGCCAGAATGGCGTCGCCGCCGCGCAACAGGCAGGAAATATTCGTGCAGACCGAAATGCTGTGCCGGCCGACCGGTTTCAGTTCGAACATCGAGTAAAAACTCGCGGCCTCGTAGACCACGATGGGTGGCAGGTCGAGATAATCAGCCACCGCGTCCATCAGCTCCGTCGTCAGATACCCACCGTTTTCATGCTGCACCTCGCGCAGCGCGGCCAGCACGGCGGACTGCTTGCGGTCGGGGGGATAGCGGGTCAGCCAGCGGTCGATTTCCGCCCGGGCATGGGCTGACAGCAGGTTTTCGCTGCTTGGCGCACTCGTTGCGGTCATTAGCGGTCGATCTCCCCGAAGACGATATCCTGCGTGCCGATGATAGCCACCACGTCGGCCAGCATGTGGCCGCGCGCCATCTCGTCCATGGACGACAGATGAGCGAAACCCGGCGCCCGGACCTTGAGCCGGTAGGGTTTGTTGGCACCGTCGGAAATCAGGTAAATCCCGAATTCGCCCTTGGGATGCTCGGTGGCGACGTAAACTTCACCCTCGGGCACGCAATAGCCTTCCGTGAACAGCTTGAAGTGATGGATGAGCGCTTCCATGTCCTCTTTCATCTTCTCCCGCGGCGGCGGTCCGATCTTGTAATCCTCGATCATCACCGGTCCGGGATTGCGCTTCAGCCACTCCACGCACTGCCGGATGATCCGGTTGGACTGGCGCATTTCCTCCATCCGGACCAGATAGCGGTCGTAACAGTCGCCGTTGACGCCCACCGGAATGTCGAAATCCAGTCGGTCGTACACTTCATAGGGCTGTTTCTTGCGCAGGTCCCAAGCGATGCCGGAACCTCGCAGCATCGGCCCCGAAAAACCGAGTTGCAGGGCGCGCTCGGGCGTCACGACTCCGATCCCCACCGTGCGCTGTTTCCAGATCCGGTTTTCGGTGAGCAGGGTTTCATATTCATCGACTTTTTGCGGGAAGCGCTCGGTGAAGGCCTCAATAAAATCGAGCAACGAACCCTGGCGATGAGTATTCCGTTCGTCCACGTCCTTCCTGCTGTGATACTTCGAATCTTCGTAGGTGTACTTGGGCATCGCATCCGGCAGATCGCGATAGACCCCGCCGACCCGGAAATAGGTTGCGTGCAACCGCGCCCCGGAGGCCGCCTCGTAGCAGTCCAGCAAATCCTCGCGCTCGCGGAACGCGTAAATAAACATGGTCATGGCACCGATATCCAGACCGTGCGCGCCGATCCATAGCAGATGATTGAGCAGGCGAGTGATTTCCGCGTACATGACCCGGATGTACTGGGCGCGCACCGGCGGTTCGATGCCCAGCAACTTCTCGATGGCCAGCACGTAGCCGTGTTCGTTGCACATCATGGACACATAGTCGAGCCGGTCCATGTAGCCGATGCTTTGGTTGAACGGTTTGCTCTCGGCCAGTTTTTCCGTGGCGCGGTGCAACAAGCCGATGTGTGGATCGGCGCGCTGCACCACTTCGCCATCCATTTCCAGCACCAGCCGCAACACGCCGTGGGCGGCGGGATGTTGCGGCCCAAAGTTCAGGGTGTAGTTGCGAATCTCAGGCATCGACGGCGTTCTCGGTTAAGGCGACTCGGGCTGATAATGGCTTTCCTTGCGGATCACGCGGGGCACCAGAACCCGCGATTCGATGCTGACCGGCTCGTAAACCACCCGGCCGCGCTCGGGGTCGTAGCGCATCTCGACGTGACCGATCAGCGGAAAATCCTTGCGGAACGGATGGCCGATAAATCCATAATCGGTCAGGATGCGTCGCAGGTCCGGATGTTCCTCGAACACGATGCCGAACAGATCGAACGCCTCGCGCTCGTACCAGTTGGCCGACACCCAGAGGGAGACCACGGAGGGGACCACCGGCAAGTCGTCGTCGGGCGCGAACACCCGGACCCGCAACCGCTGGTTGTGGGCGATCGACAACAACTGATAGACGGCGGCGAACCGACTCTGATGCGCCGGGGATTTCTTCAAGACCGCATGTTGGACGGCGGTCGGCCCACGTCCGGTGGCCCGCTCCACCACCCCGCGGCTGAAGCCCTGGTTGGTGGATTCGCCGGTCGCCCACTCCACTTCACCATAGGCCGAGTAATCCACCCCGCACAAATCCATGAGTTGTTCGAAGGCGAATTCCGGCTCGTCGCGCAGCGCGGTCAAGACCGCGATAGCCTGGACCGATGGAACCACAATCGTGACTTCATCGCGATGCAACCGGCATTCCAGCAGGGCCTCGCCAAAGCGGGCTTGGAGTTGTTCCACGAAAGTCTGTAGCGTGTCGGCCATGCGAATGCTCTCAGCGGGCGATGGTATTAGTGCGGCGAATCTTTTCGTGCAATTGCAGGATGCTGTAGATCAGCGCTTCCGCGGTCGGCGGGCAGCCAGGCACGTAAATATCCACCGGCACGATACGGTCGCAACCGCGCACCACCGCATAGGAGTAGTGGTAGTACCCCCCGCCGTTGGCGCAGGACCCCATGGAGATCACCCAGCGCGGCTCGGGCATCTGGTCGTAGACTTTGCGGAACGCCGGCCCCATTTTGTTGCACAGGGTGCCGGCGACGATCATGACATCGGACTGGCGGGGACTGGGTCGGAAGACGATGCCGAACCGGTCCAAGTCGTAGCGGGCCGCGCCCGCGTGCATCATTTCCATCGCGCAACACGCCAGACCGAAGGTCATCGGCCACATCGAACCCGTGCGGGCCCAGTTGATCAGCTTGTCGGCCGTAGTGGTCACCACGCCCTTTTCGAGAATACCTTCTATTCCCATGACAAGGCTCCTTTTTTCCACTCGTAAACGAACCCGACCACCAGGATGCCGAGAAAAACCACCATCGAGGCAAAACCAAACCAGCCGATCTCGTCGAGCACGATCGCCCACGGAAACAGGAAAGCGATTTCCAGATCGAAGATGATGAACAGGATGGCCACCAGGTAATAGCGGACATCAAATTTCATCCGGGAATCTTCGAAGGCTTCGAAACCGCACTCGTAAGGCGACAGTTTTTCACTGTCGGGTCGGTTGGGACCCATAAAGGAACCGAGGCCGATGAGTGCGCCGGCCATCACGAGAGCGATCATTATGAAAATCAGGACGGGAAGGTAATTGGACAACATCAGGGTTGCACCTTCGACATGGCGGGCCGAGGGAATAATGGGGAATTAGGGGGTAATGAACAACAGACTCGGCGTGGATGGAAATCACGGCTTTTCAGGGAGGCCAAGGCATCCCCCAGGGCGGTGCGGGGACAGGAGTCGGGGCGGTATCGGATTTTTATCGTTGAAACGCCACATGGACTTTGGAACCTCATGGGTAATCATTGCCAGTCTCTTCCCTAAAAGCATGGCAAATTCAATACCAGGGCACTCGGAGAATTTAGTGGCATCCCGGCGATTAGCCCGGAATGCCGCACAATTATTTTGGTGCCGATGGCCGGACTCGAACCGGCACGGCTCGCGCCACTAACCCCTCAAGCTAGCGTGTCTACCAGTTCCACCACATCGGCACAGAAAAACTTATCTATATTCCGCCGCTATCTCGGCGGCAGTTGCGGCACATCGCTCGGACCCTCGTCGATTCTGGGCGATTCGGCGGCTTGTTCGACCTGTACCCGCTCGATCACGCTGCGCGGCGCCGAGGTTTGCGTCGCGAAATAGGCCAGCGTCAGGCTGGTGAAAAAGAACGCCGTGGCCAGGACCGCGGTCGTGCGACTCAGAAACGACGCGGAGCCGCGCGACCCGAACATGGTCGCCGACGAGCCGCCGCCGAACGCCGCGCCTGCGTCGGCACCCTTGCCTTGTTGTACCAGCACCAGCCCGATCAGCGAGACGGCGATGATCACATGGGCTACAAGAAGCAACGTATGAAACATGGCGACAGTTTAACAGCCTGCCTTGGCAATCGCCAGAAAGTCCTTGGCGTCGAGCGAAGCGCCGCCGACCAGACCCCCGTCGATATCCGGCATGACCAACAATTCGGCGGCGTTGGAACCCTTGACGCTGCCGCCGTACAGAATGCGCACTTGATTCGCCAGCGCCGCATCGTGCGCGGCCAATCGGGCGCGGATGAAGGCGTGAACTTCCTGGGCCTGCTCGGGGGTTGCGGTCCGGCCCGTACCGATCGCCCAAACCGGTTCGTAAGCGATGACCGCATCAGCGAAACTCGCGATCCCTTCCAGATCGAGCACCGCCTTGAGCTGGCGCTCGACCACCGCCTCGGTGACCTCCTGCTCGCGCTCTTCCAGGGTTTCGCCGACGCAGAGAATCGGCTTCAAGCCGAATTTGCGCGCGGCGGCGTACTTGCGCGCGACCACCTCATCGCTTTCCCCGTACAGCGTGCGCCGCTCCGAGTGACCGACGATGACGTAGGTGCAGTGGAAGTCCTTCAGCATCGGGCCGGCGACTTCACCGGTATGCGCGCCCGAGGCATGTTCGGAGAGATTCTGCGTACCCCAGACGATAGCGGTGCCGGACAACGCCTGTTCGACCAGCCCCAAGTACACGAAGGGCGGGAATACCGCCAATTCAACCGCCGCAACCTCGGCAGCGCCCCCCAGGATCCCCTGGAGCAGTTCACGGCTACTGTCCGCCGAGCCATTCATTTTCCAATTGCCAGCCACGAGTTTACGGCGCATTGTGCTCTTCTCCCACGTTTAGAAAAACCGGGCAAGCTTACGGACTTCGCCGCCGGAAATCAATTAAACCGACAGCGTATCCCGGACCACGGCGGCCAATTCCCGGGCGTGACGCTCGACGGCACCGGCGTCGGCACCCTCGACCATGACCCGCACCACCGGCTCGGTCCCGGACGGCCGCAGCAACACCCGGCCGTGATCGCCCAACTGACTTTCCGCGGCGCGCACCGCCTCCTGAATCGGTGCCCGCTCCAGATCGACCCGCCCGGTGACCGAGACGTTGATCAGTGTTTGCGGATACTTGCTCATGCCGGCTTTGAGATCGTGCAGGCTTTTCTCGGACCGCAGCATGGCCGACAGGACCTGCAGCGCGGAGACAATGCCATCACCGGTCGAGGTCCGGTCCAGACAGATGATGTGTCCGGAGCCTTCGCCGCCCAATAACAAATTCTCGGCCAGCAACTGCTCCATGACGTAGCGGTCGCCGACCCTGGCGCGGCGCAGCTCGAGCCCCAACGCCCGCAGCGCCATCTCCAGCCCGAGATTGGTCATCAGGGTGCCGACCACGGCGTTGAATCGGCTGCCGGCGCGCAACCGGTCGCGGGCGATGATGAACAACAGTTCGTCGCCATCCAGAATCTCGCCCCGGTGATCCACCATGATCACCCGATCGCCATCGCCATCGAGCGCGACACCGAGATCGGCATTGTGCTGCTTGACCGTCTCGCATAGCACCGCGGGATGCGTCGAACCGCAGTCCTGATTGATATTCAGGCCATCGGGCGCGACGCCGATGGGAATCACGGTCGCGCCCAATTCGTTGAAGACGCTGGGTGCCACGTAATAAGTGGCACCATGGGCGCAGTCCACCACGATTTTCAGGCCCGCCAGACTGGTGCTGGCGGGAATCGTGCTCTTGCAGAATTCGATATAACGGCCGGCGGCGTCGACGATGCGCTCGGCCTTGCCCAGCGCATCGGGCTCGGCGGTCACCAGCGGCTGCTCCAGCAACGCCTCGATGCGTTCTTCGGCTTGATCAGGCAGCTTCTGGCCATCGCGGGAGAAGAACTTGATGCCGTTGTCGTAGTAAGGGTTGTGGGAAGCGCTGACCACGATGCCGGCGCAAGCGTGCAGAGTGCGAGTCAAATACGCGATGCCCGGCGTGGGCATGGGACCCAGGAGGGCGATGTTGACACCGGCGGCGGACAGTCCGGCTTCCAGGGCCGACTCAAACATGTAGCCGGAAATGCGGGTGTCCTTGCCGATCACGACCTTGTTGAACCCCGGAGTCTGCAACACCCGACCGACCGCCCAGCCCAACTTCAACATGAACTCCGCCGTGATCGGATGCTCGCCGACCCGCCCGCGAATGCCATCCGTACCAAAATAGCGTTTTCCCATCACCGTATTCTCCTAAATTCAGCCCGGCGCGATTATAACGGGGATCGAGAAACGGCGCACACCAAAGACCCCACTCCGTCATGCCGCCTCCCGGACGGCGGCGCAGACGCGCAAAGCCTGCACGGTCTCCCGGACGTCGTGGGCGCGGATGATCGTCGCGCCCTGCCAGGCGGCGATGATCGCGGCGGCCAGGCTGCCGTTCAGACGCGCGTCGGTCGGCGCGTCCAGCAAGGCGCCGATCAGGCTCTTGCGCGACAGACCAACGAGCACTCCAGCCGCCAACCCGACGAAACGGTGCAGGTGGCGCAGCAGGGATAGATTGTGTTCGAGAGTCTTGCCGAAGCCGAAGCCGGGATCGACCAGAATCCGGTCGCGAGAGATGCCGACGCTCTCGCAGGCCCGCACCCGTTCCGCCAGAAAAGCGTGGACCTCGGTCACCACGTCGGCGTAGCGGGGTTCCCGTTGCATGGTCGCGGGTTGACCCCGCAGGTGCATCAGGCATACCGGCACACCGCTGGCGGCAGCGACTTCCAACGCTCCGGGCGCCTGCAGCGCCCGCACGTCGTTGACCAACCCCGCTCCGGCGTAGACCGCCTCGCGCATGACCTCGGGTTTGCTGGTGTCGATCGAAATCGGGACCGGCAATTCGCGCGCCAGACGCTCCACCACCGGCAGCACCCGCCGCAGTTCTTCAGCGACCGAGACCGGAGCCGCGCCCGGCCGGGTCGATTCACCGCCGACATCGACGAGCGCCGCGCCTTCCGCGACCAGAGCTTCAGCGCGACGCAAGGCATCGGCCAGCCGCAGGTAATGCCCTCCATCGGAGAAGGAATCAGGGGTGACATTGAGCACCCCCATCACGGCGGGATAGCTCAGGTCGAGCACCCTGCCGGCGCAGTCCAGCCGCATGACTCAGAATGGCCCAATGGCCCAATGGCTCAATGCTGCTGGGCCGGTCCCCCGATGGGACCTTCGGTCTGATCCGAGTCCTTGCCCAGATCCACGCCGCCGACCTTGGCTTTCGAACTCGCCGTCGGCGGCTTTTGATCGGAATCGGCGTCTTCCGGCTCGCGCGGCGGTCGCCCGGCCATGATGTCGTCCATCTGCTCGGAGTTGATCGTTTCGTATTTGATCAACGCCTCGGCCATGGCGTGCAGTTTGTCGAAGTGATCCCGCAACAACTGCTCGGCACGCTGGTAATTGTGGTCGATGATGGCGCGAATTTCATTGTCGATCACGTGGGCGGTCTCATCCGAAACGTTCTTGTGACGGGTCACCGACCGCCCCAGAAAGACTTCACCGTCGTCCTCGGTGTAGGTCAGCGGTCCCAGCCGGTCGGACAGACCCCACTTCGTGACCATGTTGCGGGCGATATCGGTCGCGCGTTCGATATCGTTCTGGGCGCCGGTGGTCACCAGGTCCGGGCCAAAAATCAGCGATTCGGCGATCCGGCCGCCGAACAGACTGGAAATCTGACTTTCCAGACGCTGCTTGCTGAAGCTGTAGCGATCGCCTTCCGGAAGGAACATGGTCACGCCCAGCGCCCGCCCGCGCGGAATGATGCTGACCTTGTAGACCGGATCGTGCGCCGGCACCAGCCGGCCGACGATGGCGTGACCGGCTTCGTGATAGGCGGTGAGCTTCTTTTCGTCTTCGCCCATCACCATCGACTTGCGCTCGGCGCCCATCATGAGCTTGTCCTTGGCCTTCTCGAAGTCGTCCATGTCCACATCGCGCTTGTTGCCGCGCGCGGCAAACAGGGCGGCTTCATTGACCAGGTTGGCCAGATCGGCCCCGGAGAAGCCCGGCGTGCCGCGAGCGATGACCGACGGCTTGACGTTGTCAGACAGCGGCACCTTGCGCATGTGAACCTTGAGAATCTGCTCGCGGCCGCGCACGTCGGGCAGCGGCACCACGACTTGCCGGTCGAAGCGGCCGGGGCGCAGCAGCGCCGGATCCAGCACGTCCGGCCGGTTGGTCGCGGCGATGACGATGATGCCTTCGTTGCCCTCAAAGCCGTCCATCTCGACCAGCAACTGATTCAGGGTCTGCTCGCGCTCGTCGTGACCGCCGCCGAGACCCGCGCCGCGATGCCGGCCCACGGCGTCAATTTCGTCGATGAAGATGATGCAGGGCGCGTGCTTCTTGGCCTGCTCGAACATGTCGCGCACCCGCGAGGCGCCGACGCCCACGAACATCTCCACGAAGTCGGAACCGGAGATCGAAAAGAACGGAACCTTGGCCTCGCCGGCGATCGCCTTGGCCAGCAGGGTTTTGCCGGTACCGGGCGAACCGACCATCAGCACCCCGCGCGGAATCTTGCCGCCCAGTTTCTGGAACTTGCCGGGGTCGCGCAAAAACTCCACCAGCTCCTCAACCTCGGACTTGGCTTCGTCCACGCCGGCCACGTCGGCGAAGGTGGTCTTGATCTGGTCCTCGCTCATCATCCGCGCCCGCGATTTGCCGAACGACATCGCGCCCCGGCCCGCGCCGCCGCCCTGCATCTGGCGCAGGAAGAAGATCCAGATACCGATCAACAACAACATCGGGAACCAGGAGATGAAGATCTGCATCAGCAGCCCTTGCTTCTCCGGCGGTTGCCCTTCGATATCCACGCCGTGGTTGAGCAACTCGCCGATCATGGCGGTGTTATCGGTTTCCGGGCTGTAGGTGGTGAAGCGCTCGCCGCCGCTGGTCCGACCCTGGATGGCGCGGCCTTCAATCGTGACCTGCGCGATCCGTCCCTGCTTGGCTTCCTGCAGGAACTGTGAGTAGGACATCTGGGCAGCCGGCGTCACTTTGGGGCCGAAGCTGTTGAATACAGACATCAGCACAACCGCGATGACCACCCACAGAAGGATGTTTTTGACCATGTCGTTCAAGGTGTGCACCTCAACGCTGCAAACGGGAATATCGGAAAATTAAGGAAAACCCGAGGGATCCTGCTCCTGGCGTCTCGGGTTTCAAACGCGGATTTTTAGACTCCTTCACCCGCGATAGTTCCTGGCCAACAGGTACTGCTCGGCGCTGCGGGCGCGCGAGGCCCGGGGCTTGCGCGGCACCACCGTGACGAACGCGGCGCGCAGCGCTTGCAGAAACGCATCAAAGCCCTCGCCCTGAAACGCCTTGACCAGAAAATCGCCGCCGGGCCGCAGGCAGCGGCCAGCGAAATCCAGGGCCAATTCCGCCAGATACAGCCCGCGCGGCTGATCCACCGCCTTGATGCCGCTGGTGTTGGGCGCCAGGTCGGACAGCACTAGATCCACGGGCCGACCCGCCAGCGCGGCCAACAACTGGTCCAGCACCGCGGTCTCGCGAAAATCGCCCTGGATGAATTCCACGCCGGCCAACGGTTCCATCGGCAGTAGATCCAAGGCGATGACACAGCCTTTCCGACCCACCAGCCGCGCCGCCAGTTGCGACCAGCCGCCCGGAGCCGCGCCCAGGTCCACCACGGTCCCACCGGGTCCGAGCAGCCGATCCTTTTCATGAATCTCCAGCAACTTATACACCGCGCGGGACCGGTAACCTTCGGCTTGGGCGCGGCGAACGTATTCATCGGCGAAGTGTTCCCGCAACCAGCGGGCGCTACTTTTGGTGCGGGCCATCGTTTGCGCCGGAGGGTCGGTCGTGAGTCAGTTTGACGACCACCCGTCGGGTGCGGATGATGATCCAGAGCATGCCCAACGTCCCATAACTCGATAACAGTAGCAGTTGCAACCACAGATTGTCCAAGACGCGCCCTTGCACCAGCAGCAGCAGCAGCAATACCCCGACCACCAGGATGATGGCGAAATCCAGCTTAACCTCGTTCAGGGGGCTGGCGGCTACCGCGAACCCACGGCCGCCGGTTACACTGTGGGTCTCTTTCGCCATGTCCGGTTTCCTCTCTTGCTCGATCTCACTCATTCTCAAAAGCGTTACCTCAAAGCCTTGGCCCACCATCGTAAGCCAATTGTCATCCTCGGTGATAGTGGCGCGACGCCCGCGATCCTGCAAGAAATCGCGCACGCCCTCGCCCGTCACGAACTGATCAAGGTTCGGGTCAACGCCGAGGATCGCGAAGCGCGTGAAACCCGGATCGCGGCGATTTGCGCGGCGACCGGCGCGGCGCTCGTCCAGAAAATCGGCCACGTCGCCATATTGTTTCGCCGCAATCCCGAAATGCCGCGCATCGATTTGCCCTAATATGATGGCAGGGACGCACGGCCGTGCGCTCCTGCCCGTAACCGGCGCGCGAGGAACCCATAAGCCCCTATACGGGTCGTTAAAGCGGTGCGTCAAATGAACTAAACCGCCAGATTTTTTATGAAAATCAAGGTTTTTTCGCCGCAATGAAGACCGCGACCCAGCGAATATCCGCTTTTCTGTACAAGGCGCTACCGCGCGTACTGCTGTTCGCCGGACTGTGGTGGTTGCTGACCGCCGGCGATCCAGCGTCCTGGATCGTGGGCGCGCCGGTGGTGCTGACGGCGTTGGCGGCCAGTCTTTGGCTGCAACCCGCGCCGATCCTGCCTTTTCATCCGGTCGGCGTGGCCAAATTCTTGAGTTTTTTTCTGTGGCAATCGCTGCTGGGCGGGTTCCGGGTCGCGCTCCTGGCCCTGAATCCGTGGAGCCAACCGCAGTCCGCCGTGTTGGCTTTCTCGCTGCGCCTGCCTGAAGAATCGTCGCGGATTTTGCTGGCCAATACGCTCAGCCTGCTCCCCGGTACAGTCAGCAGCGCGCTGAGCGAGGATACCATCCGCCTGCATGTGCTGGATGCCCGCCAACCCCTGGAACAGGAACAGGATGTGCGCGAGCTGGAAACCCGGATCGCGCGCCTCTTGAAAATTCCCCTAGATTAACAATCCACTGGAAGGTGAGAGCCAACCCCGATGCAAACTTTCGACGCAATGCTGGCCCTCTTTCTCCTCGCCAATCTGCTGGTGGCGCTGGCGCGAGTGATGCGCGGTCCCTCCGCCGCCGACCGGATGCTGGCCGCCCTGCTGTTCGGCACTGTCGGAGTCGCGGTCCTGCTATTGCTGGCTCAAGTTCAGGCGCTGCCGGCCCTGAACGACGTGGCATTGGTGTTTGCCCTGCTGGCGGCCATTACCGGCGTGGCGTTCGTGCGACGCGCCTGGCGCGACCCACGTTCCGGAAACTCAGGAGATCCTGATGACGCTGCTTGACTGGATCAGCGCCGCGCTGCTGACCGTTGGCGCCGTCTTTTTCCTGGCCGGCACGGTGGGGCTGTTGCGGTTTCCCGATGTCTACACCCGGCTGCACGCGCTGACCAAAATCGATAACCTGGGCCTGGGATTCACGGTGCTGGGGCTCCTGGTTCGGGTCGAGTCGGCCGCCGAAGCCCTCAAGCTGGTTATGATCTGGGGGCTGGCGCTGGCGGCGGGCGCCACCTTGGCCTATCTGATCGCTAGCGGCGCTCTGGAACGGAAGCTGGCGACCGACCGCTTGCCGGGAGCCGAACCATGACCGAACTGCTGTTCGACGCATTGCTGGCCATCGCACTGGTCTGGACGGCGCTACGGGCCTTGCTGGTCCCGGAACTGTTCCGATCGGTGATGCTGTTTATCGCCTTCGGTTTGCTGTTGGCCTTGGCCTGGGCGCGACTCGACGCCCCCGACCTGGCGCTGGCCGAGGCGGCCATCGGTGCCGGACTGACCGGGGCGTTGCTGCTGGACGCCGTGGGCCACCTGCACCGGATCGAGGATGCGCGGCGGAAACAGGAAAATCCGGAAGGACGGGAGCGCCGGGGAGAGCCGTCATGATCCCAGGATCGATCAAACGCGCCGGGCGCGTTCTGGCGCTAGGACTCAGCCTGGGTCTGGCCCTGCTGCTGGGCTGGGCGATGTTCGACTTGCCACCGGCTGAAATACGACTGCCGGAGCAGGTCGCGGCGCGGCTGGCCGAGACCGGCGTCAGCCATCCGGTGACGGCGGTGCTGCTCGATTTTCGCAGTTACGACACGTTGCTGGAGGTCGGGGTCTTGCTGCTGGCCGTCATCGGCGTGTTGGCGACGCGCGCCGAGGTTCGAGACGGTGTGGAACCGGCGCCGGAGCCGGTGTTGCTGGCCCTGGCTCGGGTCACCGTCCCGCTGATGGTGGTGGTGGCCGGCTATTTGCTTTGGGCGGGCGCGCACCGACCGGGCGGTGCGTTCCAGGCCGGGGCGGTGCTGGCGGCGTCCGGCGTCCTGCTGCGCCTGGCGGGCCGCCTGCCCGCTTGGGCGACTCCCGGCTTCACCATGCGCCTGGGTCTGGCGGTCGGACTCCTGATCTTCCTGATCGTGGCGGCGGGCGTCATGGTTGGCGGCGTGACCCTGTTGGACTACCCATCGGACCTGGCCGGCGGCCTGATTCTGCTCATCGAAGCCGGCCTTGCGGTTTCCATTGGCCTGACCCTGGCCGGACTGTTTCTCAGCGCTCCGGCACCGGGCGCGAACCGGGAAGACGCGTCGTGAGCGGTGCCCTGCTCTATGCTCTAACCGGCGGCGTCCTGTTCGCCATGGGCTTGGCGGGGATGATCCTGCAAAAGCATCTATTACGGCGGATTCTGGCCTTCAACATTCTGGGCAGCGGCAGTTTTCTGGCTCTGATCGGGCTGGGCCAGCGCGGCGGCCCGCCCGACCCGGTACCGCAGGCCATGGTGCTGACCGGCATCGTGGTCGCGGTCTGCGCCACCGCCCTGGCTCTGGCCCTGGCTCGGCGGTTGCTGAGTTTGACGGGCACGATGAGCCTGCCCGGCGACGAAGACGTCACCGACTGACATGCCCTTCGTTCTCGATCCCTTGCCCTGGCTGATCCTGTTGCCGCTGTTCTGGGCGACGCTGGCCTTTCTGCTCGGTTCCCGCGCGGGCGCTCCTCTGGGGCTGGCGACCGCGCTCGCCCAAGTCCCGCTGGCGCTGCTGCTGGCGATGGAGATCGCCCAAGATGGCCCGCGCCGCTACGCCATCGGCGGCTGGGGCGCACCGCTGGGCATCGACTTGGCGGCGGATGGCCTGACCGCCTTCATGCTGCTGCTCGCGGCCGTGGTCACCCTCATGGTCGCGATTTATGCCCGAAGCTACTTTGCGGCCAGTCCTCGCCTCGCCGCCGGATTCTGGCCGCTGGCCGGCTTTCTGGCGGCGGCTCTGAATGCGCTGTTCCTGGCCGCCGACATCTTTAACCTCTACGTCACCTTGGAACTGCTCGGGCTGGCCGCCGTGGCGCTG
>REEE01000182.1 GCA_007695245.1 Candidatus Competibacteraceae bacterium | reverse complement strand
GAAATGGCGCTGTACTATCAATGGGTGATGCTCGCCGTCGCGCTCATGGGCTTGCTGCTGGGCGCCATCACCGGCACCCGCGATCAGGCGCTGGAACGGTTCCGCGATCTGAGCCGGATTTCCAACGACCTGCTGTGGGATACCAACGCGGACGGCCGGGTCACCCAACTCAGCGGCAAGCTGGCCTGGGAGCTGGCCCCTGGCACCGGTCTGTGGTGGCGGACCAGCGTCCAGACCATCCCGGTGGCGTACCGCAAACCCCTGAGCGCGGCGCTGCGGGCCAGGCGACCGTTCCGGGAAAGCCTGTTCGGGGTGCGCAATGACGCCGGTCAACTGCGCTGGCTGCGGGTCAACGGCTTGCCCTGCTGGGACGAATTGGGTCGCTTTGCCGGCTATCGCGGCACGGCCACCGACATCACCACGCAATACGTGGCCGAGCGAGTGCTGACCGACTACGCCGAACAGTTGCGGCGGGAAGTGGCGGCCCAAACCGCCGAATTGCGGCGGGTCAACCACGATCTGGCCTTCGGCGAGCGCCGGTACCGGACCATGCTGGCCACGGCGCCGGTGGGCGTGGCCGAGGTGGATGCCGCGGGACGCTGCCAGTACGTGAACTTTCCCTGGTGCGTCCTGACCGGCCAGGCGGCGACCGCGGCGCTGGGACATTCCTGGCTGGATTGCGTTCACCCCGACCAGCGCGCCGAGGTGGAACGCCGATGGCGCAACCGGGCGAACCAGCGCGCGGGAGACAGCGAATTCCAAAGTCCGGCCCATCGGTGGCTGAGCGTTTATTGGTCCACGCTGTACGATGACGACGATGATGCGGTCGCTGGCGCCATCGTGATTCTGAACGATATTACCGACCGCCGGCGCCGCGAGCAGGAGCACTGGGAACTGGCTCACTTCGACCCGTTGACCCGCCTGCCCAACCGGACCCTGTTCTGGGATCGGCTGGAGCAGGTGCTGCGGCTGGCGAGCCGTCAGCAGCACACGGCGGCGGTGCTGTGGCTCGATCTCGACGGTTTCAAGGCGATCAACGATACCCTGGGCCACGCCGCTGGCGACGAACTGCTGCGCCAAGTCGGCCAGCGCCTGCAAGCCAGCCTGCGCGAGAGCGACACGGCGGCTCGATTGGGCGGCGATGAATTCGCCGTGGTGCTGGCGACGATCGCCGCGACGCGGGACGCCACGGGCGTGGCGCAAAAGATCATCGAGCAGATCCACCAACCTTTCATCCTGCCGCAAGGTCCGGTCCGCGTCTCGACCAGCATCGGCATCGCCTTCTATCCCGACCACGCCACCACCGCCAGCGAACTGGCGCATCACGCCGATCTGGCCATGTACGCCGCCAAGCAGGCCGGGAAAAACGGCTGGCGGCTGTGGAACGGCGCTCCGGAGTCGGCCGATCCAGCGTCTTGAGCGGTGCTACGCGAACCGCCCGTCGAAATTCTTCCCGCCGTTGCCCTTGAAATTTTTTACTCGCGCCCCACCTCCCCGGCAACCCCTTGACAGGACGATTTCGCCGGCTATGATTAGCACTCATTAATGGTGAGTGCTAACAAGCAACCATCAATCCCGTGTCACTGAATCCAAAAGGAGAGTTCACCGATGAATATTCGACCGTTGCATGATCGGGTGCTGATCAAGCGTGTTGAGGAAGAAACCAAGAGTCCGGGCGGCATCGTGCTGCCGGGCTCCGCCGCCGAGAAACCGTCGCGCGGCACCGTGCAGGCGGTGGGTCGCGGCAAATTGCTGGACAACGGCGACGTGCGGCCCCTGGACGTCAAAGTCGGCGACCACATCTTATTCGGCAAGTATTCGGGCAGCGAGGTCAAGGTGGACGGCGAAGAGCTGATCATCATGCGCGAAGACGAGATCATGGCCGTCATCGAGTAAGTCAGCGCGTCTCGCTCAGCCGCACTCCGGTATCCCAGCGTTTTAACCCGATTCGAGAGGAATTTCCCCAATGGCAGCAAAAGAAGTCAAGTTCGGTGATGATGCCCGTTCGCGCATGGTGCGCGGCATCAATGTCCTGGCCAACGCCGTCAAGGTGACCCTGGGTCCGCGCGGGCGCAACGTCCTGCTGGACAAGACCTTCGGCGCCCCCACCGTCACCAAGGACGGCGTGTCCGTGGCCAAGGAGATCGAACTGGAAGACAAGTTCGAGAACATGGGCGCGCAGATGGTCAAGGAAGTCGCTTCCAAGACCTCCGACGTGGCCGGCGACGGCACCACCACCGCCACCGTGCTGGCCCAGGCCATCGTCCGCGAGGGCATGAAGGCCATCGCCGCCGGCATGAACCCGATGGATCTGAAGCGCGGCATCGACAAGGCGGTCATCGCCACGGTCGAGGAACTGCGCAAGCTGTCCAAGCCCTGCACCGACGACAAGGCCATCGCTCAGGTCGGCACTATTTCCGCCAACGCCGACGAGGTGATCGGCCAGATCATCGCCGATGCCATGAAGAAAGTCGGCAAGGAAGGCGTGATCACCGTCGAAGAAGGCAAAAGTTTGGAAAACGAGCTGGATGTCGTGGAAGGCATGCAGTTCGACCGCGGCTACATTTCGCCCTACTTCATCAACAACCAGCAGAGCATGAGCGCGGAGCTGGAAGCCCCGTACATTCTGCTGTACGACAAGAAAATTTCCAATATCCGCGACATGTTGCCGATCCTGGAAAGCGTCGCCAAGGCCAGCAAGCCGCTGCTGATCGTCGCCGAGGACGTCGAGGGCGAGGCGCTGGCGACCCTGGTGGTCAACACCATTCGCGGCATCGTCAAGGTCGCGGCCGTCAAGGCCCCGGGCTTCGGCGACCGCCGCAAGGCCATGTTGCAGGATATCGCCATCCTGACCGGCGGCCAGGTGATCTCCGATGAAGTCGGCCTGAGCCTGGAGAAGGCCACGCTGGCTGATTTGGGCACGGCCCGCAAGGTCACGGTCGCCAAGGAAAACACCACGATTATCGATGGCGCCGGCAAGACCGAAGAGATCCAGGGTCGGGTCGAGCAAGTGCGCCGGCAGATCGAGGAAGCGACTTCCGACTACGACAAGGAGAAGTTGCAGGAGCGCGTCGCCAAGCTGGCCGGCGGGGTGGCGGTCATCAAGGTCGGTGCCGCGACCGAAATCGAGATGAAGGAAAAGAAGGCTCGCGTGGAAGACGCGCTGCACGCCACCCGCGCGGCGGTGGAGGAAGGTGTGGTGGCCGGCGGCGGCGTGGCGCTGATTCGCGCCCTGCAAGCGATCAAGGATCTGAAAGGTGCCAACGAAGATCAGAACCTCGGCATCGCGATCGCCCTGCGCTCGATGGAAGAGCCGCTGCGCCAGATCGTCGCCAACACCGGCGATGAGCCGTCGGTGGTGCTGAACAAGGTTCTGGAAAACACCGGCAACTACGGTTACAACGCCGCGACCGGCGAGTACGGCGACATGATCGAGATGGGGGTTCTGGACCCGACCAAGGTGACCCGCTTCGCCTTGCAGAACGCCGCGTCCGTGGCCTCGCTGCTGATCACCACCGAGGCGATGGTCGCCGAACTGCCCAAGAAGGATGCGGGCGGCGGCATGGGTGGCGGCATGGGCGGCATGGGCGGCATGGGCGGCATGGGCGGCATGGGCGACATGATGTAAGCGCGCCAGCGTCCGATAGCAAAAAAGCCCCGCGCGAGCGGGGCTTTTTTGTGGGCGCTTTGTGGAATAATCTCCCGATGGGGGAATCGAGGAACAAATGATGAAGAAATGGCTCGGTGGGATCGTGGTTATCGTGGCGCTGGCGGCGGTGGGGTTCAGCGGCGCGGCGTACTGGTCGGGCACGCAGGCGGAGCGCTGGTATCGCGATACGTTGCAGGCGGGCGCGAGCAGTAGCCCCAATGTCCGGTTCGCCACGCTGCGCTACGAACGCGGATGGTTCTCGTCGCAAGCCGTCACGCGCATCCAACTCGACCGACCGGGCGGTAGCGAGCTGCGAGAAGCCGATCCTTCCTTCTCGATCCGGCAAGATATCTACCACGGTCCTTTGCCGCTGGCGGGTCGGAGCGCGCCGGACGTGCCGATGCAATGGACCGGGGCGGTGGTGCGCACCACGCTGGAGCCGGACAGCAGCGTCTGGACTCGCGAACTGGCGCAATGGTACGGCGCGCGAGAGCCGCTGGTCGCCCTCTCGCGCGTGGGTTTCGACGGGGCCAGCGACACCCAGATCATCATGCCGCCGCTGGACCTGAATAACGTTGGGGACTTAAAGAGCCTGAACTTCGCGGGTTTGCACGGCCAGTTTCAAGCCACGCCACAGGCCGATGCCGTGCGCGGCACGATGCGCGTTCCCCGCCTGGAATTACTGGGGCAACCGGAGACCGCCACCGACGACCCGCTCGCCGGCGGCGGCCAGCTCACGCTCGAAGAGCTGAGCTTGAATGTGAACCAGCGCCTGGGCGATTTCGATCTGTGGTTCGGGGAATCCAGTTTCAGCGTCGCCGCACTGCGCGTCCAGGATCCGGCCAGCGACACGACCTTAGTCGCCACCCATCTGACCCTGACGGGCACCTTCGAGCCCCAGGACGCGCAACAGGTGGCCGGCGAGGTCGTCATCCAGGCCGAGAACATCGCGACGGACGAGCAGAGCGGCGCGGGGAGCCTGCGGCTGACGCTGCGCAATTTGGATGGTCCCACGATCGTGCGATTGCAGCAATGGCAACAACAGTCGGCCAGCCAGCCCGACGATCCCCAGGCCATGGACGAACTGCTGGCGCTACTGAAGACGCTGCTGCGCGGCCAGCCAGAATTGGTACTCGATACCCAGGCCAGTTTGACCCAGGGTGAGTGGATGGCCCGGCTCACATTGAACTTCCAGGATTTTGCCGTGGACCGCTTGTTGCAGGATCCGACCGGAGCGCTGAATGCGCTGGAAAAGGGCTGGGCCGAGGCCGCGATCTCCCGGAACCTGGTTGAGACGCTGCTGGCCGACCATGTTGCCGAGGAATTGCACGCCTTGGCCGGCGAATCGGCCGATCCGGCCGACGAACAGATGATTCGGAGTATGGCGGAACAGCAGGCCACCGAGCAACTTCAGGGCTTGATCGCCATGGGCTTTATCCGGCTGGAAGACGGCCAGTACCGGAGCGCGGCGCGCTTTGAAAGCGGGCGACTGTTCGTGAACGACCAGGAAATCCCGTTGTTGCCGTAATCCTCTCTATTGAAGGATGAAGGATGAACCGGCCATGAGTGAATTCGAAAAATCCCTGAGTCGATTACCCTCCGCCCTGCGCCTCGAAGTCGCTCAATACTGGGAGGCGTTTAACACCGCCGCCGCCGCGGCGGCGGTGACTCCGCCAACCGGCGCGGTGCTGGAACCTTTGGTCGCGGTCTGGGCGGGCAGCGAATTCATCGCCCGCGCCTGCATCCGCGATCCGGCCCTGCTGGTGGAATTGCTGGCCAGCGACGATTTGGCGACGTCGTATGCATCCGGCGATTGGGCGATCCGCCTGGAGCGGTGGCTGGCGGAGGCCGCCGATGAGGATCAGCTTGGAATCGCATTGCGCCGGTTCCGCCGCCGGGAGATGGTCCGGATCGCCTGGCGCGATCTGGCCGGACTGGCCGAATTGAAAGAGACGCTGAACGACCTGACGGCCGTGGCCGAGCACGCGGTCGACGGGGCGTTGGAACGGTTGTACGACGGGCAATGCCAGCGCTTCGGTACGCCGCGCGACGCCGAGGGCCAGCCGCAACGGCTGGTGGTGCTGGGCATGGGCAAGCTCGGCGGGCGCGAACTCAACTTTTCCTCCGATATCGATCTGATCTTCGCCTACCCCCGGCAGGGTCAGACCGACGGTGCCCGCGCCATCAGTAATGAGGAGTTTTTTCGCCGGCTCGGGCAGCGGCTGGGCAAAATCCTGGCCGAACCGACCGCCGAAGGTTTCGTGTTCCGGGTCGATCTGCGGCTGCGGCCGTTCGGCGATTCCGGGCCGCTGGCGCTGTCGTTCGCCGCCTTCGAGGATTACTGCCAGCACCACGGCCGCGACTGGGAACGCTACGCGATGATCAAGGCACGGATTATCGCCGGCGACCGGGAGGCCGGCGCGCGATTGCTGGAGGCGCTCCGACCGTTCGTGTACCGCCGCTATCTGGACTACGGCGCTTTCGAGGCGCTGCGCGGGATGAAGGCGATGATCGCGCAGGAGGTGGAGCGCAAGGGACTTCAGCACAACATCAAGCTGGGACCGGGCGGCATCCGCGAGATCGAATTCATCGGCCAGGCTTTCCAACTGATTTACGGCGGGCGCGAGCCGGCGCTGCGGGCCCGCGGCATCCTGCGGGTGTTGGACACGCTGGGCGCGAGCGGCCGACTACCGATCTCGGCGGTCGCTGCCCTCAATGAGGCCTACGGGTTTCTCCGCCGGGTCGAGAATCGCTTGCAGGCCTGGGCGGATCAGCAGACGCACCATCTCCCCGAAGAGGGCTTGGCGCGGTTGCGGCTGGCGTATGCCATGGGTTATCCCGACTGGGAAGGGTTCGCGCGGGAGCTGGCGCGGCATACCGCGGTCGTGACCCAGCAGTTCTTTCAGGTGTTCGGCGACACCGCCTCACCGGAGCCGGACGCCGCCAAAGCGGATTTGGCGGCATTGTGGCGGGATGATCCCGGTGAAGAAGACGCGTTGTTCGTGCTGACCGAGCAGGGTTTCGCGGAACCGGCGCTGGCCTGGAATCGATTGCGGGCGTTGCGGGGCGGATTCAGCTATCGAACCATGAGCCAACGCGGACGCGAGCGCCTGGACGCGCTGCTGCCGCGGGTGCTGGAAGCGGTCGCCGCCACGCCGCAACCCGCCGCGACCCTGGAGCGGGTGCTCGATCTGCTGGAAACCGTCGCCCGCCGGTCGGTGTATCTGGCGCTGCTGGTCGATCATCCACAAGCTCTGGCGCAATTGGTCAAACTGTGTGCCGCCAGCGGTTGGATCGGCAAGCATCTGACCCGTTATCCGTTGTTGCTGGATGATCTCCTGAGCCCCGCCAGCCTGTATGCGCCCCTGGACCGCCCGGGACTGGCCACGGAGCTGGATCTGTATCTGACGCGGGCGCCCGCCAACGATGCCGAGGAACGGCTGAACGCCCTGCGCTATTTCAAGCAAGCGCAAGTACTCCGGGTGGCCGCCGCCGATGTCAGCGGCGCCATGCCGCTGATGATCGTCAGCGACCATTTGACCGAAATCGCCGAAACCCTGCTGCGCAAGGTGCTGGAACTGGCTTGGGCCGATCTGCTGCCGAAATTTGGCATCCCCGGCTGCGTGGTGGACGGGGTCCCGCGCGCGGCGCAATTCGCCATTCTGGCTTACGGCAAGCTGGGCGGTATCGAATTGAACTACGGCTCCGATCTGGATCTGGTGTTCCTGCACGACAGCGCCGGCGAGCGGCAACTGACCGCCGGGCCGCGTCAGATCGATAACCCGAGTTTTTTCGCCAAGCTGGTGCAGCGGATCATCCATTTGTTGACCGCCCGCACCGGGGCCGGCGATCTGTACGAGGTGGATACCCGGTTGCGGCCCAGCGGGCGCGCCGGGTTACTGGTCACTTCCTTTGAAGCCTTCGCCGAATATCAGCGCCATCAAGCCTGGACCTGGGAACATCAGGCGCTGACGCGGACGCGCGTGGTGGCGGGGCCAGCGACCCTCGCCGAACGGTTCCGGACTATCCGCCAGGAAGTATTGGGACGCGAGCGCGATCCCGTCGCGCTGCGCCAGGAAGTCCGCGACATGCGCGAACGGATGCGCGCCGAACTGGACGCCAGCACCGCCGAAGTCTTCGATCTCAAGCAGGGTCGCGGTGGTATCGCCGATATCGAATTTATGGTGCAATATAAAATATTGGCGAACGCCCACCGTTGCCCGACCTTGCTGACTTATACCGACAATATCCGGCAACTCGACGGTCTGGAACACGCCGGGATTTTGTCCGTTGCGGATGCCGCCCGGTTGCGTAGCGCCTACCGGGGGCTGCGGCGGCGCATTCATCTGCTCAAGTTACAGGAACAACCGGCGCGGATTCCGGTGGACGAAGCGCGAGACGACCGTGAGAACGTGATCCGCGTCTGGCGGCGGCTGATGGAAGACGCCTGAACCGACGCCAATCCGCCGCGCTTTCGCCAGCCACCGAGCGGCGCAAACCGTGACGCACGAATAACGGCCGCAACGCCCATCCGACGTTGACGGCCTTTCGATCTGTGAAGGAGATTCGGTATGACGATGGCCGACCGTGACGGTCTGATCTGGTACGACGGTGAACTGGTGCCCTGGCGCGAGGCCAACACCCATGTCTTGACCCACACCCTGCATTACGGCATGGGCGTCTTCGAGGGGGTTCGCGCCTATGCCACCGACCGGGGGGCCGCGATCTTCCGACTTCAGGCCCATACCGACCGGCTGTTTCGTTCCGCGCACATCGTCGGGATGGCGATCCCCTACGGCAAGGATGAAATCAACGAAGCCTGCCAGCAGGCGGTGCGCGTCAACAATCTGGCCAGCGCCTATCTTCGCCCCATGTGTTTCTACGGCCCCGAAGGCATGGGCCTGCGCGCCGACAATCTCAAGGTCCACGCGATCGTCGCCGCCTGGGAATGGGGTGCCTACCTGGGCGCGGAGAATCTGGAACGCGGCATCCGGATTCGCACCTCGTCGTTCAGCCGTCATCACGTCAATGTCACCATGTGCAAGGCCAAGGCCAACGGCAATTATATGAATTCCATGATGGCCTTGCAGGAAGCCCTGCGCGACGGCTACGACGAAGCGCTGCTGCTCGATACCGAAGGCTATGTCGCCGAAGGCAGCGGCGAGAACGTGTTCATCGTGCGCGATGGGGTGATCTACACGCCCGATCTGACCTCGGCTCTGGAAGGCATCACTCGCGACACCATCATCCGGTTCGCCGCCGATCTTGGGATCACCGTCAAGGAAAAGCGCATCACCCGCGATGAGGTGTACGTCGCCGACGAAGCCTTCTTCACCGGCACCGCCGCCGAGGTGACGCCGATCCGCGAGGTGGACGGACGCGCCATCGGCACCGGCGGGCGTGGTCCGATCACCCAGCGTCTGCAAGCATTGTACTTCGATCAGGTGCATGGCCGTCGCGAACAGTATCCCGAATGGCTGACGCTGGTGTGATTTCGGAGTTTTAGGTTTTAAGTTTTAAGTTTTAAGTTTTAAGT
>REEE01000329.1 GCA_007695245.1 Candidatus Competibacteraceae bacterium | reverse complement strand
CCCGACGCCGCCCTGCACGGGATTCGCGAACTCCTGGGCGTGCCGGCGGACCAGCCGCTGCCCGCCGACCGCATCGCGACGGTGCGGATGGGGACCACCGTCGCCACGAATGCCCTGTTGGAACGCCGGGGCGACCGGACGCTACTGCTGATCACTCAAGGCTTCCGCGACGCCCTGCGGATCGGCTACCAGAACCGGCCCAAACTCTTTGCCCGCCAGATCGTCCTGCCGGAACTGCTGTACGAACGGGTGGCGGAAGCGATCGAGTGGGTCTCGGCGCACGGCGAGATCGTGACGCCGTTCGATCCCACCAGCGCCCGCGTTCCACTGGAAGAAGCTTATCAGGCCGGCATCCGCGCCGTCGCCATCGTGTTTCTGCACGGCTACCGCTACCCCGCGCACGAACGGCGGGCGGCGGCGTTGGCGCGGGAGATCGGTTTCACGCAAATCTCGGTCTCGCACGAAGTGAGCCCGCTGATGAAACTGGTCGGGCGCGGCGACACCACGGTGGTGGATGCCTATCTGTCGCCGATTCTGCGCCGCTATGTGGACCGGGTCGCCGCCGAATTGTGCGGGGCGCGGCTGCTGTTCATGCAGTCCCACGGGGGGCTGGCCGACGCCCACCATTTCCACGGCAAGGACAGCATCCTGTCCGGCCCGGCCGGCGGCATCGTCGGCGCGGCGCGCACCGCCGCCGAAGCCGGCTTCAACCGGATCATCACCTTCGACATGGGCGGCACCTCCACCGACGTCGCCCACTACGCCGGCGAGTACGAACGCGCCTTCGAAACTCTGGTCGCCGGCGTGCGATTGCGAGCGCCGATGCTGCACATTCACACCGTGGCGGCCGGCGGTGGCTCGATCTGCCGGTTCGACGGCGGCCGGCTGCGGGTCGGGCCGGAATCGGCCGGCGCTGATCCGGGACCGGCCAGTTACCGGCGCGGCGGGCCGTTGACCGTGACCGATTGCAACGTGCTGCTCGGGCGGATTCAGCCGGAGTTCTTTCCCCGCGTGTTCGGTCCCCGCCAGGATCAGCCGCTGGATCGGGACATCGTCAGCCAGCGGTTCGCGGCGCTCGCCGCCGAAGTTCGGGCCGCCACCGGCAAGACGTTCACCCCGGCGGAACTGGCCGAGGGTTTCCTGAAAATCGCGGTCGAGAACATGGCGAACGCGATCAAACAGATCTCGACCCAGCGCGGTTACGACGCGACCGAATACACGCTGTGTTGCTTCGGCGGTGCCGGGGGCCAACATGCCTGCGCGGTGGCCGATGCGCTGGGAATGTCCACCCTTTTCATTCATCCGCTGGCCGGAGTGTTGTCCGCTTACGGCATGGGCCTGGCCGACGCCCGACTGCTGAAGGAACAGGCGCTTGAAGCCCCGTTGGCCGCCGCATTGCGCCCGATGCTGGAACGCACGTTCGCTGAACTGGAACGGAGCGGACGGGCGGAGATGGCGGAGCAGGATCTGCACTGCGTCCGGATCGACGCGGTCCGCGCCGTCCGCTTGCGTTACGCCGGCAGCGATACCGCCCTGAACGTGGCCGCCGACGATCTGACCGAATTGCAAACCCGCTTCGAAGCCGCGCACCGCCAGCGCTACGGTTTCATCCTGCCCGACAAGGCGCTGATCGTGGAAGCCGCGACGGTCGAGATCATCGGCAATAGCGACTCCCCTCTCCCGCCGGCGGGAGAGGGGCTGGGGGTGAGGGTCGATGCGAGCGCTCGCCCTATCTCGCCCTCCGCCACGACTGTCAAGCTCCACATTGCTGGTTCTGACCATCCCACCCCGCTCTACCAACGCGAGACCTTGCGGCCCAGCGACCGCATCACCGGTCCAGCGATTCTCAGCGAAGCCGGCGCGACGACCTGGATCGCGCCGGGTTGGCGGGCCGAGGTCACGGCGCGCGCCGATCTGGTGCTGACTCGCCACGAACCGCGCCCGCAACGGATCGCGGTCGGCACGGCGGTAGACCCCATCCTGCTGGAAGTCTTCAACAATCTGTTCATGGCCATCGCCGAACAGATGGGGGTGACCCTGGCTAATACCGCGCATTCGGTCAACATCAAGGAACGGCTGGATTTTTCCTGCGCGCTGTTCGACCGGGACGGGCAGTTGATCGCCAACGCCCCGCATATCCCCGTGCATCTCGGCTCGATGGGCGAAGCCGTGCGAGCGGTGATCCAGGCCAGCGGTGGCCGATTCCAACCCGGCGATGTCTACGCCAGCAACGCGCCCTACCGCGGCGGCACCCATCTGCCGGATATCACAGTCATCACCCCGGTATTCGACGAGAGCGGACGAGAGGTGCGGTTCTATGTCGCCTCGCGCGGCCATCATGCCGATATCGGCGGCATGACGCCCGGCTCCATGCCGCCCGACAGCGTGACGATCGATCAGGAAGGCATCCTGCTGGATCACTTTCTCCTGGTCGGCGGCGGCCGGTTTCGCGAACGGGAGCTGCTGGAACGGCTCGCGGCTGGCCCGTGGCCGGCGCGCAACCCGCGCCAAAACCTCGCGGACTTGCAGGCCCAGATCGCCGCCAACGAACAGGGCGTTCGGGAACTGCGGCGGATGGTGGCCCACTTCGGGCCGGAGGTGGTCAACGCCTATATGGGCCACGTGCAGGACAACGCCGCCGAGCAGGTGCGGCGAGCATTGGCCGGGCTGCGGGACGGCGCATTCGCCTACGAAATGGATGACGGCGCGGTGATCCGGGTCGCCATCACTCTGGACCGGGCGCGCCGGTCGGCCAAAATCGACTTCACCGGAACCTCGCCGCAACAGCCCAGCAACTTCAACGCCCCGCGCGCGGTGTGCCTGGCGGCGGTGCTGTACGTATTCCGCACCCTGGTGGACGACGACATTCCGCTCAATGCCGGCTGCCTGCGCCCGCTGGATCTCATCATCCCGGAAGGTTGCCTGCTCGATCCTGTCCCACCGGCGGCGGTGGTGGCAGGCAATGTGGAAACCTCACAGTGCGTGGTCGATGCGCTGTACGGCGCACTGGGGGTGATGGCCGCCGCGCAGGGGACGATGAACAACTTCACCTTCGGCAACGAGCGCCATCAGTATTATGAGACGATCTGCGGCGGTGCCGGCGCGGGACCGGGCTTCGACGGCGCGTCGGCGGTCCACACCCACATGACCAATTCCCGACTGACCGACCCCGAGGTGCTGGAATGGCGGTTTCCGGTGCGCGTGGAGGACTTCCGCATCCGCGAAGGGAGCGGCGGCGCGGGGCGCTGGCGCGGCGGCGATGGGGTCATCCGGCGGATTCGCTTCCTGGAACCGATGACCGCCGCGATGCTCTCCGGCCATCGCCGCGTTCCGCCCTATGGCCTGAACGGCGGCCAACCGGGCCGGGTCGGGCGCAACGCCGTGGAACGGCGGGATGGGCGAATCGAGGAGTTGCCGGGCACGGCGCAAGTGGCGATGCAACCTGGCGATGCGTTCGTCATCGAAACGCCGGGCGGCGGCGGATGGGGCCATGAGGGCGAGGCGTAATCCGTCAACCCCGTTCGTCGGGAACAGCGATCATAGTTTCGCACCGTCTCTAAAGTGCCGTCACCCGCACCGCCACGGTCAGGGTCGGCGAAAGTCCTTTCGGGCCGATGAAGCTGCCGGCGACCGGCGGCACCGCTTCCGGATGGCGGGCGACCGCGACCGGAATGTACCGGTTGCCGGTGACCTCGCCGGCGGTGGGATCGAAACCCTTCCAGCCCGGACCGGGCAGGTACACCTCCGCCCAGGCGTGTGTTGTCGCGTTGCCCGTCTCGGTCGCCGGGGCGTGGGAATACCCACTGACGAACCGGCTCGCCAACCCCAGGGCGCGGCAGGTTTCAATGAATAAAGTGGCGTAATCGCGGCAGGAGCCGCTGCGGCTGGCCAGCGTCCGCGCCGGCGGTTGAACGCCGGGTTCCTCGCGGATCAGGTACTGAAACTCGCTGGCGATGGTCCGGTTCAATCGATCCAGGAGCACGTAGGTTTCCAGCGGTTCCTGGTTAAATCGCCCGAGCCAGTCCGGCGGCGCGGCTTGCGGCCCGAGGTAAACCGGTTGCTGGAAGGGCGCGAGATCGACCTGCTCTTCGGGTCGGTACGCGAACGGATAGCGAACCGCGTAGTCCTCGACGATGAAATCGAACGGCGCTTCATCGTAGTGTTGGATGGTGACCTGACTGCTGATCGTGAGGCGGTCCGCGGGCTCCAGAAACCGCGCCACGGCCACCGAGTTATCGAAGACATCCCGATGCCAGCGAACCCGGTGGGTGGGCGTGATGTCGAGCTTTGAAGCTTCGATCCGCACGTCATGCCCCTCCCGTGGTCGGATCAGCAGGCGATGCGGTTGCAAGGTCACCGGGCTGGAAAATTGATAGGTGGTGAGGTGTTCGATTTGCAAGCGTTGCACGACATACGCCCTCTAACTTGGCCAGTGAAATTCAGCTTAACACCATCCAAGGCTCCCTGCATCGCGTGGTTTCGCGTCGCGTCGGTGATAGCTGAGTAGGTAATTTCCGAGCGCCGGACTATAGTTTTATCACTCCGCGAACAATCACAATTCATCTTTACAGGACCCACCCATGACCATCGATAAGTACAGCGATCCGGATCCCCAGGAAACTCAGGAGTGGCTCGAAGCCCTCAATGCCGTCCTCGAAGCCGAAGGACTGCAACGCGTCCATCACCTGCTGGGCGAATTGCAGGACCAGGCCCGCGCCGCTGGCGTCCACATGCCCTACAGCGCCAATACCCCGTACTTCAACACGATCCCGCCCGATCAGGAGGAATACACGCCCGGCGACCCTGGCATGGAATGGCGCATCCGTTCGCTGATCCGGTGGAACGCGTTGGCCATGGTGATCAAAACCAACCGGATCAGTTCGGAACTGGGTGGCCATATCGCCAGTTTCGCCTCCAGCGCCACCTTGTACGATGTCGGCTTCAACCATTTTTGGCACGCACCCAGCGACCGGCACGGCGGCGATCTGGTGTTCCTCCAGGGTCATTCCGCGCCCGGCATCTACGCCCGCGCCTATCTGGAAGGGCGACTGAACGAACAGCAGCTGGACAACTTTCGCCAGGAGGTGGACGGCAACGGCCTCAGTTCCTATCCGCACCCCTGGCTGATGCCCGATTTCTGGCAATTCCCCACCGTGTCGATGGGCCTGGGTCCCATCCAGGCCATTTACCAGGCGCGGTTCATGAAGTACCTGCACAACCGGGGGATCGTCAACACCGAGGGCCGCAAAGTGTGGTGCTTCTGCGGCGACGGCGAGATGGACGAACCGGAGTCGCTGGGTGCCATCGCCCTGGCCGCCCGCGAGAATCTGGACAATCTGGTCTTTGTGATCAACTGCAACCTGCAACGCCTCGACGGTCCGGTGCGCGGCAACGGCAAGATCATCCAGGAACTGGAAGGTGACTTTCGGGGGACCGGCTGGAACGTGATCAAGGTGATCTGGGGCTCGTATTGGGACCCGCTGTTCGCCGCCGACAAGAAGGGCCTGCTGCTGAAACTCATGGAAGAATGTGTGGATGGTGAGTACCAGAACTTCAAGGCCAAGGGCGGCGCCTACACTCGCGAGCGCTTCTTTGGCAAGTACGAGGAATTGAAACAGATGGTCAGCCACCTGTCCGATGAGGACATCTGGCGGCTGAACCGGGGCGGTCACGATCCGCACAAGATCTATGCCGCCTACGCCGCCGCGGTGAAGCACCAGGGCCAGCCGACCGTCATTCTCGCCAAAACCGTCAAGGGCTACGGCATGGGCGCGGCCGGCGAGGGCAAGAACATTACCCACTCGCAGAAAAAGATGGGCGAACAGTCTCTGCGGGACTTCCGCGACCGCTTCCACATCCCCATCTCCGACGAGCAACTCAATGCCGCGCCGTATTACAAACCGGATGAGGACAGCGAGGAAATCAAGTACTTGCAGGAACGCCGCGCCGCGCTGGGCGGCTATCTGCCGCAGCGCCGCCGCACCGCCCCACCGCTGCAAGCGCCGCCGCTGACCACCTTCGAGGCCCTGCTCCAGGACACCGGCGAACGCGACATGTCCACCACGATGGCGTTCGTCCGCCTCCTGACCCAAGTGGCGCGCGATAAGGGCATCGGCCGCCACGTGGTGCCCATCGTCGCCGACGAGGCCCGCACCTTCGGCATGGAAGGCATGTTCCGCCAGATCGGCATCTATTCGCCGCGCGGCCAGCTTTACGAACCGCAGGACGCCGATCAGTTGATGTACTACAAGGAAGACAAGAAGGGGCAAATCCTGCAGGAGGGCATCAACGAGGCCGGCGCCATGTCGTCGTGGATCGCTGCCGGCACCGCCTACAGCAACCACGGCGTCAACATGATCCCCTTCTACATCTACTATTCGATGTTCGGCTTCCAGCGCGTCGGCGATCTGGCCTGGGCGGCCGGGGACATTCAAACCCGCGGGTTTTTGATCGGCGGCACTTCGGGCCGCACCACCCTGGCCGGCGAAGGCTTGCAGCATCAAGACGGCCACAGCCAGATCTTCGCCCAGTTCATCCCCAACTGCGTGTCCTACGATCCCACCTTCGCCTACGAACTGGCGGTGATCGTTCAGGACGGTCTGCGGCGGATGTTCCAGGAGCAGGAAAACGTCTTCTACTACATCACCACTCTGAACGAGAACTACCACCATCCGGCCATGCCGGAAGGCGCCCAGGAGGGCATTCTCAAGGGCATGTACCTGTTCCGCCAGAGCGAGGGCGATGGCCCCCGGGTGCAGTTGCTGGGTTGCGGAGCGATTCTGCGCGACGTCATCGCCGCCGCCGACCGGCTGCGGGAGGATTGGGGCGTGGTCGCCGATCTCTGGGCCGCGCCGGGCATCAATCAACTGACCCGCGAGGGCCAGGACGCCGCGCGCTGGAATTTATTGCACCCCACCGAGCCGCCGCGCCGGAGCTATGTCGAGACCCTGCTGGACGATCATCCGGGTCCGGTGGTTGCCGCCACCGACTACATGCGGCTGTACGCCGAGCAGCTGCGGCCGTTCGTGCCGCGCCGGTATCTCGTGCTGGGCACCGACGGTTTCGGCCGCAGCGACACCCGCGTCAAGCTGCGCCGGCATTTCGAGGTCGATCAGTACTACGTCACCGTGGCCGCCCTCAAGGCGCTGGCCGACGAGGGGGTCATACCCGCCACTCAGGTGCGGGACGCCATCGGGAAATACGGCATCGATGCCGACAAACCCAATCCAGTCACCGTCTAAAACCGGCCCAGGGGAGAATTCCGCGTGAGCATCATTAAAGAAATTCACGTGCCGGACATCGGCGATTTCAAAAATGTGGACGTGATCGAGGTTCTGGTCGCGGCGGGCGACACGGTTGAAGTGGAAGCGCCGCTGATCATCCTGGAAACCGACAAGGCGTCCATGGAAGTCCCCTCGCCGCTGGCCGGCGTGATTCGGGAGGTCAAGGTCAAAACCGGCGATCAGGTTTCGCAGGGCGATTCGATTCTGTACCTGGAGGTGAGCGAGAGCGTGACGGGGGCGGAGCATCCGGAACCCGCCACCGGCGAAATGGCCCCGCCCGCGGCGGATGAGGGCCAAACACACGAGGTGCGGGTGCCGGATATCGGCGACTTCAAGGACGTGCCGGTCATCGAAATCCTGGTCGCGCCCGGCGATCACGTCGAGATCGACACTCCGCTGATCACCCTGGAAAGCGACAAGGCGTCCATGGAAGTGCCCTCGCCGCTGGCGGGCACGGTTCAGGCGGTGGAACTCAAGGTCGGCGATACGGTATCCGCCGGCGACTTGGTTCTGCTGCTGACCGCCAGCGCGACGGACGCCACCGCCAAGCCGCAGTTGCCCGATACCTTGAGCGCCATCGCCCTGGGGCCGCGCGCGCCCAAGGCGGAAGGCGCGCCCAAACCGCCGCCGATGGCTAAGCCTGCGGCGCCCACTGAGGACGCGCCCAGCTTCACCAAGGTCCACGCCAGTCCCTCGATCAGGCGGTTTGCCCGGGAATTGGGCGTCGATCTGACCCGGTTGAGCCAGGGGTCCGGTCCCAAGGGCCGAATTCTCAAGGAAGACGTGCAAGCCTTCGTGAAGGGGGTAATGACCGGTGCGGCTCCAAGTGCGGCTCCCGCCGGCGGTGGGGTCGGCGGTTTGGAATTGCTGCCCTGGCCGAAGGTGGATTTCGCCAAGTTTGGCCCGGTCGAATCCAAGCCCCTGGCGCGGATCAAGAAACTCTCTGGGGCCAACCTGGCGCGCAACTGGGTCATGATCCCGGCGGTCACCTATTTTGAGGAGGCCGACACCACCGATCTGGAAGCCTTTCGCCTGCGGATCAATCAGGAGAACGAAAAGAGCGGCGGCGTCAAGCTGACCATGCTGGCGTTCCTGATCAAGGCGTGCGTTCGGGCCATGCAACAATTCCCGGACTTCAACACGTCGCTGGATGGCGAGAATCTGGTCTACAAGCAGTACTTTCACATCGCCTTCGCCGCCGACACGCCGAACGGCCTGGTGGTGCCGGTGGTCAAGGACGCCGACCAGAAAGGCATCTTCGACATCGCCCGGGAGACCGGCGAACTGGCCAAGAAGGCCCGCGACGGCAAACTGGGTCCAGCGGAAATGCAGGGGGCCTGCTTCACCATCTCCTCGGTCGGCGGGATTGGCGGCACGTCTTTCTCGCCGATCATCAACGCGCCGGAAGTGGCGATCCTGGGCGTCAGCAAGTCCGCGATGAAACCCGTGTGGGACGGCCAACAGTTCGCGCCGCGCCTGATGATGCCGCTCTCGCTGACCGCCGATCATCGGGTCATCGACGGGGCGTTGGCGACCCGTTTTAACGTCTATCTGGCGCAGTTGCTGGGCGACATCCGCCGACTCGTGCTCTAGGAGAATTTCATGAGCGAAATCATCGAAATCAAGGTTCCCGACATCGGCGACTTCAAGGGCGTGGAGGTCATCGAAGTCCTGGTCAAACCGGGCGATGCGCTCGCCCTGGAAGATCCCATGATCATGCTGGAAAGCGACAAGGCGTCCATGGAGGTGCCCGCGTCTCAGACGGGTACGGTCAAGGAGCTGAAGGTCAAGGTCGGCGACAAGATATCGGAAGGCGACGTGATTCTGCTGCTGGAAGCGGCGGCGACTGCCCCCTCACCCCAACCCGCTCCCGCCAAGGAAGAGGGAGCGGCCCCTCCCGCCCAATCCGCTCCCGCCAAAGAGGAGGGAGCCGCCCCTCCCGCCCAACCCGCTCCCGCCAAGG